>JAJTCN010000120.1 GCA_021323335.1 Ramlibacter sp.
GATCCGCACCACGCCGGCGCCCAGGAACGCGCCCCACACGTGGCCCACGCCGCCGAGCACCGCCATGAACAGGTACTCGATGCCCTTGTTGATGCCGAAGGGGCTGGGGCTGACGGTGCGCTGGAAGAAGGCGAACAGCCAGCCGGAGACGGCCGCCAGCACGGCGGCGATGACGAACACCGTGAGCTTGGCCTTGAAGGTCGAGATGCCCATCGCCTCGGCCATGGTGGCGCCGCTCTTGAGCGAGCGGATCGCGCGGCCCGGCCGCGAGTCCAGCAGGTGCGTGCAGGCCAGGGCCGCGAGCAGCGCGAACACCCAGATCATCACGTGCAGCCCGCGGCCCGTGCCCAGGTCGTAGCCGAAGATCTTCAGGGTGGGGATGTTCAGGATGCCGTCGTACTTGCCCAGGAACTCCATGTTGCCCATGGTGTAGTACAGCGCCAGGCCCCAGGCGATGGTGGCCAGCGGCAGGTAGTGGCCCGACATGCGCAGGGTGATGGCGCCCAGCACCATCGCGGCGGCCATCGCGAGCCCGACGCCGAGCAGCAGCGCCAGCCAGGGCGACGCCGACATCTTCACCGCCAGGAAGGCGGCGGTGTAGGCGCCGATGCCCACGAAGGCGGCCTGCCCGAAGGAGGTGAGGCCGGCGACGCCGGTGAGCAGCACCAGCCCGAGCGCGACCAGCGCGTACAGGCCGATGTAGTTGCTCTGCGTGATCCAGAAGTCGGGCACCGGCAGCGCCGGAAACGCGAGCATCAGCAGCGCGAAGGCCGGGAAGGCTAAACGACGGAGGGCCTGCATGTCAGTGCTCCTCCGAGTGGGGATCGCGCAGCGACCGCCACAGCAGCACCGGCAGGATGGCGGCGAACACGATCACCTCCTTGAAGGCGCTGGCCCAGAAGGAGCCGAAGCTCTCCAGCAGGCCGACGCCCAGCGCGCCGACCAGCGCCAGCGGGTAGCTGGCCAGTCCGCCGAACACCGCGGCCACGAAGCCCTTGAGGCCGATGATGAAGCCGCTGTCGTAGAAGATGGTCGTCGTCGGGCCGATCAGCAACCCGGACAGGGCGCCGATGAAGGCGGCCATGGTGAAGGCCAGCTGGCCGGCGTTGTTGGAGGAGATCCCCATCAGCCGGGCGCCGGCGCGGTTGACGGCGGTGGCGCGCAGCGCCTTGCCGGTGAGCGTGCGCTCGAAGAACAGGTACAGCAGCACGATCAGCGCGACCGAGGCGAGGAAGATGATCACGGCCTGGCCCGACAGCGCCAGCGGGCCGACGTTGAAGCGCGCGTCCCAGAAGCTCGGGTTGCGGAAGCCTTCGGCGCCGAAGAAGAACAGGCCGAGGCCGACCAGCGCGAAATGCACGCCGACCGAGACGATCAGCAGCACCAGCACGGAAGCATCCGCCAGCGACTGGTAGGCCAGGCGGTAGATCAGCTTGCCGAACGGCGTGACCAGCGCCAGCGTCAGCAGGGCCTGGATCACGAGCGGGAAATTGCGCGGCGCCGCCCAGATGGCGACCAGCGACACGGCGACGGGAACGGCCAGGGTGCGCAGCACGTTCAGCGCGACGCGTGCGGGCGGCTGGCGCAGGCGCACGCCGTCGACCAGGTCGATGGCGGCGGCGGCTGCGGCGAGCACCAGCAGGAACCACACGGTCCCGGGCACCTTGCCGGTTTGCAGCAGCGCCAGCGTCAGCGCGCCGAAGGCGACGAATTCGCCCTGCGGAATGAAGATGACGCGGGTGACCGCGAACACGAGGACGGTGGCCAGGGCCAGCAGCGCATAGACGGCACCGTTGGTGAGGCCGTCCAGCGCGAGGATGCCGGCGATGGAGAGATCCATGGGAGTTTCGTTGTTCTGGATTTCCTCCCTCCCCCTCTGGGGGAGGGTTGGGGTGGGGGCGCTGCAGCGCGCGAGCGCCCCCATCCCGGCCTTCCCCCAGAGGGGGAAGGAGCCATACCGCTTACTTCTCGACGACGAACTTCCCGCCCGTGACCTTCAGCATCACGCCGGTCTCGTTCGTGTAGCCCCAGTGGTCCTGCGGCGTCCAGTTCATCACGCCGTGCGCGAACACGGTGCGGCCCATGGTCTCGAAGGCGTCGCGCAGCGCGGCGCGGAACTCGGGCGTGCCCGGCTTGGCCTTCTTCAGCGCGATCGGCACGGCCTTTTCCAGGGCGATGGCGGCGTCGTAGGAGTGGCCGGCGAACTGGTTCGGGGCGCCGAAGGCCTTGTCGTACTTCGTGAAGAAGTCCACCGCCACCTTCTTGGACGGATGGTTGTCGGGCAGCTGCTCGCCGACCATCGCCGGGCCGGAGACGACGTAGGTGCCTTCCACCTTGGCGCCGCCGATGCGCATCAGGTCCTGCGTGGCCGCGGCATGCGTCTGGTAGATCTTGCCCTTGAAGTTGCGCTCGACCAGGGCCATCTGCGGCATCGCCGCGCCGGAGCCGGAGGCCACCACCAGGATCGCGTCGGGGTTGGCCGAGGTGAGCTTCAGGGCCTGGGGCGTGACGCTGGTGTCGGTGCGGGCGAAGCGCTCGACGGCGACGATCTTCATGCCGGCCTTCTCGGCCTGCGGGGTGAGGGCCTTGAGCCACAGTTCGCCGTAGGCGTCGGTGTAGCCGAGGAAGCCGATGGTCTTGATGCCCTGCTTCTTCATGTGCTCCACGACGGCGTAGGCCATGACCTCGTTGCCCTGGGGCAGGCGGAACAGCCACGGGCTGTCGCCGCCGACCGGCGACGCGGCCAGCTGCACCGTCTTGAATTCCGTGGCCACGGGCGTCATCGCGCCGGCGACGGGCGTCAGGCAGGAGCCGATGATCAGGTCCACCTTGTCCTCGGTGACGAAGCGGCGGGCGTTGCTGACGCCCTTGCCCGGGTCGGAGGCGTCGTCCAGCACGATCAGGTTGACCTTCTCGCCGGCGATTTCCTTCGGGAACAGCTTGAACTGGTTGGCCATCGGGATGCCGAGGCCGGAGCCGGGGCCGGTCAGCGACAGGCTGACGCCGATGTTGATGTCCGCGAGGGCGGCGCCGGCGGTGGCGAGGGCCACCGCGGCGGCAACGAGGGTACGCACGATCTTTTTCATGGGGCTATGTCTCCGTGGGTTGGTGAGGGTTTCAGCGCGGCGCCATGCGCAGCGCGCCGTCGAGGCGGATCACCTCGCCGTTGAGGTGCGTGTTGGTGACGATATGGCAGGCGAGCTGGGCGAACTCTTCGGGTTTGCCCAGGCGCGACGGGAACGGGATCGACGCGGCCAGCGACTGCTGCACCGGCTCGGGCAGCTGCTTCATCAGCGGCGTGGAGAACAGGCCGGGTGCGATGGTGCACACGCGGATGCCGTGCTGCGCCAGGTCGCGCGCCATCGGCAGCGTCATGCCCACCAGCCCGCCCTTGGAGGCGCTGTAGGCCTGCTGGCCGACCTGGCCGTCGTAGGCGGCGACCGAGGCGGTGAACAGCATCACGCCGCGCTCACCGTCCTCCAGCGGGGACAGCTTGGCGCACTCCGCGGCGAACAGCCGGCTGACGTTGTAGGTGCCGACCAGGTTGACGTTGATGACGCGGGCGAAGTCTTCCAGCGGCGCGGCGCTGCCGTCCTTCTGCACCACCCGCTTGGCGGTTCCGATGCCGGCGATGTTCATCAGGATGCGCGCCGGGCCGTGCCGCGCGGCAGCCTTGGCGATCGCGGCCGCCACGCTGTCGGGGCTGGTGATGTCGCATTCGCAAGCGATGCCGCCGATCTCCGCCGCGACTTTCTCGGCCAGTGCCTGGTTGACGTCGAGCACCGCGACCTTGGCCCCGGCCGCGGCCAGCGCGCGCGCCGTCGCTTCACCCAGGCCGGAGGCGCCGCCGGTGACGAGGGCGGCATGTCCCTGGATGTTCATGGCTTCTCCTGATGCGGCTTGAGCGTGAAGGGCAGGCGGTCGTCGTGGAAGGCCTGCACCAGCGCGTCGCGATGCTTGAGCACCGCGCGCTGGTTGATCGAGCCCTTGTCGGTGACTTCGCCCTTGTCGATGGATGGCGCCTCGTGCATCAGGTGCAGGCGCGCCACCCGGCTGGAGCTGCCGGTGGCCTGCTTCGCCAGCGCGTCCACGACCCCCTGGAAGTGGTCCTGGACGGCGGCACTTTCCAGCACGTCTTTCAGCGGCGCGTCGGCCGGCAGGTGCGGGGCCAGCTTGCGCACGGCCACCGTCGGGAACAGCAGGGCGCCGACTTCGTTGCGGTTCAGGCCGGTGATCACCGCGTCCTGGGTGTACGGGGCGCCGGCTGCGATGATCTTCGCGCGCAGCGGCCCGACGCTGACGAAGGTGCCGGTGGCCAGCTTGAAGTCCTCGGCGATGCGGCCGTCGAACTTCAGGCCCTTGTGCGGGTTGGCCTCGTCGATCCACAGGACGGCGTCGCCGGTGCAGAAGAAGCCTTCCTCGTCGAAGCACTCCGCCGTGGCCTCGGCGTTGCGCCAGTAGCCGGGCGTGACGTTGGGGCCCTTGTAGCGGATCTCGGTCTTGCCTTCGGTGGGCACCAGCTTCAGCTCCATGCCGGGTGTCGGCAGGCCGATGTAGCCGGACTTCACGTCCGGGCTGGTGATGAAGACGGCGAAGGGCGAGGACTCGGTCATGCCCAGGCCCGTGCCCATCACGATGCGTTCACCGATCTCCGCTTCCTGCACCTCGTGCAGCAGGTCCCAGATCGGCTGGGCCAGCGCCGCGCCCGAGTAGAAGAACATGCGCACGCGCGACAGCAGGTTGCGGCGCAGCACCGGGTCCGCCTTCATCGCGTGGGCGATCGTCTCGAAGCCGGTCGGCACGTTGAAGTAGATGGTCGGCGCGATCTCGCGCAGGTTGCGCAGCGTTTCGGCCATCAGCGCAGGCGTGGGCTTGCCGTCGTCGATGTAGTAGGTGCCGCCGTTGTAGATGGTGAGGCCGATGTTGTGGTTGCCGCCGAAGGTGTGGTTCCAGGGCAGCCAGTCCACCAGCACCGGCGGCTCCTCCGCCAGCACGGGCATGGACTGCCGCATCTGCTGCTGGTTGGCGCACCACATGCCGTGCGTGTTGATCACCGCCTTGGGCAGCTTGGTCGAGCCGGAGGTGAACAGGAACTTGGTGATCGTGTCCGGTCCGGTGGCCTGCATCGCGCGGTCGACGGCGGGCGTCGGCTCGGTCTGCAGCAGTTGCTGCAGCGGGGTCGTCTTGCGGCCCTCGAGGCTGCCTTCGCCCAGCACCACCTCGACGTCGGCCGGCACCGTGGCCTGGATCGCCTTGCCGTAGCGCGCCGCGTCGGTGGTGAAGACCAGGCCCGGCGTCAGCGTCTGCAGCACGTGCCGCAGCTTGTCGTAGTCCTGGCTGATGGTCGAATAGGCCGAGGACACGGGCGAATAGGGAATGCCGGCGTACAGGCAGCCGACCGCGATCATCGCGTGCTCCAGGCTGTTCTCGCACAGGATGGCCACCGGCCGGTCCGGGCCGAGGCCGCGGTCCAGCAGCGCCTGGCCGACGCGCCGCGCGGTGTCCAGTGCCTCGCGGTAGGTGATCTTGTGCCAGTCCCCCGTGCTGCCGTCGGCATTGCGCACGCGGCGGGCGATGAACACGCGGTCCGGCGCCGTCTCGGCCCAGTGCACCAGGCGGTCGGTCATGCGGGAGGCGTGGCCTTCCAGCGGCTGGTCGGCGCGCACGTAGCGCACGCCGCCGGGGCCGTCGCGCAGCACGGCACGGGTGACGCCGAAGCGCAGCGGCCGGTAACGGGCAGGGGACGTGGTCGTGTCCATTTCAGCTCTTGCCGACCTTGGCGGCGCGGCCTTCGAGGAAATCGCGCACCCGCTGCTTGGCTTCGGGCGCGCTTTGCGCGATGGCGGCCATCAGCGCTTCCGTCAGGAAGCCCTGGTCGGCCGGCTGCTCGGCGATGCGGGGCAGGGCGTGCATCAGGGCGTAGTTGGTCAGGGGCGCGTTCTGCGCGACGCGCTTGGCAAGTTCCAGTGCCTTGTTGAAGGCCTCGCCCTTGGGCACGAGGTACTGGGCGAAGCCGACGCGCTCGCCTTCAGCCGCCTGGTAGACCCGGCCGGTCAGCATCATGTCCGTCATGCGGGCCGTGCCGATCAGGCGCGGGATGCGCACCGCGCCGCCGCCGCCGACGAAGATGCCGCGCGAGCCTTCGGGCAGCGCGTAGAAGGTGGTTTCGTCCGCCACGCGGATGTGGCACGAGGCCGCCAGCTCGAGCCCGCCGCCGACCACCGCACCGTGCAGCGCGGCGACGACCGGCACCGGGCCGTACTGCACCTCTTCGAGCGCCGCATGCCACATGCGCGAGTGGTGCAGGCCGGCGCCGGCATCGCGGTCCGTCAGCTCCGACAGGTCCAGCCCGGCGCAGAAGTGGTCGCCGGCACCGTCGAGCACGGCTGCGCGCACACTGGAGGGCAGGTTCTCGAAGGTGGCCCGCACACCCAGGATCAGGCTGTCGGACAGGGCGTTGCGCTTGGCCGCACGGTTGAGCCGGACGATGGCCACGTCGCCGTCGATTTCGAGCTGGATGTCGGGGTGGGAGGTCATGGGAGCCGTTTGCGGAGTGGATGGATTATTGTTATAAAGGATAACCAATTCAAGGACCGAAGCCTAGGACTTACCCTAGGCCAGAACCCCCGGAGACCCGTCCCATGGACCACGCGAACCTCATCGCCATCGACGTGCACACGCATGCCGAGGTGAGCTGCTGGAACCCCTTCGACAACTACGGCGAGGAGTACGACCGCGCTGCGGACAAGTACTTCCGCAACAGCCGCCGGCCGACCATCGCCGAGACCATCGAGTACTACCGCAAGATCAAGGTCGGGCTGGTGATGTTCACGGTGGACAGCGAGTCCAAGCTCGGCCGCCGCCGCATCCCGAACGAGGAGATCGCGCAGGCCGCGCGCGAGAACAGCGACATGATGTGCGCCTTCGCCAGCATCGACCCGCACAAGGGCAAGATGGGTGCGCGCGAGGCCGAGCGGCTGATCAAGGAAGAGGGCGTCCGGGGCTTCAAGTTCCACCCCACGGTGCAGGGCTACCACCCCTACGACAAGATGGCCTGGCCGATCTACGAGGTGATCAACGCGCACAAGATGCCGACCATCTTCCACACCGGGCACAGCGGCATCGGCTCGGGCATGCGCTGCGGTGGCGGCCTGCGGCTGGAGTACAGCAACCCGATGCACCTGGACGACGTGGCCATCGACTTCCCCGACATGCAGATCGTGATGGCGCACCCCAGCTTCCCCCAGCGACTACCCGCTGATCACCCCGGAGCGCTGGATGAAGGACTTCGAGGAGGCCGGCTTCAAGCCCGAGGTGATGCCCGGCATCCTGAAGGGCAACGCGGTGCGGTTGCTGGGGTTTGCGTGATGTCTGGTTTCTTCCGGGGACTGGCGGACATCGAGGCCCTGGAGCGCACGCCGTATGAAGAAGCGATCCCGGCGCGCACGACCTACGGGCTGATCGCGCGGGCGGCGCAGCGTTACGGCGATCGCACCGCGTTCACCTACCTGCCGGATGGCGAGCTCGCCACCGCGCCGCTGCGCACCTCGTACCGCGAACTGCTGGCCAACATCCACCGCGCCGCCAACCTGTTCCGGCGGCTGGGCGTCGGTCCGCAGGATGCCGTCGCCATCCTCGCGCCGAACATTCCGTCCACGCATTACGCGCTGTGGGGCGCGCAGGTGGCGGGCCGCGCCTGCCCGATCAATTTCATGCTGCAGCCGGACCACA
This sequence comes from Ramlibacter sp., assembly GCA_021323335.1. Lineage (GTDB taxonomy): Bacteria > Pseudomonadota > Gammaproteobacteria > Burkholderiales > Burkholderiaceae_C > Ramlibacter. Next base: position 7,732 of record JAJTCN010000120.1, read on the forward strand.
TCGGCGCGCTGCTGGAGGCGAGCGGCGCCAAGGTGGTGGTCGCGCTCGGGCCATGCGCCGAGCTCGATGTGTGGTCCACCTTGCAGAAGGTGCCGGGGCTGGGGTCGCGCACCGTGCTGGCAATCGGTGGCACATTCGAGCAGCAGCTGGCCGGCGAGTCGGACGTGCTCGGCTTCGATCCGCAACTCGGGCCGGACCGCGTCGCGGCGCTGTTCCACACCGGCGGCACCACGGGCGCGCCCAAGCTGGTGCAGCACACGCACGGCAACGAGGCGCATTCGTCCTGGTTCGCGCATCGCTTCTACGGCTTCGACGAGCACACGGTGGAGGTCAACGGCTTCCCGCTGTTCCACGTGGCCGGGGCCTTCGTCTACGGGCTGGCCCTGCTGGCCATCGGCGCGCGCCAGGTGCTGCCCACCGTCACCGGCATGCGCAACGCGGCGTTCCTGCGCAGCTACTGGAAGTTCTGCGAGAGCGAGCACGTGACGGCGCTGGCCTGCGTGCCGACCATCCTGGCCGGCCTGTCCAACCTGCCGGTGGATGCGGACATCTCGCGCGTGCAGGTGGCGTACACCGGCGGTTCGCCGCTGCCCACCGAGCTGGCGGCGCGCTTCGAGCAGGCGACGGGCATCGCCGTGCGCAACATCCTGGGCATGACCGAATGCGCGGGGCTGGTCTCGATCGAACCGTTCCACGCGCCGCGCGTGCCAGGCTCTGCCGGGCTGCGGCTGCCTTACACGCAGGTGCGGGTGGTGCCGTGGCGCGACGGCCAGGTGCAGCTGGCCGAGTGCTGTGCGGCGGGCGAGACGGGCGTGGTCGTCTTGCGCGGGCCCAACGTCAGCCCGGGCTATACCGATGCCGCGCGCAATGCGGGCATGTTCGATGACGGCTGGCTGGTGTCGGGCGACCTCGGCCATCTCGACGCGCAGGGTTACCTGCACGTCACGGGCCGGGCCAAGGACGTGATCATCCGCGGCTCGCACAACATCGACCCCGGCCTGGTGGAGGATGCTTTCCTGGCGCACCCTTCGGTGGCCATGTGCGCCGTGGTGAGCGAGCCCGATGCGCATTCGGGCGAGGTGCCGGCCGCTTTCGTGATGCTCAAGCCGGGTGCGCTTGCCAGCGGCGAGGCGCTGCTGGCCGAAGTGGGACCGCGCGTGTACGAGCGTCCGGCCGTGCCGAAGCGCGTGGTCGTGCTGGACGCGTTGCCGCTCACCGCCGTCGGCAAGGTCTACAAGCCGGCGCTGCGGGTGCGGGCGATGGAGCTGAAGCTGCAGGAGCTGCTGTCGGCGGCGGCGCCGGGGGTGGACTTGCGGGTCAGCGCGAAGGAGAAGGGCGCGGGTTGCGTGGCGGAAGTCGTGGTGCAGGGCGAGCGCGATGCCAAGCTGGAGCAGCGCTTGCGCGATACGCTCGGCGCGATCGCGGTGGAGACGACGTTCCGGTACGGATGATTCGGCGTGGGTGTCGCGGTTCGGCTGGCGCGCTCACCACGACCTACGACTGCCGCGGGTCTCCCGTAGGTCGTGGTGAGTCCGGAGGCGAACCGCGACACACGGCTGCTACCACCCCCCCGTCGCCAACCACTCCTCCGCCTCCCCCAACCGGTCGAAGCCCCAGAAGGGCTCACCGTCCACCACCAGCGTGGGTGAACCGAACACGCCCGCCGCGATCGACGCGGAGACGGCATTGCGCAGCAAGGTGGACGCTTCGTCCGACGCCACCCCCGCGGCCACTTCCGCGGGCAGCAGGCCCGGCGGCAGGGCGATCGACGCCACCGCTTCCGGCGTCGACAGGTCCTTGCCCTCGGCCCAGAACGCGTGGTACAGCGCATGCACCATGGCGGCCTGCAATTCCGGATGGTGCTGCCGCACCCAGTAGAAAGCGCGCGCCGCCGGCAGCGGATTGCCGACCGACGCATTCAGGTCGCGTCCCAGGTGCAGGCCCTGCTTGCGCGCGTGGCGCAGGACGTCGCGGCGCACGTAGTCGCCCTTCAACGGCGTGTCCAGCAAGGGCTTCAGGCCCATCACCTTCATCACCGCCACGCCCAGCAGCATCGGCCGCCACTCCACGGTGCGGCCATGCCGGGCGGCAAGCTGCTCCACTTGCAGGCTGGCGAAATAGCCGTAGGGCGAAATGAAATCGAAGTGGAAGTGGAGCGGGGCGGGCATGGGGGTTGCGCAGCTTAACGCGCTGCCCGGCGCAAGGCGCGTCCGACGCCCCAAAGCGTTGCCGGCGCGCGCCGCTGAGCTGCAACTTGGCACGACCCGTGGGTCTAACCTGCATGGAACAGCTGGAAGCCGGCGGAGGGGGGGACCTGTCCTGACGGCGAACTACCTCATCGGCGTGGACGGCGGCGGCAGCGGAACGCGGGCCGTGGTCGAGCACGTGCATGGCGGCGTGGTCGGCGCGGGCAGCGCGGGTCCGTCGGCGCTCGGGCAAGGCATCGCCCAGGCGTGGGCCAACGTGGAGGCGGCGGTGCGCCAGGCCTTTGCAGCGGGCCGGCTCGAAGTCCCGCGCTGGCGCCAATGCGCGTTGGCCGCCGGGCTGTCCGGCGTGAGCCACGGACCCTGGCGCGACGAGTTCCTCGCCTGCAACCCCGGCTTCGCCCGGCTGGAGGCTGAAACCGATTCCTACACGATGCTGCTCGGCGCCCATGGCGGCGGGCCCGGCGCCATCGTCATCGCGGGCACCGGCAGCATCGCCGAATCGCTCCGCGCCGACGGCAGCCGCGCTACAGTCGGCGGATGGGGATTTCGCGTGGATGACGAAGGCAGCGGCGGCTGGCTCGGCCTGCAGGCCGTACGCCATGGCCTGGCCGCCTTCGACGGGCGGGCCAACGTGAGCCCGCTGGCGCGCCGCGTGTGGATGCACTGCGGCGACGAACGCGAAGCCCTGCAGTCCTGGTGCGCCGAGTCCGGCCAGTTCGAATTCGCCCAGCTCGCCCGCGCCGTCTTCGAATGCGAGAGCACCGACCCGGCCGCCGCCCGCCTGCTGCAGCAGGCCACCGAGGCGCTGGAGGAACTGGCGCTGGCGATCGACCCGCGCGGCCGCCTGTCGCTGGCGGTGGCCGGCAGCATCGGCGAGCGCCTGACGCCGCGCATGCGTCCCGCCCTGCGCGCCCGCATCGTGCCGCCGCAGGCGGGCGCAGCCGAAGGCGCGCTGATGCTGGCCCGCCGCTCGCTGCGCAAAGCGACGGAAGTGGCGCTGTGACGCGCGCGCTGGAAGGCCGCATCTTCACGCCCCGGGGCGCCGTCGACGGCACCCTCCGCATCGGCCCGGACGGCCGCATCGCCGCCATCGAAGGCAGCCCCGTGCCCGAGGGGCGCGAGCGTGAGGGCGGAAACCGCTTGCTGGTTCCGGGCTTCATCGACCTGCATGTCCATGGCGGCGGCGGGCGCGACGTGATGGAAGGCGGCGACGCCGCCCTGCAGGTGGCGCGCCGCCATGCGCGGCACGGCACCACCTCCCTGCTGGCGACGACGATGACCGCGCCGCTGGAAGACCTTCGCCAGGCGCTGGAGCCGGTCGGCGCGCTGTGCCGCGCACCCGCCGCCGACGCCGCCCGCATCCTGGGCATGCACCTGGAAGGCCCGTTCATCAACGCCGGCAAGCTGGGCGCGCAGCCGGACTTCGCCCGGCCGGTGGCGCTGGCGGAGTTGCAGCAACTGGACGCGTTGGCGCCCATCCGCCTGCTGACGCTCGCGCCCGAGGTGCCCGGCAACATGGACGCCATCGAATCGCTGGTCGCCGCCGGCTTCCGCGTGCAGATCGGCCACACGCTCGGCACCTACGAGGACGGCGTGCAGGCGCTGCAGCGCGGCGCGCGCGGCTTCACCCATTTGTTCAACGCCATGACGCCGCTGCACCACCGCATGCCCGGCATGGTGGGCGCCGCGCTGGCGCACGCGCAGTTCGCCGAAGTCATCCCCGACCTGCTGCACGTCCACCCCGGCGCCATCCGCGCTGCCATGCGCAGCATTCCCTGCCTGTATTGCGTGACCGATTCCACGGCGGCCACCGGCATGCCCGACGGCGAGTACCGCCTCGGGCGCCAGCCGGTCACCAAGTGCCTGGGCGGCGTGCGGCTGGCCGACGGCACGCTGGCGGGCTCCACGCTGACCATGGACCGCGCCCTGCGCAACCTGGTGGACGTTATCGGGGTGCCGCTGGCCGACGCGGTGCGCCGCGTGTCCACCCATGCGGCCGATTTCCTGGGCATCGGGGACCGTGGCCGGCTGGCCGAAGGCGGCTGGGCCGACGTGGTGGTGCTCGACGGTGCCTTGCGCGTGCAGGAAGTCTTCGTCGAAGGAGGAGCGATCGATGTCGCGCATGCTGGCTGAGGCCCGCGAGGCGCCCGCCGCGGTGGCGCGCCAGTTGCGGGAAGATCGCGACCGCTGGCACGCTTTCGGTGCGCGCTTGCGAGCGCAGCCGCCGACCTCGCTGCTGACCATCGCGCGGGGCAGTTCGGACCATGCCGCGCACTATGCGGCCTACCTGATCATGGCCCGCATGGGGCGGCTGGTGACCTCGATGCCGATGTCGCTGGTGACGCTGTACCAGTCCGAGATCCGCAGCGAAGGGCTGGCCTCGTTCGCCTTTTCGCAGTCGGGGCAGAGCCCGGACCTGGTGGGGCCGACCGAATTCTTCCGCCGGCGCGGCGCCGTCACCTGCGCCTTCGTCAACGACCCCGACTCGCCGCTGGCCCGCGCGGCCGAATGGCTGTTCTGCCTGCACGCCGGGCAGGAGACCAGCGTCGCGGCGACCAAGAGCTTCATCGCGCAGCTGGTCGCCGGCGCCCGCCTGGCGGCGGCCTGGCAGGACGACGCCGCGCTGGCCTCGGCGCTGGAGCAGCTGCCGGAGTGCCTGGAACGTGCCTGCGCGGCGGATTGGTCCGCCGCCGTGGCGGCGCTGGCCGACGCCGACCGCCTGTTCGTCATCGGCCGCGGCCTGGGCCTGCCGGTAGCGATGGAGGCGGCGCTGAAGTTCAAGGAAACCTGCGGCATCCAGGCCGAGGCCTTCAGCGGCGCGGAGGTGCAGCACGGCCCGATGCGCCTGATCGAGGAGGGCTATCCGCTGCTGGTGTTCGCGCCGGCCCGGGACGCCGGGGGCCAACCTGCCGCTGGTGGAAGCCAGCGTGCCGGACCTGGACGCGGTGTGCGCGATCCAGAGCTTCTACCCCATGGTCGAAGCCCTCGCGCGGGCTCGCGGCAACGACCCCGACCGGCCGCCGCACCTGAAAAAAGTGACGCGCACCAGTTGAGCGTGGAACGCGTGCGAAAGCACTGTGGTTTACACGCGTGCGTGTTAGTCCCTAGCAACTCCGCCCCCTTGTTTTTATCTACCGTTCACCTACAGTGAAGTCGGCGATTGACCTACATGGCGCGTTACGGCAGAACCAGCCGTGTGGGAGTACAGTGACACCGCGCTGCGCGACTGGCTGCAGACCGTAAACGAAGGAGGCTTCATGGACGTCGTCCGCAATTTCCTTACGCGATACGAGACCAAGCGTGAGGAAGAGTTGTCGATCGAGGAATTCCTCGACCTCTGCAAACGGGAGCCGCTGACGTACGCCACGGCCGCCGAGCGCATGCTGGCCGCGATCGGCGAACCCGAGATGGTGGACACGCGGCACGACCAGCGCCTCTCGCGGATCTTCGGCAACAAGGTGCTCCGGGTCTATCCCGCCTTCAAGGACTTCTACGGCCTCGAGGACCCCATCGAGCAGGTCGTCTCGCACTTCCGCCACGCGGCGCAGGGCCTGGAAGAAAAGAAACAGATTCTTTACCTGCTGGGCCCGGTCGGCGGCGGCAAGTCGTCCATCGCCGAGCGGCTGAAGCAGCTGATGGAGCAGGTGCCTTTCTACGCCCTCAAGGGCTCCCCGGTCAACGAGTCGCCGCTGGGCCTGTTCAGCAACGACGAGGACGCCCCGCTGCTGGAGCAGCAGTTCGGCATCCCGCGCCGCTACACGCAGCGCATCATGTCGCCGTGGGCGGTCAAGCGCCTCGAGGAATTCGGCGGCGACATCCGCAAGTTCAAGGTCGTCAAGCGCTTCCCCTCCATCCTGAAGCAGGTCGGCATCGCCAAGACCGAGCCGGGCGACGAGAACAACCAGGACATCTCCGCGCTGGTCGGCAAGGTCGACATCCGCAAGCTGGAAAGCTTCGCCCAGGACGACCCGGACGCCTACAGCTACTCCGGCGGCCTGTGCCTGGCCAACCAGGGCCTGCTGGAATTCGTCGAAATGTTCAAGGCGCCCATCAAGGTGCTGCACCCGCTGCTGACGGCCACCCAGGAAGGCAACTTCAAGGGCACCGAGGGCTTCGGCGCCATCCCCTTCGACGGCATCGTGATGGCCCACTCCAACGAAAGCGAGTGGAAGGCCTTCAAGAACAACAAGAACAACGAGGCTTTCCTCGACCGCATCTACGTGGTGAAGGTGCCTTACTGCCTGCGCGTCACCGAGGAGGTGAAGATCTACGAGAAGCTGGTGCAGAACTCCTCGCTCAAGGACGCCGTCTGCGCGCCCGGCACGCTGAAGATGATGGCGCAGTTCTCGGTGCTCACCCGCCTGAAGGAGCCGGAGAACTCGAGCATCTTCTCCAAGATGCTGGTGTACGACGGCGAGAACCTCAAGGACACGGATCCCAAGGCCAAGAGCTACCAGGAATACCGCGACTACGCCGGCGTCGACGAGGGCATGACGGGCATCTCCACGCGCTTCGCGTTCAAGATCCTGTCCAAGGTGTTCAACTTCGGCTCGGAAGAAGTCGCCGCCAACCCGGTGCACCTGATGTATGTGCTCGAACAGCAGATCGAGCGCGAGCAGTTCCCGGCCGAGACCGAGCAGAAGTACCTGGCGTACATCAAGGAGCACCTGGCCGCCCGCTACGCCGAATTCATCGGCAAGGAAATCCAGACGGCCTACCTCGAGTCGTACTCCGAATACGGCCAGAACATCTTCGACCGCTACGTCACGTACGCCGACTTCTGGATCCAGGACCAGGAATTCCGCGACACCGACACCGGCGAGATCTTCGACCGC
>JAJTCN010000031.1 GCA_021323335.1 Ramlibacter sp.
TACTACCATGCCTACACCGGCATGAACCTGAAGCTCAGCTCGGGCGCCTACGGCTCCACCTTCTTCATGCTGACCGGCTTCCACGGCTTCCACGTGATCATCGGCATGCTGATGCTGTTCTTCATCACCATCCGCCTGATGAAGGGCCACTTCACCGCCGACCGCCACTTCGGCTTCGAAGGCGCCGCCTGGTACTGGCACTTCGTCGACGTGGTCTGGCTGTTCCTGTACACGCTCGTCTACTGGCTCTAGCCGTCATCCCCGCGAAGGCGGGGATCCAGGGCTTCCAAAGCAAAGGGCCGCGCAAGCGGCCCTTGTTCATTGGCTCGAAAACTACCTCAAGGGAATTCCCGTCGGCTGGATGTATCCCAGCTTCCAGGCCACCAGGATGCACACGAACAGCAGGATCGAAAAGCCGACGCGCAGCGCCAGCGCGCGCGCCATGTTGTTCGTCTTGGCCTTGCCGTCCTGCCCGTCCTTCATCATGAAGTACAGCGCGGAGCCCAGGCTCGCGACGATGGCCAGGAAGCCCAGCACCACCAGGTATGTCATGCCGCCGATTATCGGTTGCGGGGCATCCGCATGCTGAAACGCGTCGCGATCGCCATCGCCGCCGTCATTGGCATCGGCGTCACCGCGAGCCTGGGCATGTGGCAATTGGGCCGTGGCCAGCAGCGGACGGCCCTGCACGAGGCGATGACGGCCCGCGCCAATTCGCCGGCCGTCGCCGTGCCGGAACTGCTGGCCGCGCGCGGCGCCGATCCGGCCCTGTTGCACCGCCCCGTGGTCGTGCGCGGCACCTGGTTGGCCGAGCGCACGGTCTTCCTCGACAACCGGCAGATGAACGCGGTCCCCGGCTTCTACGTGGTCACGCCGCTGCGCATCGAGTCCAGAGACGCCGTCGTGCTGGTGCAGCGCGGCTGGGCGCCGCGCAATTTCACCAGGCGGGAGCAGTTGCCGCCGGTGCAGACCCCGGCCGGCCTGGTGGAGGTCCGCGGCCGCTTGGCCCCGCCGCCCGCCAAGCTATACGCCTTCGAGACGGAAGAGACGGGGCCGATCCGGCAGAATCTCGACCTGGCGCGGTTCCGCGCGGAAACCGGCCTGCCCCTGCTCGAACTGTCCGTGCAGCAGGCCGGCCCCGGCTCCGAAGGCCTGTTGCGGCAATGGCCGCAGGCGGGCAGCGGCGCCGAAAAGAATTTCGGCTATGCCTTCCAGTGGTGGGCCCTGTCCGCGCTGATCGCCATCCTCTATGTCTGGTTCCAACTCGTCCTCCCCCGCCGCCGCGCCCGGCAGCCTTGACCAGCCCCTGGGGCTGACGGTGCATTCGCTGCCGCTGCCGCAGGAAGCGGCGATCGCCGACGAACAGCGCACCCGCACCGGCCGCTGGAAGATGCTGGTCGTGGCGCTGGTGTGCGCGGCGCCGGTCGTCACGTCCTACTTCATGTATTACGTCGTGCGTCCCGAGGGCCGCCGCAACTACGGCGAGCTGGTGGACCCGCAACGGCCGATCCCGTCCATCACCGGCACCGCCCTCGACGGCAAGACCGTCGTCCTGCCCTCCCTGCAGGGCCAGTGGCTGCTGGTCAGCGTGGCCGGCGGCGCCTGCGATGCGGCGTGCGAAAAGCACCTGTACTACCAGCGCCAGCTGCGCGAGGGACTCGGCCGGGACAAGGACCGGATGGACCGCGTCTGGCTGATCCCCGACAACGCCCCAGTGCGCGAAGACCTGAAGCCGGCGCTGAACCAGGCCACCGTGCTGCGCGTGGACGCGGCGCAGCTTGCCGACTGGCTGGCCCCCGCGCCCGGCCGCCAGCTGCCCGACCACCTGTACGTGGTCGACCCGCTGGGCCACTGGATGATGCGCTTCCCCGCCACCCAGGACGCGGCCACCGCGGCCAAGGTGCGCAAGGACCTGGAGCGCCTGATGCGCGCCTCGGCCGGCTGGGACAAGCCGGGCCGCCCGGGCGACTGAGATGGACGCGTCGCTCTACGACCTCGCACCGGCCCTCCAGCTGGCGCTGCTCGGCCTGGCCATCGCCGGCGGGCCGCTGGCCTGGGTGTGGCTGCGCAACCGCCAGGCGGCGCCGGCGCGGCGGCTGTCCGCGCTGACGCTGCTGACGCTGTTCCTCACCTTCGACCTGGTGCTGTTCGGCGCCTTCACCCGCCTCACCGATTCGGGCCTCGGCTGCCCCGACTGGCCGGGCTGCTACGGCAACGCCAGCCCGGTCGGCGCGATCCAGGAGATCCGCGCCGAGGAGGCGCGCATGCCCACCGGCCCGGTGACGCACGGCAAGGCCTGGGTCGAGATGATCCACCGCTACCTCGCCACCGGCGTGGGCGTGCTGATCATGACGCTGGCCATCGCCACCTGGCTGCAACGCAAGCGCGGCCTGCCGGTGCACCCCGGGTGGCCGGCGCTGACGCTCGCCTGGGTCTGCGTGCAAGGCGCATTCGGCGCGCTCACCGTGACGATGAAGCTGTTCCCGGCGATCGTCACGCTGCACCTGCTGGGCGGCATGGTGCTGCTCGCACTGCTGGCGATGCAGGCGGTGGCGTACCGGCAGGCGCAGCGTGGCAGCGGGCCGATGCCGATCCCGCGCGCGACGCGCCATTGGCTGGTCGCCGCCGCCGCGCTGCTGTGGCTGCAGGTGGCGCTCGGCGGCTGGGTCAGCACCAACTACGCGGTGCTGGCGTGCAGCACCTTTCCCACTTGCCAGGGTGCGTGGTGGCCGCCCATGGACTTCCGCCAGGGCTTCGAGCTGTGGCGGCATCTCGGCATGACGGGCGCCGGCGAGCACATCACCTTCGCCGCGCTCACGGCCATCCACTACAGCCATCGGCTGGCGGCCTATGCGCTGCTGGCCGTGCTGGGCGTGCTGGCGTGGCGGCTGCGGGGCGGCCCCTTGCACTGGGCGAGCCGCGCCGTGGCGGCGCTGGCGCTTTGGCAATTCGCCACCGGCCTGTCGAACGTGATCCTCGACTGGCCGCTCGTGGCCGCGGTGGCGCACACCGGCGGCGCCGCGGGGTTGGTGGTCGTCCTGACGTGGGCGCTGCGTGAGAGCCGCGCGACCGAGACGCACGCGGCCAAGGTCGTGCACGGGCGCGAGGTGTCGGTATGAACGCCAACGTCGTGCGCCAGTTCTACCACCTCACCAAGCCGCGCGTCGTGCAGCTGATCGTGTTCTGTGCCCTGATCGGCATGGTGCTGGCCGTGCCGGGCCTTCCGGGCCTGGACGAAGTGCGCGTCGCGGTGATCGCCTGCGCCGGCATCTGGCTGGTGGCAGGTGCGGCCGCCGCTTTCAACTGCATCGTGGAAAAGGGCATCGACGCCAAGATGCGCCGCACCGCCTGGCGCGCCACCGCGAGCGGCGAGCTGAGCGACACGCAGACGCTGTTGTTCTCCGCCGTGCTCTGCGCGCTCGGCTCGTGGATCCTGTACGCCTGGGTCAACCCGCTCACCATGTGGCTGACGCTCGGCACCTTCATCGGCTACGCGGTGATTTACACGGTGATCCTGAAGCCGCTGACGCCGCAGAACATCGTGATCGGCGGCGCCTCCGGCGCCATGCCGCCGGTGCTGGGCTGGGCCGCGCTGCGCGGCGACGTCGGGCCGGAGGCGCTGATCCTCTTCCTGATCATCTTCCTGTGGACGCCTCCGCACTTCTGGGCGCTGGCGCTGTATCGCGTGGAGGACTACCGCAAGTCGGGCCTGCCGATGCTGCCGGTGACGCACGGCAACGAGTTCACGCGGCTGCAGATCCTGCTGTACACGCTGGTGCTGCTACGGCATGAGCTCGTGGCTGTACCTGTCGGTGGCGCTGGTCCTGAGCGCCGGCTTCACGTGGCACGGCTTCCGGTTGTGGCGCGAATACTCCGACGCGCTGGCGCGCAAGACGTTCCGCTTCTCGCTGATCCACCTCAGCGTGCTGTTCGCGGCCCTGCTGGTGGACCACTACATCTTCTGAAGGCCGCCATGCAACGCCGCTCCTTCCTCCTCGCCGGATCCGCCGCCGTCCTGGCCGCCGGCTGCGCCGAGAACAAGCCGCAGTTCAAGGCGGTGGACATCACGGGCGCCGATTACGCCAAGGACTTTCCGCTGCCCGACGTGGAGGGCCGCATGCGCGGCATCCAGGACTTCAAGGGCAAGGCGGTGGTCGTGTTCTTCGGCTTCACGCAGTGCCCGGACGTCTGCCCGACGACGCTGGGCGAGATCGCCCAGGCCAAGAAGCTGCTGGGGCCCGATGGCGACAAGGTGGTCGGCGTTCTCATCACCATCGACCCGGAGCGCGACAAGCCGGAGCTGCTGAAGAACTACGTGGCGAACTTCGGCACCGACTTCGTCGCCCTGCGTGGCTCGCCGGAGCAGACGGCGGCGGTCGCCAAGGACTTCAAGGTGTTCTACAAGAAGGCGGAGCTCAAGAGCGGCGGCTACACCATGGAGCATTCGGCGGCCAGCTACGTGTACGACCCGCAGGGCCGGCTGCGCCTGTACAGCCGCTACGGCAGCGGCGCGCAGGCGCTGGCCGACGACCTGAAGCTGCTGCTGAAAGGCTGAGGCCCTTAGAAATTCAGCGGCCGGATCAGCTTGCGCGTGTCGGGCGTGAGCTGGTCCAGGCCTTCCATCACCCAGCGCAGGCTGGCCGCCCCATCGAGCTGCGGCTCGGGCAGCAGGGCGACGGCCACGTGGAACTTGAGCGTCAGGGCCGCCGGCAAGGCCTCCACCTGGCGCAGCCCGCTGGCCACCACCTGCTGCGCGCGCGACGTGGCGAGCTGCGGCGTCATCGGCGCCTCGAGCAGCAGCGCGAACTCGCGCTCCCCCACCCGTGCCGCCATGTCGAAGCCCACGATCACCCGCCGCAGGTGCGAAGCCGCGACCACCAGCGCCTTCTCCGCATATTCGGGCCCGAACTCCTCCGCGATGGCGTCCAGGTTGGACACGCGCACGCCCATCAGGCCCAACTGCTGCTTCTGGCCGCGCGCGTGGGCGAGGCTGGTGTCCAGGCGCTCCACCAGCGCCTGCAGGTGCGGCAGGCCGGTGAGCGCGTCGGTGCGGGACAAGGCGCTGGCGCGCAGCTCGCCTTCGCGGCGCGCCATCAGGCGGATGTTCAGCGCGTAATACAGGATCGGCAGCTGCAGCGCCGAGCCGAAGAACAGGCCGTAGCGCGTCAGCAGGCTGGGAGGCAGCAGGCCGAAGGTGCGCGCCAGGGGGAACAAGGCCAACACCGCGAGCGGCGCGAAGCCCAGGGCCACCAGGGTCAGGTGCCGGTCCCGGCTGTCCTGCCAGCCCCACACCACCATGCACAGCACGGCCACCAGGGACAGGCCCGTGAGCGCGAGCACCAGCGTCAGGCTGCTGTGGCCGCGCAGCACCACGTGCAAGGCGGTCGCCGCGAGCAGGGCGGCGATGAGCGCCCAGACTCCCAGGTCGAGCCGGCGCGACAGGCGCGCGGGGTCGGTCACCACCTTGACGAACCAGAGGCCGGCGGCCATGGCGGCGCCGGGCCACAGCGACAGCAGCGTGCCGTTCCACGCCAGCCACTCCGGCCAGAAATGCTGGGCGCCGACGCCGGCGCGTCCGAGCTGCCCGGACGCGAGCAGCAGGATGTAGAGCGCGAAGGCGAGGAACGCCTTGTCGCGGTAGGTCACGCCGTGGGCCAGGGAGGCGCAGAACATCAGCAGCGCGAGGCCGAAGTACGCGCCGAACATGAACTGCTCGACTTCGCGCTGGCTGCGCACCATGTCCGAGCGCACCAGCCGCAGGGGGGACAGGAATTCCGCCTGCGCGTCGTCCACCCGCAGCCAGTAGCGCACCGGCGCCGGGGCGTCGGACGCCAGCAGGAAGGTCGGCAGCCGCCCGGGCACCGACCAGATCGAAGCCGGCATGTCGGTGCCGGCCTGCTGCACGACCCACGCCCCGTTGGGGTCGCGATGGAAGAACTGCAGGTGGTCGTGGATGGCGGTGCCGGTCTCCAGGTACCAGCGCTCCCCGCGCGGCACCGCGGCCTCGAACATCACCCACAGGGAGCCGCCGGGCGTCCAGCTTTGCTGGTCGCGAGTGCGCAGCCGCCAGGGCAGAGCATCGACGCCCGCCTCGACCTGCTCGATGGCGCGCTGGCCCGTCGCATCGGCCCAGTAGACGCTTTGCCGGTTGAGGCTGACCGATCCTTCGGAGCCGAGCACCACGACGGGTGGCTGCACCGGGGCGACGGCTTCCCCGCCCCCGGCGGCGCGAACGCCATTCCACGAGGTGACCAGACAGAGCAAGACCGCGCCGACGGCGCGCAGGACACTCCTCCTCATATGGCCAGCATTGTCCCAGCCCATGGATGAGGCGGCACCGCGAAGTGGCCCAACCGGGCCGCTTCAGCGCGCGGATACAACAAAAAAAAGCCCGGCGGTGCCGGGCTGGGGATGGGAGGGACGCCGTCGCCTCAAGCGTAGGCGGCGAGCGCCTTCTTCATCTTCTTCATGGCCGCGACTTCGATCTGGCGGATGCGCTCGGCGGACACGCCGTATTCGGCCGCCAGCTCGTGCAGCGTCATGCCGCCCGAGCCGTCGTCGTTGACCTTCAGCCAGCGCTCCTCGACGATGCGGCGGCTGCGCGCATCGAGCTGGTCCAGCGCTTCGGCGATGCCGGCCGTGGCCATGGCGTCGCGCTCGCGGCTTTCCAGTTCCGCGGTGGGTTCGTGGGTCGCGTCGGCCAGGTAGGCGATGGGGCCGAAGGCATCCTCGCCGTCATCGGAGGGGCCGGGGTCCAGCATCACGTCGCCGCCGGACATGCGCGTTTCCATCTCGACGACTTCCTCGCGCTTGACGTTCAGCTCGCGCGCCATCACCTCGATCTGGGCGTCGGTCAGCGTGTCGCGGTGCGTCTGGGCGTCGGCGTCGTCCTTGAAGCCCTGCTTCATGGAGCGCAGGTTGAAGAACAGCTTGCGCTGCGCCTTGGTCGTGGCCACCTTGACCATGCGCCAGTTCTTCAGGATGTATTCGTGGATTTCCGCGCGGATCCAGTGCAGCGCATAGCTCACCAGGCGCACGCCCTGTTCGGGGTCGAAGCGCTTGACGGCCTTCATCAGGCCGATGTTGCCTTCCTGGATCAGGTCGCCATGCGGCAGGCCGTACCCCAGGTACTTGCGCGACACGGACACCACCAGGCGCAGGTGCGACAGCACCAGCTTCCCCGCGGCTTCGAGGTCGTTGTCGTCCCGGAATTTCTTCGCGAACTCGTATTCCTCCTCCGGGGTCAGCATCGGAAGACGGTTGACCGCGGAGATGTACGCGTCCAGGTTGCCCAGCGACGGAACGACGGCCCAGGGATTGGCGACCGCCAAAGCCGTGGTTCCAGAGGCTCCAACAGGTGAGGACATAGACCGGAACTCCTTTTGCTCGTTAAATATTAGCACTCTGTTAGAGGGACTGCTAAGCAAAGGGTTCCGTAGGCCCGCGTGCCGACCCGGCGTCGGCGTGGCCTTCTCAGCGAGGCATGCCGCCCCCGGAGACGCCCGCTACCAGCGGATGCCGAGCTTCAGGAACAGCTTGCTCAGCACGAAAATGGGGCCCACCCAGAGGTATTGCAAGTCCTCGAAGAAGCTGGGCTTCCTGCCTTCGAGCTTGTGGCCGACGAACTGGGCGATCCAGGCGCCCACGAAGATAGCCGCGGAAAGGATGAGTACGTGCTTACCCATGGCATGGACCAGCGCCAGGCCGATGACCGAGAGGGCGGCCATCGCCAGCAGGAACACGGCGGACAGGCGCGCGTAATAGACCATGCTGGCCGCCGCGAAGGCATAGGCCGCCCAGGGATGCGCCGCGAACAGCAATCCCAGCAGGCTGAGCATGATCAGCGGGATGGCGACGAAGTGGATCCGCTCGTTGGTGGGATGGCGGTGGCTCTCCTCGTAGTGGGCCAGCAGCTGGTCCACCTTGCGGGGCGCCGGGGCGGCGATGGCGGTTTCGGTCAGGGAGGAGGGCATCGGGGGACTCCTGCGACGGACAATGCGCCCATTCTGGGAGCCGGCGGCCATGGAAGACTGTAAAGAAGCAGACATTTTGAGCGTCACGACGACGGTCGGGTCGCTGCGCGACGCGCAGGCGCTGGCCCGCGTCATCGTCGAGCGGCGGCTGGCCGCCTGCGTGCAGGTGGAGGAGGGGCTGCAGTCCTTCTATCGCTGGGAGGGCCAGCTGTGCGAGGACAGCGAGGCGCGGCTGGTGATCAAGACCCTGCCGGGCTGCGAGGCCGCCCTGCAGGCCTTGTTCGTGGAGCTGCATCCGTACGAGGTGCCGCAGTTCCTGGCGGTGCGGATGCGGGCGAGTGCGGACTATTTCGACTGGGTGCTAGGTGAAGTGGAGGTCCGATGACGCCGGGGTGCGCTTCGCGCAACCCGGCCTACGAGGCCCGTAGGCGCTTGGACCCGTAGGCCGGGTTCGCCGCAGGCGACCCCGGCATCGCGTTCAGGACAACAAGGCCAATGCGAACTCCCGCGCGCTGAAGGTCTCCAGGTCCTCCAGCTTCTCGCCCACGCCGATGAAATACACCGGCACCGGCTTCTCCTGCGCGATCGCGGCGAGCACGCCGCCCTTGGCGGTGCCATCGAGCTTGGTGACGATCAGGCCGGTGAGCTGCAGCGCATTGTCGAAGGCCTTCACCTGCTGCAAGGCGTTCTGGCCGGTGTTGCCGTCGATCACCAGCAGCACCTCGTGCGGGGCGCTCGGCTCCGCCTTGGAGACCACCCGCTTGATCTTGCGCAGCTCCTCCATCAGGTGCAGCTGGGTCGGCAGCCGCCCGGCGGTGTCGACGATCACCACGCCCTTCTTGCGCGCCTTGCCGGCGGTGACCGCGTCGAAGCTCACCGCCGCCGGGTCGCCGCCTTCCTGGCTGACGATCTCCACCTTGTTGCGGTCCGCCCAGACGGCGAGCTGCTCGCGCGCCGCGGCCCGGAAGGTGTCCGCCGCCGCCAGCAGCACCGTCTCGCCGCCGTCGGCCAGGTGCTTGGTCAGCTTGCCGATCGACGTGGTCTTGCCGGCGCCATTGACCCCGGCGACCATGATGATGGTGGGCTGGTGCTCGCCGATCGTGAGCTGCCGCTCCAGCGGCCGCAGCAAGGTGGTCAGCGCCTCCACCAGGATGTTCTTGGCCTGCACCGGTCGCGTGGCGCCGCTGGCCGCGACCTTGCGCTTGACCTCGTTCAGCAGGAACTGCGTGGCGGCCACGCCCGTGTCGGCCAGCAGAAGCGCGCTTTCCAGCTCCTCGTAGAGCGTGTCGTCGATCTGCGCGCCGGTGAACACCTGCGAGATGCTGGAGCCGGTCTTGCGCAGGCCGGCCGAGAGCCGGTCCATCCAGCCCTGGCGTTCCGGCGGGATCGCCGCAGCGGTGGGGATTTCCAGCGGCGCGACCAGGGCGCTGCCGATGAGGCCGCCGCGGGCCTGCGGCGCGGGAGCAGGGGCCGGCGAGGGGGCCGGGACAGGTACCGCCACGGGCACGGCGGCAGGCGCCACGGCTGGGCCAGCAACGGGTTCGACCGGCGCCGCGGGCGCGGCGGCAGGGGCGGGAGGAGGGGGTGCCGGAGGTTTTTTCCGGAAGAAGCTGAACATCAGGGGAGTTTCTAGAATCACACGATTCTATGAAACAGCACCTTCGCTCGTTCCTCCTCGCCCTCACCTCCTCCCTGGCCCTGCTTTTCACGCCTGCCCAAGGCCAGATCAACGGCCCCGCGCCGAACCAGGAAAAACCCCAGCAGTTCCAGCTGGCCAACGGCCTCACGCTGATCGTCAAGCCGGACCGCCGCGCGCCGACCGCGGTGCACATGCTCTACCTGCGCGTGGGCGCGATGGACGAAGTGGATGGCACCACCGGCGTCGCCCATGTCCTGGAACACATGCTGTTCAAGGGCACGCCCACCACCGCGCCCGGCGAGTTCTCGCGCAAGGTGGCGGCGCTCGGTGGCCGCGAGAACGCCTTCACCTCGCGCGACCTCACCGGCTACTTCCAGCAGATCCCGGCCGGCGCGCTGGAAGACGTGATCCGGCTCGAGGCCGACCGCTTCGCCAACAACAAGTGGGCCGACGACGAGTTCAAGCGGGAGCTCGAAGTGGTGAAGGAAGAACGCCGCTCGCGCACCGACGACAACCCGCGCGCGCAGTTGTACGAGCAGTTGAGCGCCATCGTGTACCAGACCTCGCCGTACCGCCGGCCCGTGGTCGGCTGGATGAGCGACCTGGAAGCGATGACGCCGGACGACGCCCGCGAGTTCTTCCGCAAGTGGTACGTGCCGGCCAATGCGGCCGTCATCGTGGCCGGGGATGTCGACCCGCAGAAGGTGAAGCAACTGGTCGAGAAGTACTACGGCAGCATCCCGGCGCGCGCTGTGCCGCCGCGCAAGCCGCGCGAGGAGCCGGAGCAGGCCGGCATCCGCCGCCTGGAGTTCAAGGCGCCCGCCGAGCAGTCGTATGTCGCGCTCGCCTTCAAGGTGCCGCAGATGCGCAACTTTGACCGCACGCCGGAAAACGCCGATGCGCTCGCGCTGACCGTGCTTTCCGCGGTGCTCGATGGGTATGAAGGCGCCCGCCTCGGGCGCGCGTTGACGCAGGGCCCGGACCGCGTCGCCGACAGCGTGGACGCGGGCAACGGCCTGTGGGGGCGCGGCCCGCAACTGTTCACGCTGGCCGGCGTGCCCGCCAAGGGCAAGACGCCGGAGCAGGTGGAGGCGGCGCTGCGCGCCGAAGTGGCGCGCGTCGCCCGCGAAGGCGTGACCGAGGCGGAGTTGCAGCGCGTCAAGACGCGCTGGATCGCCGGCCAGGTCTACAAGCTGGACTCGGTGATGAGCCAGGCGCGCGAGCTGGGGAACACCTGGCTGCTCGGCCTGCCGCTGAATGCGGACGAACTCCTGATGCAGCGCCTGCGCGAAGTGACGGCGGACCAGGTGAAGTCGGTGGCGGCGCGCTACTTCGGCGACGACCAGCTGTCCGTGGGCATCCTGCGGCCCTTGCCGGTCGACCCGAACCGCAAGCCCCGCCAGCCCGCCGTGCAGACCCGTCACTGAGGACAACCGCCATGCGCATGATTTCCCTGCTGGCGCGCTGCGCCGTTCCCGCCCTCGTGGCCTTCGCTGTCGCCGGCCCCGCCGCGGCGGCCCTGCCGATCCAGAAATGGCGGCAGCCCTCGGGCGCGCAGGTCTGGCTGGTCGAAAGCCCGAGCCTGCCGATGGTCGACGTGGAGATCGACTTCGACGCCGGCGACCGCCGCGACCCGGCCGACAAGGCGGGGCTGGCCTCGATCACCGCCGACATGACGTCCAAGGGCATCGAGGCCCGCAACGGCCAGCCGGCGCTGGACGAGAACGAGCTGGGCGAAGCATGGGCCGACCTCGGTGCTTCGTTCGGCGGTGGCGCGGGTAGCGACCGCATGAGCTTCACCTTCCGCTCGCTCACCTATCCCGACCTGCTGCCCAAGGCGGCGGCGCTCGGCGCGCGCCAACTCGGCGAGCCCGCGTTCCCGGAAGCGGTGTGGCAGCGGGAGCGCCAGCGCATCGCCGCGGCGATCCGCGAGGCGAACACGCGGCCGGGCACGATCGCCAACCGCGCTTTCGTCCAGGCCGTGTACGGCAGCCATCCTTACGGCTTCGAGACCACCGAGGAGTCGCTGTCCCGCATCACCGTGCAGGACATGCGCAACTTCTACCGGCTGGTGCAGCCGTGCCGGGCCAAGGTGAGCATCGTCGGCGCCGTCAGCCGCGCGCAGGCCGACCAGCTGGCCACGACGCTGCTGTCGCGCCTGCCGGCCACGGCCTGCCAGCCGCTGCCGCCGGTGCCGGAGATCCAGGCGCTGCCCGCCGCCGCCGAACGCAACATCCCCTTCGCCTCGGCCCAGGCACACGTCCTGATCGGCCAGCCGGGCTACAAGCGCAATGACCCCGACTTCTTCGCGCTGATGGTGGGCAACTACATCCTGGGCGGCGGCGGCTTCGTCTCGCGCCTTTCGGCCGAGGTGCGGCAAAAGCGCGGCCTGAGCTACAGCGTCTACA
Organism: Ramlibacter sp.; assembly: GCA_021323335.1. Classification (GTDB taxonomy): domain Bacteria; phylum Pseudomonadota; class Gammaproteobacteria; order Burkholderiales; family Burkholderiaceae_C; genus Ramlibacter. The sequence continues at coordinate 12,021 of JAJTCN010000031.1, forward strand.
GCTACTTCAATCCGGGGCTGCATGCGGGCGCCTTCACGCTGGGCCTGCAGACGCGCCCCGACCAGGCGGAGCAGGCGGTGCAGGTCTCGCGCGAGGTGGTGCGCAGTTTCGTCACCGAGGGCCCGACCCCGGAGGAGCTGAAGGCCGCCAAGGACTTCCTCATCGGCGGCTTCGCCCTGCGCATCGACAGCAACCGCAAGCTGCTGGAGAACCTGGCCAACATCGCCTGGCACGACCTGCCGCTGGACTACCTGGACACCTGGACGCAGCAGATCGAGCGCGTCACGGCCGCCGACGTGAAGGCGGCGATGGCCCGCAAGCTGCAGCCGGACCGGATGGTGACGGTGGTCGTGGGCGGCGCCGTGGCCCCGGCCAGGCAGTGACATCACCCAAACGGTTGGACCCCTGTCAATCCTGACAGGGGTGGGCGTGCAAGCCGCCCGCAGGCGCTGAACAATGGCCCCGTGCTGTCACGCTGGTCCAGTGCCAGGCAGTCAACACAGGGAGTAGAGTAGAAAGTTCGGGCACGGCCGCAAGGCCGTGCCCCTTTTTTTGTCCCGGCGCCGGTAAGCTCGCCGGATGCCGCGCCCCACCTCGCCCGCCCGCCGCCCGCTACCGCACCAGGTCCGCATCATCGGCGGCATCTGGAAGCGGACGAAGCTGGACGTGCCGGACCGGCCGGGCCTGCGGCCGACCCCCGACCGGGTGCGCGAGACCCTGTTCAACTGGCTGGGCCAGGACTTGTCCGGCTGGCGGGTGGTCGACGCCTTCGCCGGCACCGGCGCCCTGGGGCTCGAGGCGGCCTCGCGCGGCGCGGCCGACGTGCTGCTGGTGGAGTCCGAAGGCGCGCTGGTGGACCAGATGCGTGCCGTCGTCAGGAAACTGGCGGCCGACAACGTCCGGGTCCAGCGGGGCAACGCGCTGAGCGTGCTGGCCGGCTTGCCGGCGGCCAGCGTGGACCTGGTATTCCTGGATCCGCCCTTCGACGCCAACCTGTTCGACAAGGCGCTGGCGGCGGCGTGTCCGGCGCTCGCTCCGGGGGGCGCCATCTATCTCGAGGCGCCGGCGGCATGGCAGGGCGATGCGCTGGCGCGGCATGGGCTGGAGGTGGTGCGCCACCTCAAGGCCGGCATGGTCCACGGGCACCTGCTGCGCCGCATTGCATAATGCGGCGCAGCAAACGGCCCGTCCGCCCCGGGCGATGAGGAGACCCCCATGGCCAGCGACGTCATCGCCGTCTACCCCGGCACCTTCGACCCCATGACCCTGGGCCACGAGGACGTGGTGCATCGCGCCAGCCAGCTGTTCGGCCGCCTGATCGTGGCGGTCGCCGCCGGCCACCACAAGAAATCCCTGTTCACCCTGCAGGAGCGCGTGGAAATGGCGCGAGAGGCCCTGAAGGCCTATCCGCAGGTGACGGTGGAAGGTTTCTCCGGGCTGGTGCGCGACTTCGTCGTGGCGCGCGGCGGCAAGGCGATGGTGCGCGGCGTGCGCGCCGTCACCGACTTCGACTACGAATTCCAGCTGGCCGGCATGAACCGCCACCTGATGCCCGAAGTGGAGACGGTGTTCCTGACCCCGAGCGACAAGTACCAGTTCATCAGCAGCACCTTCGTGCGCGAGATCGCCGTCCTCGGCGGCGAGGTCCACCAGTTCGTTTCGCCGAGCGTGCAGCAGCGGCTGATCGAGAAGGTCAAGAGCCTGGGACGGGAATAGGAATGCGTCATCCCCGCCCCCGCCTACGCGGGGGCAGGCTTTGGCGGGGATCCAGAGCTTCCGGATCCGGGTGCATGGGAGCCCTGGATTCCCGCCTCCGCGGGAATGACAAAAGATAGCCACTCCGCCAGCACCCCGTTCACCACCTCCGGCCGCTCCATCGTCAGCATGTGCCCGCAGCGCGGCACCATCACCAGCCGCGCCTGCGGGACCAGCGATGCGATCTCGCGTGAGCGTTCCGGCGGCGTCAGCTGGTCGGCGTCGCCGCACATCACCAGCACCGGGCAACGCACCTGCGGCAGGTGCTCCCGCGCATCGGGCCGCGCGATGACGGCACGGTTCTGCCGGATCAACTGCTCCGCGCCCGCCGCCAGGACGAAGTCGAGATAGCTGCCCGCCAGCGCCGGCGCATTCTCCGGATGGAAGGCGAAGGCGATGTTCGGCTCGATCACCTCGCGCACGCGCCCCTGCGCGAACAGGCCGATCGCGTTGGTCCGCAACTCGATCATCTCCGGCGAATCCGGCCGCGCATCGGTGCCCAGCAGCGCCAGGCCGGCGATGCGCTCCGGCGCCTGCCGGGCCGCCTCCATGGCGATCATCCCGCCCATGGACGCCCCGCACAGCACCAGCGGGCCCGTGTACTCACGAAGAAGCGCGGTCGCCATCGCCGGGATGCTTTCCTCGCGCGCGTGCACGTCCGTCACCCGCGGCGACCAAGGTGCCAGCGCCTCGCGTTGCGCGCGCCACAAGGCTTCGTTGCTGGCGAGCCCGGGAAGGAGGATCAATCGAGTCATGGGTGTGCAAAAAGAGACGCTTCGGCCATTCGGTGCATTCTGCATCGCAAGGGCGCCCCGGATAATGGCCTGATGCAGGAAGCGCAATGACCGAACTGGTGTTGATCCGCCACGGCGAAACCGACATGAACCGCGAACTGCGGTTCCAGGGCCACGTCAACGTCGCCCTCAACGCCATCGGGCTGGAGCAGGCGCGGCGCCTGGCGGCGCGCATGGTTGGCGAGAAATCGGACGCGGTGTACGTCAGCGACCTGCTGCGCGCCCGTCAGACGGCCGAACCGATCGCCGGTGAACTGTCGCTGCAGCCGGTGCCCGAGAGCGGCCTGCGCGAACAAAGCTTCGGCAAGGTCGACGGGATGCGCGTGGACGACATCCAGCGCGACCACCCCGAGGCGTGGGCCGGCTGGCTGCGCTTCGAGGAAGACTTCGCGATGCCGGACGGCGAGTCCACCCGTGCCTTCCACGCCCGCGTGATGGAAGCCGTTCAGCGCGTGGTCGCGACGCATCCCGAGCAGCGGGTGGTGGTGGTCACGCACGGCGGCGTGCTCGACATGATCTACCGCACGGCGCGCTCGCTGGGCCTGAACGGTCCGCGCCAGAGCGACATCCCGAACGCCGGCTTCAACCGCATCCGCGTGCGCGAGGGCGGCATCGACATCCTGGACTGGGCGGACACGCGCCACCTGGCGGACCTGCCGCCGCAGCCGGTCTACGATCAGCAGAAGCTGCTGCAGGATGTTCTGCGCGCCGCTCGCGTGGCCGCTCCTCAGCAACGCATCCAGGTGGATCTGCGAGAACAGGTCGCGCTGCGCATGGCTGCCGCCGATCTCCACCATCCGCGGCAGGGCATGGCCCATTGCTTCCACGGTGGTCTTCCAGTCGTCCGTCGCATGCGCGAGCAGACCGCGCGCGGCGGGCACGCACACGCGCTGCCAGGTCACGGCGTCGTCGCCTTCCCGGGTGAGCGCATGCCGCTCGATGCTGGCCAGCCAGCCCCGCGCCTCCTCCACGCGGCCTGCCCGCGCCAGCCCGTAGAGATACTGCAGGTCCAGGAAGGGCAGCACGTGGTCGTGCGCCCGCCGGGCGAGATGGTCGCCCAGGTCGGCCCAGCGGTCGCCGACGTTCATGCCGGCCAGCTCGACGCGCGCGAGCAGCGAGACCGCGTTCACCTGGTCCTGGCTGTACTCCTTGACCTCGGCCCAGACGTGGCGGTCGTAGATGGCAAGCACTTCGTCGCCATGGTCCAGGTCCAGCGCGAACAGCGCCTGGTGCCACCAATTGTGCGTGACCATGAAGGAGTTGAGGCCGGTCCACGTGGGGCTGACCTCGTGCAGGAAGGCGCGGCCTTCGGACAGGCGGCCCTGCGTCAGCATGACGTGCGCCAGTGCGTGGTGCGCCCAGGGCTCCTTGCGGCGCATCGCGATGGCGCGGCGCGCGCATTCCTCCGCCTGGTCGAGGAAGTGGCACTGCTCCCAGGCGAAGGCCAGCATGCCGTGCAGGTAAGGCACGTCGGCGGCCGCGGCCTGCGCGTGCAGCGCCACCCGCAGCATGCCGGGCGCGTCGCCGCGGTTGAACAGGTGGTACTGCGCGAGCTTGAGCGACACCAGGTCGCGCGGGAACAGGCGGGCCTGTTCCTCCAGCAAGGCGATGGCGCGTGGCACGTCGCCGTCCACCCATGCCGCCACGGCCTCGATGAAGCGCTGCTCCCGCTCGGTCACGCGGGCGGCGCCGGCCTGCGCGCGCGCGAGGAAGGGGCGCGCGTTCGCTGGCGCGTCGCGGCTTTCCGCGAACATGTGCAGGGCCGCGCAGTACGCCTGCACGATCGGGCCCGGATCTTCCTGCGCCTGCAGGATGTCCACCGCCCGCGCCTCGCTGGCGATGAAACCCTCGACGAACGCGTTCAGCGGACCGAGGCTGCCCTCGTGCTCCAGCGTGACCGCGTTGCCGAGGGCATCAGTCGACATGGTGGATGGCTTCGGACGGCGGTTGCGGCCGCGGCCGCTGCGCATCGCGAATCAGCTCGAAGGCGCGGGACACCTGCAGCACGCCGAGGTCGTCGAAGCGCTTGCCGGCGATCTGCAGCCCGATCGGCAGGCCCCTGGAGGTGTAGCCGCAGTTGATCGATGCCGCCGGCTGCTCGGACATGTTGAAGGGCACGGTGAAGCCGATGTGCTCCAGCGGGCGCAGCGGGTCGTTGGTGGGCGAGGGCAGTTCCGCGTCGAAGGCCGGCACCGGCGACACCGGCGAGATCACGTAGTCGAAGGCGCGGCACGCATGGACCGTGGTCACGCGCGTCAGGTGGAACTGGTGCACGGCGCGGTACACCGCCTCGCCGGTCATGCCGGCCGCGCTGTCCGCCCATTGCTGGATGTACGGCAACACGCGCGCCTTGCTGGCCGCGGGCAGCGCCTTCATGTCCACGTGCGAGCGCATGCGCCAGAAATGGTCCATGCCGTCCAGCATGCCTTGCGTCATGAAAGGCTTCATGGGCGCCACCACGGCGCCGGCGCGCTCGAACAGGAGCGCCGCGCGCTCGATGGCCGCGCGCACTTCCGGGTCCACCGCCAAGCCGCAGCCCGCCTCCAGCAACAGGCCGATGCGCAGCCCGCGCAGGCGCTCGGCGCCGGCGTCGAAGTTGCCCCAGGCGATGTCCTGCGGCGGCAGGTTCATGCTGTCGCGCTCGTCGGCGCCGGAGAGCACCTGCATGAACAGCGCGGCGTCGGCCACCGTTCGCGTCATCGGCCCGGCCGCGCGACCCGTGTAGGGTGGATCGATCGGCACCCGGCCCAGGCTGGGCTTGAGCGTGAAGATGCCGCACCAGCCGGCCGGCAGTCGCAGCGACCCGCCGATGTCGGTGCCGATGTGCAGCGGCCCGTAGCCCGCGGCCGCGGCCGCGCCGGCGCCGGCACTGGAGCCCCCCGGCGTCTTCGACAGGTCCCAGGGGTTGCGCGCCAGCTTGTGGAAGCTGGAGAGGCCGGAGGACAGCATGCCGTAGTCCGGCATCGTGGTCTTGGCCAGCAGCACGCCGCCGTGCTCGCGCACGCGCGCCGCCGGCGGCGCATCGGCGCCCGCGGGCACCAGTTCGACCGCGGCGGTGCCCAGCGGCGTGGGGTCGCCCTGCGTCGCGATGTTGTCCTTGATGGTGACCGGCACGCCGTCGATCAGCCCGAGCGGCCGGCCCTTCAGCCAGCGCGCCTCGCTGGCGCGCGCCTGCTCCATCACCTGGTCCGGGCGCAGCAGGTACAGCGCCTGGATGTAGAACTCCCAGCGCTCGACGTGCCCCAGCACGCTGCGGGCGACTTCCACCGGCGAGACTTCCCGCCGGCGGTACAACTCGACGAGCTCGGGGGCGGAGAGCTCGTGCAGTGCCTCCCCCATGGGGTCAGGCCCAGGCCAGCGAGGACAGGTCGTTCACGAAGATCGGCATGTCCTTCCAGAGGCCCTTGACGTTCTTGTTGGCGACGGTCACCCATTGCGGTTGGTAGAGGAAGCCCATGGGCGCGTCCTCGGAGATCAGCTTCTGGATGTCCGCCAGCAGCTTCATGCGCTCGGTGCGGTTGGCCGTGGTCTTGTACTTGTTGTACATCTCGTTGAACTTCGGCGACTCGTATCCCCAGTAGTAGCCGGGGCGGGAGAAGTTGCCCAGGTCGAACGGCTCGACGTGCGAGATGATCGTCATGTCGTAGTTGTGACCGCCGCCGTAGGTGTTGGACAGCCACTGCGCCCACTCCACGTTCTGCAGCTTGGCGTTGATGCCCACCTTGGACAGCATGGAGGCGATCACTTCGCCGCCCTGGCGCGCGTACGGGGGCGGCGGCAGGGTGATCGTCACGTCCAGGGGCCCGGTGACGCCGGCCTCGCGCAGCAGCGCCTTGGCGCGGTCGACGTTGTAGGCATTGGCCGTGGTGAAGTCCACGTAGCCGGGCGCGCTGGGCGGGTAGTAGCTGCCGATGGGCACGCCGTAGCCGTCGCCGGCGCCCTGGATCACGGCCTTGCGGTCGATGGCCATGTTCACCGCCCGCCGCACGCGGACGTCGTCGAAGGGCTTGCGCTTGTTGTTGATGGCCAGGATGGTCTTGGCGCGGGAGCCCGAGGCCACCACCTGGAAGCGGTTGTTGCCCTGGAACTGCGCCACGCTGCGCGGCGTGACGCGCGGGAAGGCGTCGACGTCACCGGCCAGCAGCGCCGCGACCTGCGCGGCCGGGTCGGCGATGAAGCGGAAGGTGGCGCGATTGAGCTTGACGGCGCCGGCGTTGCGGTAGCCGGGCCACTTGCGCAGCGTGATGGACGAACCCTTCACCCAGTTTTCCAGCGTGTAGGGCCCGGTGCCCACGGGCTTGGTCATGTTGCCGTCGGCGCTCTTGGGCTCCACGATCACGGCCGTGGCCTGGCCCATGAGGAAGGGGAAGTCGGGGTCGATTTCCTTGGTGAGGATCACCACGGTGTGGTCGTCCACCGCGCGGGTGGTGAGCGCGGCGAAGGTGCGCTTGTCCTTGTTGGTGCTCTTCTCGCCGCCGGCGCGGTCGAAGGCGAACTTCACGGTCTGCGCCGTGAGGGGCTCGCCGTTGTGGAACTTGACGCCCTTGCGCAGCTTGAAGGTGTAGGTGGTGAGGTCGGGCGAGACCTCCCAGCTTTCCGCCAGCAGCGGGGTGACGCTGCCGTCGGCATTGATCTTGGTGAGCGTCTCGTAGATGTTGTACAGCGTGACTTCGGCGATGGAGGACGCCGCGCCGCCGGTGGGGTCCAGCCCCGGCGTGGGTTCGAGCGCCATCGCGAGCACGATGGAGTCCTTGCGACCCTGGGCCAGCACGCCGGCGGGCAGGGTGGCGAGGGCGGCCAGGGAGGCGGTGTGGGAAAGGACGCTGCGGCGTTGGATCATGGTTTTGGACTCCAGGAGATAGAGGCTAGAGGCTAGGGGTTAGGGTGACCAGAATCAAGAGGGTTGACCTTGGGGCGGCTCCGCCCGCGGCACGGCGGCCAGCAGGGTGCGGGTGTAGGGGTGCTCCGCCGCTTCGAACAGGCGCTCGGGCGGACCCTGTTCGACGATGCGGCCCTGCCAGAGCACGGCGACGTCGTCGCACAGGTGGTGCACCACGGCGAGGTCATGGCTGATCAGCATGTAGGTGATGCCGAACTGGGCCTGCAGGTCCTGCATCAAGTTCAGCACCTGCGCCTGCACGGAGACGTCCAGCGCGCTCACCGGTTCGTCGGCGACGATCAGGCGCGGCCGGGTGATGAGGGCGCGGGCGATGGCGATGCGCTGGCGCTGGCCGCCGGAGAATTCGTGCGGGTACTTGTCCAGGTCGTTGGGCCGCAGGCCGACCGCCTCGATCACTTCGCGCGCCCGCTCGTGCTGCTCGTCGCGGCTGACGTCGCCCTGGGCCGACAGCGGCTCGGCGACGATGCGCCGCACGGCCTGGCGCGGGTCCAGCGAGCCATAAGGATCCTGGAACACCATCTGGAAGTCGCGCCGCGCGCGCCGCAGTTCTTCCCGCGGCAGCGCGTTCAGGTCGCGACCGAGCATGCGCACCGTGCCGGAAGTCGGCGTGTCCAGCGCCATGACCAGGCGCGCCAGCGTGGACTTGCCGGAACCGGATTCGCCCACGATGCCCAGGCTGCGGCCCGCCTCGATGGTGAAGCTCACGCCGTTGAGCGCATGCACCTTGCCCGGCGCCTCCAGCAGCTTTTCGCGCGGCAGCGTGTATTCGCGCACGAGGTTTTCGACCTGCAGCAGCGGCGCGTTCATGGCCTGTCTTCCTCCCTCTCCCCCTGGGAGAGGGCCGGGGTGAGGGCACGTTCGCCGGCCACTTGTTCCGCCGCCACCACATCCAGCCTGATGCACCTCGCATGATGTCCCGGCCCCACCTCGACCGGCGGCGGCAGCCCGGCGTTGCATTCCGGGATGGTGAAGCGGCAGCGCCCTGCGAACGGGCAGCCCTTGGGCAGGTCCACCAGTTCCGGCACCGTGCCCGGGATCGTGACCAGCCGCTGCCCCTTGACGTGCCGCAGCCCCGGCCGCGCACCGAACAGGCCCAGCGTGTAGGGATGCCTGCGCCGGGCGAACACCTCGGTCGTGTGGCCGCTCTCGACCACGCTGCCGCCGTACATCACCATCATCCGCCGCACGTTCTGCGCGATGACGCCCAGGTCGTGCGAGATCAGCATCAGCGCCATGCCGCGTTCGGCGACGAGTTCGCGGATCAGGTCCAGGATCTGCTGCTGGATCGTCACGTCCAGCGCGGTGGTGGGCTCGTCGGCGATCAGCAGGTCCGGCCCGCAGGCCAGCGCCATCGCGATGGTGATGCGCTGCCGCTGGCCACCGGAGAACTGGTGCGGGTAGGCGTCGATGCGGCGGGCGGCGTTTGGAATGCCGACGCGGTCCAGCAGCGCGATGGCCTGCTTGCGCGCTTCCGGCCGCGAGACGCCGCGGTGCAGCCGCAACGGCTCGGCCACCTGGTCACCGATGGCGTGCACCGGGTTCAGCGCCGTCATCGGCTCCTGGAAGATCATGCCGATGCGGTCGCCGCGCAGCGCGCACATGTCGCGCTCCGGCTTGCCCACCAGCTCCTGGCCTTCGAAGCGGATGCTGCCGGTGACGCGCGCGTTCTCCGGCAGCAGCCCCATGAGCGCCATCGCGGTGATCGACTTGCCCGAACCGGATTCGCCGATCAGCCCGAGCGACTCCCCGCGTTCGAGCCGGAAGGAGACATTGCGCACCGCGTAGGCCGGTCCGCGGTGGGTCTGCAGTTCGACCGAGAGGTCGTTGACTTCGAGCAGTTCCATTCAGCGCTTCCGGGCCAGGCGCGGATCGAACAGGTCGCGCAGGCCGTCGCCCAGCAGGTTGAGGCCCATCACCGCGAAGGCGATCGCGAGGCCGGGGAAGACTGCCAGGCGCGGCGCCTGGAACAGCAGCGTCTGCGCTTCGCTCAGCATGCGGCCCCAGGAGGGTTGCGGCGGCTGGGTGCCCAGGCCCAGGTAAGACAGCGCCGCCTCGGCCAGGATGGCGATGGCGAAGCGGATGGTGGCCTGCACGATCAGCACCGACAGGATGTTCGGCAGCACGTGTTCGATGGTGATCGCGAAGCTGCCCTTGCCGCAGGCCCGCGCGGCCAGCACGAACTCGCGGCCCCAGATGGCGTTGGCGGACGCGCGCGTGATGCGAGCGAAGGTGGGGATGTTGTAGATGCCGATCGCGATGATGGCGTTGACCATGCCCGGGCCGAACACGGCGGTCAGCATGATGGCCGAGAGGATCGCGGGGAAGGCGAAGCCGAAGTCGGAGCCGCGCATGATGGCTTCTTCCACCCAGCCGCGCCTGGCCGAAGCGAGCAGGCCGAGCGCCGTGCCGATCACCAGGCCGATGCCCACGGCGATGACGCCCACCACGATGGAGGCCCGCGCGCCCACCAGCAGCAGCGACGCGATGTCGCGGCCGAAGGGGTCGGTGCCGAGCCAGTACGTCCCGCCGGGGGCGCGCAGCTTCAGCGCCATGTCGATCTCGTACGGGTCGTGCGGGGTCCACACGAAGGACAGGCCGGCGGTCAGCAAGAGCAGCAGGCTCAGCACCAGGCCGATCATGAAGCTGGGATTGCGGGTCGCCCGCTTCCAGAAGCCGGGGCCGCGCAGCGGCGCGATCGGCACGTCCAACACCGCGCTCATATGTCGCTCGCCTTCACCCGCGGGTCGATCACCGCGTACAGCACGTCCACCACGAAATTCACGATCACCACCATCGCCGCCAGCAGCATCACGCAGTTGCGCACGACGATCAGGTCACGGTTGGAGATGGACTGGAAGATCAGGCGCCCCAGCCCGGGGAGGTAGAACACGCTTTCCACCACGATGGTGCCGGCCAGCAGCTCCGCGAACTGCAGGCCCATCACCGTGATCACGGGGATCATCGCGTTGCGCAGCACGTGGCCCCACAAGGTGGCGCGCTGCGACACGCCCTTGGCGCGCGCGGTGCGCACGAAGTCTTCGCGCAACACCTCCAGCACGGCGGAGCGCGTGATGCGCGCCAGGATGGCCGCCTGCACCACCGCCAGCGACAGGGCGGGCAGCATCAGCGCCCGCAGTCCGCCCAGGATGCCTTCTTCCTCCCAGCCCTGGAAGCCGCCGGCGGAGAACCACTTCAGCTGCACCGAGAACAGCAGGATCAGCAGGATGGCGAACCAGAAGTTGGGGATGGCGATGCCCACCTGCGTCAAGCCCATGATGCCGACGTCGCCCAGCTTGTTGTGGCGCGCCGCCGCGTAGATGCCGGCGGCCAGCGCCAGCACGGTGGTGAGCACCATGGCCATCAGCGCCAGCGGCACGGTGACCGTCAGGCGTTCGAGCACCAGCTCGCCCACCGGGGTGCTGTAGGCGTAGCTCAGCCCGAGGTCGCCGTGCAGCATGCCCGTGACCCATTCCCAGTAGCGGCTGGCGGCGGGCCGGTCGAGGCCGAGCTTTTCAGCCAGCGCGGCGACCGCATCGGGCGAGGCATCGGGGCCCATCAGGATCTGGGCAGCGTTGCCGGGGAGGATCTCCAGGACCAGGAAGACCACCACGGAAGTACCAACCAGCGTCGCAATCAGGGTGATCAGGCGCTTGAAGAGGAACAAACTCATGCAGCGCGGGATAATGCCAGAACCGTACCAGGAGTCCGCCCGAACATGGCATTGATGATTACCGACGAGTGCATCAACTGCGATGTCTGCGAGCCGGAATGCCCGAACGAGGCCATCTTCCTGGGCCCGGAGATCTACCAGATCCACCCCGACAAGTGCACCGAATGCGTCGGCCACTTCGAGGAGCCGCAGTGCGTGCAGGTCTGCCCGGTGGCCTGCATCCCCGTCGACCCCGAGCGCGTCGAAAGCCGCGAGACGCTGTGGGAGAAGTACCGCCGGCTGGTGGCGGCTGAACAACCCGTCATCCCCGCGAAGGCGGGGACCCAGGGCTCCCTCCCCGAATCTGGAAGCCCTGGATTCCCGCCTCCGCGGGAATGACGAGAGCTAAGGCTTCTTCGCCGGCGCCGGACCCGCCGCCTTGAAGGTCTCGGGCTTGCGCAACGGCGGCGCCGGCTTCGCCTTCGCTGACGCCGCCTGCTTCGGCCCCATCACGATCGCCTTCGGCGCGTTCTTCTCCCGCACCAGCCGCGCCTGCTCCAGCGCTTGCGCCCGTTGCGCGTCCACCTTGGCGGCGCTGGCGGCCTGGGCGCCTTCCTGCCGGCTGGGCACATGGGGAGCAGCGATGGCCGTGCCGCCTTCGCAAGGCTGCGAGCCGTAGCTGTTGCCGCAGCGGTATACCGCCTGCGCCCCCGCTGTTGCGGCCGCCAGGCCGGTGGCGGCGGCGACGACCCGATTCCAGTGGCGCATGGCTCCTCCTTGCCCGCTCAGGGCGTGTCTTCGGGGCGCGGCGGTTTCGGCCGCGGCGGCTTGTGCGTGTGGGCGATCAGCGTCGCCTTGTCCATCTCGCCCGCCAGCATGGCGGGCACGGCCTTGAGCGTGCGGTCGATGCACTCGTCGATGGCCTTGCGCTGCTCCGCCAACGGCTTCTTCAGCACCCAGTTGGTGACTTCGGACTTCACGCCCGGATGCCCGATGCCGATGCGCAGCCGCCAGTAGTCGCCGGTGCCCAGCTGCGCGTGGATGTCGCGCAGCCCGTTGTGGCCGGCATGGCTGCCGCCGAACTTGAGCTTGGCCTGGCCGGGGACGACGTCGAGTTCGTCGTGGGCGACCAGGATCTCTTCCGGCTGGATCTTGTAGAAGCGCGCCAGCGCGGCGACCGACTTGCCGGAGACGTTCATGAAGGTCAGCGGCTCGAGCAGCCACACCGTCTGCCCGTGCACGTTGGCCCGGGCCACCAGGCCGTGGTAGCCGCGGTCGTGCACCAGGTTCACCTTCAGGTCGCGGGCGAGCTCGTCCAGCCACCAGAAGCCGGCGTTATGGCGGGTTGCCTCGTACTCGGGGCCCGGGTTGCCCAGGCCGACGAACAGCTTGATCATGATTTCGGACGGTAGTGGAAGGCGGCGCTGCGCCGAAGGGGACTATTGTCACCACGCGGACGCAAAAAAGCCCGCTTGCGCGGGCTTTGCGTTCCGTCGGGAATGACGTTATTTCTTCTTGGCTGCAGGGGCCTTGGCCGCAGGAGCAGCCTTGGCAGCGGGCGCCGCCTTGGCGTCCTTGCCACCCTTGGCGGCCGGAGCCGCCTTGGCATCGGCAGCCGGGGCAGCCGCGGCGTCGGGCGCCGCGTCGGCAGCGGACTCTTCCGCGGCGGACGTCACGACCGACACCAGCACCGGGTTGACCTTGCCGTGGGTGACGGCCTTCACGCCCTTGGGCAGGGTGATGTCCGCCAGGTGCAGGGACGTGCCCTTCTTCAGGCCGGACAGGTCGACCTCGATGAACTCGGGCAGGTCGCCGGGCAGGCAGGAGATGTCCAGGTCGTTGACGACCGGGTTCACCAGGCAGTGGTCGACCTTCACGGCCTCGGACTCTTCCGCGCCCTTGAAGTGCAGCGGCACCTTCATGTGCAGGCGGGTGTTGGCGTCCACGCGCTGGAAGTCCACGTGCTGCACCTGCTGGCGGAACGGGTGGTATTGCACGTCGCGCAGCAGCACCTTGTTGGTGGCGCCGCCCAGGTCCATCTCGAGGATGGACGAGTGGAACGCTTCCTTCTTCAGGGCGTGCCACAGGGCGTTGTGATCGAGTTCGATCAGCTGCGGCTGGCCGGTGCCGCCGTACACGATGCCGGGCGTCTTGCCCACGTTGCGGAGACGGCGGCTCGCACCCGTACCTTCCGACTTGTTTCTAAAAAGGCCCCCGTCAAGGGGCCCACGGTTTGCTCAGAACAGGTTGACCTGGTCCGAGAAAAGGCTCATCACCGACTCGCCCTTGGCGATGCGCTGGATGGTTTCGGCCACCAGCGGGGCGACGGTGAGCTGGCGGATCTTGGCGCAGCCACGGGCGGCGTCCGACAGCGGGATGGTGTTGGTCACGACCACTTCGTCGAGCGCGCTGCCGCTGGCGATGCGCTCGATGGCGGGACCCGAGAAGATGGGGTGCGTGCAATACGCGTACACGTTCTTCGCGCCGCGTTCCTTCAGCACCTCGGCCGCCTTCACCAGCGTGCCGGCGGTGTCGATCATGTCGTCCATGATCACGCAGTTGCGGCCTTCGATCTCGCCGATGACGTGCATCACTTCGGACACGTTGGCCTTGGGCCGGCGCTTGTCGATGATGGCGAGGTCGGTGTCCAGCTGCTTGGCCAGCGCGCGGGCGCGCACCACGCCGCCGACGTCCGGCGAGACCACGATCAGGTTGTCGTAGTTCTTCTGGCGCAGGTCGCCCAGCAGCACCGGCGACGCATAGATGTTGTCCACCGGGATGTCGAAGAAGCCCTGGATCTGGTCGGCGTGCAGGTCCATCGTCAGCACGCGGGCCACGCCCACCGTTTCCAGCAGGTTGGCCACCACCTTGGCCGAGATCGGCACGCGGCTGGAGCGCGGGCGGCGGTCCTGGCGGGCATAGCCGAAGTACGGGATGACGGCGCTGATGCGCTCGGCCGAGGCGCGCTTGAGCGCGTCGACCATGATCAGCAGCTCCATCAGGTTCTCGTTCGTCGGGGCGCAGGTGGACTGCACCACGAAGACGTCGCGCGCCCGCACGTTGGTGTTGATTTCCACGGTGACTTCGCCGTCGGAAAAACGGCTCACCGATGCCGCGCCGAGCGAAATGCCCAGGTGGCCGGCGATTTCTTCCGCCAATGCCGGATTGGCATTGCCGGTGAACACCATGAAATCAGGAGTGGGAGCAGCCTGCATGAGCAACGGGATGGTTGATACCTTTGGTCAGTCGAGGACAGGGCACGCTCGGCGTGGCCTGTCCCGCAACATCATGTGGCTGTTTGGCAGGGGAGGAAGGACTCGAACCCTCGCATGCTGGAATCAAAATCCAGTGCCTTAACCAACTTGGGCTGCATTCCCGCACCACCCAGCCCTTTCGGGCCCAGTGGACTGGCGCCTGCCCCAGGACGGTGCCCGGCGGCAGCAGCGCGAAGACCGCGCTGCCGGAGCCCGTCATGCGGGCACTCAAGCCTTGCGAACCCAGCCATTCGACCGCCTCGCCCACTTCGGGGCAAAGCTGCCGGGCCACTGGCTCCAGGTCGTTGTGACCGAAGCCCCAGGGGTTTGCAGCAAAGCCCGAGATTGTAGCACTGTCGCTGTCCCGTTTCAGCGCGGGGTTGCCGAAGATGGAAGAACGGGACGTCGGCGCCGAGCTGCAGCCCGATCTGCTCCAGCGCCGGCAACGGCAGCTTCAGCGACCACAGGCGGTTGAGCGCCAGCAGGCAGCTCGCCGCGTCCGAGGAGCCGCCGCCCAGGCCGGCCTCGGCGGGCAGCCGCTTGTCGATGGCGATGTGGGCGCCTTCGGTGGTGCCGGCGTGCTGCTGCAGGGCGCGGGCCGCCCGCAGCACCAGGTCGTCCGCGGGCAGCGCGGCGCCCAGGTCTTCACGGCTCAGCTTGCCGCCCGGACGGCGCTCGAAATGCAGGGTGTCGTGCCAGTCCAGCAGGACGAAGGCCGACTGCAGCAGGTGGTAGCCGTCGGCGCGGCGTCCGGTGACGTGCAGGAACAGGTTCAGCTTGGCCGGCGCGGCCACGTCGTGCAGCGATCGCATGGGGGCTGGATCAGCGTTCGAACACCATGCGCAGGTCGGCCACGGGCGGCGGCGCGGTGCGGCGGGCGCGCAGGCGGCCGTCGGCCACTTGTTCCACGTCCGCTTCCCAGCCTTCGATGGGGGTCGGCTTGCCAGCCAGCCAGTCGAACAGCGCCGCCACCGGCAGCGGCGCCCCGGTGGCTTCCTGCGCCAGCGCCTCCAGCGAGGGAAACTGCCGCGCGGTCCCACCGGCGCGCAACGTGGCCGTCCCCGGCGCCCAGGCGAGCACGGCCAGGGTGCCGCCGATGGGGTTGTACAGGGTGAGTTCGCCGTTGGCGGGCGCGCCCTTGAGTTCGAAGCCGGCGGAGAACGACTGGCTCGCCTGGCCCTCGACGGTGAGCGCCATCCGGCCGGTCCAGACCTGCACGCCGGGCGCCGCCGGGGTGCGCGGCGGCACCGCGCAGGCGGACAGGATCAGGGCCGCGAGCGCGGCCAGCAGCCAGCGCGCCATGCGCGAATGCGCTTGCGGAGTCACGGCTGGACTTTCAGGCGCTTGAGGGTTTCGAGCAGCGTCTCGTTCTCGGCGTTGAGCATCATCCCTTCGCGCCAGATCGCCTGCGCCTTCTCACGCTGGCCCAGCGTCCACAGCACCTCGCCCAGGTGGGCGGCAATCTCCGGGTCCGGCCGGTCCTTGTAGGCGGCTTGCAGGATGCGCAGCGCCTCGGCGTTGTTGCCCATGCGGAATTCCACCCAGGCCAGGCTGTCGCTGATGAAGGGGTCGCCCGGCGCGAACTCCAGCGCCTTCTGGATCAGCTGGCGCGCCTCCGGCAGCCGCACGTTGCGCTCGGCCAGCGAGAAGCCGAGGGCGTTGTACGCGTGGTGGTAGTCCGGCTTCTTCGCGATCAGCTGGCGCAGCAGCTTTTCCATGTCGTCGAAGCGGCCCATCTTCTCGGCCAGCATCGCCTGGTCGTACAGCAGGTCGGTGTCCGCCGGGTCCTTGGCGATGGCCTGCGCGAGCAGGTCGTAGGCGGGCTGGTACTGCTTGTTGTCGCGCAACAGCTGCACCTCCGCCATCACCTTCATCCGGGCGTCCGCCGGGTTGCGCTCCGGCAAGGCGCGCAGCAGCTGGCGTGCCTCTTCCAGCTTGCCTTGCCGCGCCAGGATGGAGGCGCGGCGGTTCTGCGCCTGCAGCAGGTCCTGCGAGTTCTCGATGCGGTCGAGCCACGCGTTCGCCTGCACGAAGTCCCGCCGCCGCTCGGCTATCTGCGACAGCGACAGGAAGGCCTGAGCCATGCCGCGGCTGCGTTCCTCAGCCCGCGGTGCGGCCTGCACCAGTTCCAGGTATTTCTGCAGCGCTGCCTCGGCCGCCGGCAGCTGGTTGTCCTGCACCAGCAAGCTGCCCTGCACCAGCCAGGCTTCGGGGAAATCGGGCTTCTCGCGCGTGATGATCTGCAACTGCGCCAGCGTCTCGGCGCTGCGCTGGGCGTCCAGCAGGGCCCGCGCGTAGCCCATGCGGATCTCGGGAAGGGGTTGCCCCTCCAGGTACTTGCGCACCAGGGCTTCGGCTTCCGGCTGCTTGGGGTCCATCAGCTCCAGCGCCAGCAGGGCGGGGCCCTCCGCGCGCGGATTCAAGGCATGGCCGCGGCGGGCTGCATCCAGTGCGCCGGCGGTGTTGCCCGCCGCCAGCCGCATGCGGCCCACGGTGCTCCAGGCGGAGGCGCCCGTGTTCGCATCGTTCAGGTAGGGAGCGAGGACCTGTTCGACGACCGCGGCCGCCTGCTTCTTGTCGGTGGCCCGCGCATAGTTGCGCGGCAGGCTGGCGATGACGGCGGCGCGGTCGCCCGCGCCGGCCAGCGCCAGCTCGGTCTTCAGCGGTTCGGCGCTCTCGGGGATGCGGTTGAGCGCCACCAGGATCTGCAGCACCAGCCGGTTGGCGTCACGCGATTGCGGGAAGGCCTGCTTCCAGGCGCGCGCGGCCTGCAGCCCGGACTCGCCGTTGCGGCTCTGCAAGGCAAGTTCCACGGCGCGCTGGTAGATGGCGGGGTTGTTGGTCTTGCGCGCGGCATCGAGCAGCAGGGCCACGCCGGTGGCCGGCTCGTCGCCCCGGGCGTTCAGCTCGCCGAGCAGCAACTGGTAGAACAGCGGGGCGTTGAGCCCGCTGTCGGCGGGTGGCGCGGGAGGGGCGGGGACCGGGACCGGCTGGCCGAAAGCAGGGGTCAACAGGGCGCAGGACAAGGCGATGGCGCCCAGGGCTGACGGGGGGATACGCTTCATCGAAAGATCATAATCCGAAGCTTTTCTCCTTATGCCCGAGCTGCCCGAAGTCGAGGTCACGCGCCTGAGCTTTGCCGATCGCATCGCCGGCGCGCGCATCCAGTCGGCGCGCCTGGGCAAGCCGCTGCGCTGGCCGCTGGGGCTGGACCCGCAGGCGCTGGCGGGCCGCACGGTGCGGGGCGTGCGCCGCCGCGGCAAGTACCTGCTGATGGACCTGGACCGCGGCGTGCTGCTGTTGCACCTGGGGATGTCCGGCAGCCTGCGCTTCGACGCTGGCTTGCCCGAGGCGGCCCTGCACGACCACTTCGACCTGGTCACCGACCGGGGCGTGCTGCGCCTGAACGACCCGCGCCGTTTTGGTGCGGTGGTGTATTGCGACAGCGAGACCTCGCCGGAGGCCGTCAAGTTGCTGGGCGGCCTGGGGGTCGAGCCCCTCGGCGGCGCGTTCGACCCGGACGCCTTCCAAGCCGCCCTGAAAAAACGCAAGGCGCCGATCAAGCAGGTGCTGCTGGCCGGCGACGTGGTGGTCGGCGTCGGCAACATCTATGCCTCCGAGGCGCTGTTCCTTGCGGGCATCCGGCCCACGCTGCCGGCCGAGCGCATCAGCAAGCCCCGGTCGGCCCGCCTGCATGCGGCCATCCGCGAAGTCCTGGCGCGGGCCGTGGCCAAGGGGGGCAGCACGCTGCGGGACTTCTCCAATGCCCAGGGAGAGTCGGGCTATTTCCAGCTGGAGGCCATGGTGTACGACCGCGAGGGCGAGCCCTGTCGGGTGTGTGCATCACCCATCCGGATGATCCGGCAGGGCCAGCGTGCAACGTATTTCTGCCCCTCGTGCCAGAAGCGCTGAGCCAAAAACGCCTCCGATGCTATAGTGAAAAGCAGAGCACGGGGACGCAGTGGCCACTTCCTTCAATGAGCAGTTTGACCAGCACGGCGCCTGGCGGCGAGAGTTCGCCCTGCGCCTGAAGCTGTTGTCCGAATGGCTGAAGGACCACGACCTCCTGGACAGCGCCGTCGAAGAGCGGCTGCGCCGGCTGGAAGGCCAGATGCGCTCGGACAAGGTCATGGTGGCCTTCGTCGCCGAGTTCTCCCGCGGCAAGTCCGAGCTGATCAACGCGATCTTCTTCGCCGGCTACAAGCGCCGCATCATGCCGGCCAGCGCCGGGCGCACCACGATGTGCCCCACGGAGCTGGGCTACGACGCCGAAGTCCCGCCCTGCCTGCGCCTGCTTCCCATCGAAAGCCGCCTGCACCCGCAGCCGCTGATGGAATGGCGCATGGTGCCGGAGAAGTGGCTGCGCGTGGACCTGGACGTGAACGACCCGGCGCAGCTGGCGCAGGCGTTCGAGAAGGTCTCCGAAGTGATCCGCGTCACCGTCGCCGACGCCAAGGCGCTGGGCTTCTGGCACGAGGACACGCCGGAAGACAACCCGATGGCCGGCCCCGACGGCCTGGTGGAGGTGCCCAAGTGGCGCCACGCCCTGATCAACATCGCCCACCCGCTGCTCAAGCAGGGGTTGGTGATCCTGGACACGCCGGGCCTCAACGCCATCGGCGCCGAGCCCGAGCTGACGGTCAACCTGATCCCGCAGGCGCATGCGGTGGTCTTCATCCTCGCCGCCGACACCGGCGTGACCAAGTCGGACCTCGCGATCTGGCGCGAGCACCTGATCAGCGAAGACCAGGACTCGGACTCGCGCCTGGTCGTCCTGAACAAGATCGACACGATGTGGGACGCGCTGTCCACGCCGGCCCAGGTGCACGCGCAGATCGAGCGGCAGCGCGCGATCACGGCCGAAATCCTCGGCCTCCGCCAGGACCAGGTGATCCCGGTTTCCGGCCAGAAGGGCCTGGTCGCCAAGGTCAACAACAACGCCGACCTGCTGCAGGCCAGCCGCCTGCCGGCCCTGGAGCAGGCGCTGGCGCACGGCGTCCTCGGCCAGCGCCAGAAGATCCTGCGTTCGTCCGTGGCCTCCAACATCCACGAGCTGAAGGTGGAGTCCGGGCGCGTGCTCGGCATCCGCCGCCGCGACCTGGCCGAGCAGATGGTGGAGCTCAAGGGCCTGCGCGGCAAGAACACCTCCGTCATCAAGCACATGCGCGCGCGCATCGAGCAGGAGCAGGCCGACTTCGACGCCAGCGGCGCCAAGATCCACGCGGTGCGCTCGGTGCACCTGAAGCTGCTGCGCGAAGTGTTCGACCTGCTCGGCACCGCCACCATGAAGGTGGAGATGCACGAGCTGACCACCGCGCTGCGCCAGCCCGGCCTGAAGCTGGGCGTGCGCAAGGCCTACGCCCACACCTTCGACCGCCTGCGCGAAGGCCTGCGCCGCGCCGAGAAGGTCAGCCAGGAAATCCAGACCATGCTGACCGGCACCTTCCGGCAGCTCAATGCGGAATACGGCTTCTCGCTGCAGGCCCCGCGCGAGCCGGACCTGGCGCGCTACGAGCGCGACCTCGACCTGGTGGAGCGCAGCCACAACCAGTACCTGGGGGTGAGCAACGCGCTCAAGCTCGCGCAACCGGAATTCGCCGACCGCCTGGTGCGCGCGCTGGCGACGCGGCTGCGCGTGATCTACGAGTCGGCGCTCGGCGAGGTGGAGCTGTGGAACAAGTCGGCCGCCGCGCAGCTGGACGCGCAGCTGCGTGAGCGCCGCCGCAACTTCGGCCGCCGGCTGGAAGCCATCGAGCGCATCCAGCAGGCAGCGAGCGGGCTGGACGACCGCATCGCCGAAATCGATTCGCAGGAAGCCGCGCTCGACATGCTCGACGCGAAGCTGGCCGAACTGACCTCGCACCTCACCGAGATTCCGGTGATGCCGCGTGCCGCGCCGGCGGAACAGCAGGTCCTGAAGACCGCATGACCGCCTTGCCGGCCGGCTTCGCCGGCCGAGTGGTTCGCTGGCAGCGGACGCACGGCCGCAATTCCCTCCCCTGGCAGAACACGCGCGACCCGTACCGCGTGTGGCTCTCCGAGATCATGCTGCAGCAGACGCAGGTGGCGGCGGTGCTGGGCTATTACGAGCGTTTCCTCGCCCGCTGCCCGGACGTGCAGGCGCTGGCGGCGGCATCGCTGGACGACGTGCTCGCCCTGTGGAGCGGCCTGGGCTACTACAGCCGGGCGCGCAACCTGCACGCCTGCGCGCAGCAGGTGGTGGCGCTGCATGGCGGCAGTTTTCCCCGCACGGCGGCGGTGCTGCAGACGCTGCCCGGCATCGGGCCGTCCACCGCGGCGGCGATCTCTTCCTTCTGCTTCGGCGAACGCGCCGCCATCCTCGATGGCAACGTCAAGCGGGTGCTGACGCGGGTGCTGGCCTATGGCGAGGACCTGTCGGCCGCAGCGAACGAGCGTGCGCTGTGGGATCACGCGCGGGCGCTTTTGCCGGCGCGGGAACTGCAGGAGAACATGCCGCGCTACACGCAGGGGCTGATGGACATCGGCGCCACGGTCTGCCTGCCGCGCAATCCTTCGTGCCTGATCTGTCCGGTGCAGCCGCAGTGCGCCGCGGCGGCGCAGGGTATGCCGGAGGCGTACCCCGTCAAGACGCGCAAGCTCAAGCGCAGCGCGGAGTCGCTCTGGCTGCTGCATGCGCAGGACGGCGATGGCGCGGTGTGGCTGCAGAAGCGGCCGACGCCGGGGGTGTGGGCCGGGCTGTACTGCCTGCCGGTGTTCGGCAGCCGGGATGCGCTCCAGGAGGTACTGCCGGTCGCGTCCCGCTCGCGGCTGGATGAAGTGGAGCCCTTCGTCCATGTGCTCACGCACAAGGACCTGCACCTGCATCCGGTGCGGGCGGTGCTGCCGCCGGAGTGGAAGGCGGGCGAGGGGGCGTGGTTCGGGGCGGGGGAGTGGCAGCGGTTGGGGTTGCCGGCGCCGGTGAGGAAGTTTTTGGACTCTTTCGTCATCCCCGCGCAGGCGGGGATCCAGGGCTTCCGCCCTTCCTGAAAGCCCTGGATCCCCGCCTTCGCGGGGATGACCTGGCTAACGCCCGCTCAACTCCCGATGCCGCTTCAGCGTCGTCCACCGCTGCCCGAACTCCTCGGCCAGCTTCTCCACGAGATACACCGACCGATGCTGCCCGCCCGTGCAGCCGATGCCAACCGTCACGTAGCTGCGATGGTTGCGCGCCAGCGGCTCCAGCCAGTGGTCCAGGAAGGCGGCGATGTCCGCATACATCTCGTCCACCTCCTCGCTCGCCTGCAGGTAGGCGGCCACCGGCGCGTCGAGGCCGGTCAGGTCGCGCAGCTCCGGCTCGTAGTACGGGTTCGGCAGCATGCGCACGTCGAAGATGTAGTCCGCATCCACCGGGATGCCGCGCTTGAAGGCGAAGGACGCGAACACCAGCGTCAGCTGCGCGTGCGGCGTGGACAGCAGCGACTTCACGTAGTCCTGCAGCTGCGAGGCGCGCAGCACGCTGGTGTCGATGGCGTGCGCATGTTCCCGCAGGTCGGCGAGCAGTTCGCGCTCCAGTTCGATGGCCTCGACGACGGCGCGATGCTGGTCGGCCCCGGTTTCCGACAGCGACTTCGACAGCGGATGCCGGCGCCGCGTTTCCGAGAAGCGGCGCACCAGCGTGTCGGTGGTGGCATCCAGGAACAGCGGCCGCACGGCCACGCCGCGGTCCATCAACTCGCGCAGCTGGGCGGGCACCAGCGGCAGCGACTTCGCGCTGCGCACGTCCATGGCGATGGCCACGCGGCGCTGGCCGCGGCCCTGCTCCAGGTCCACGAAGGGGATCAGCAGCTCCGGCGGCAGGTTGTCGACGCAGAAGTAGCCGGCGTCCTCCAGCGCGCGCAACGCCACCGACTTGCCGGAGCCGGACATGCCGGTGATGAGGACGAGTTCCAGCGACATGGGCTCAGGCTCCCGGCGCCGCCGCGGCGTCGCCCAGCATTTCCTTGGCATGCGCGAGGGTGGTGCCCGATAGGCGCTCGCCACCCAGCATCCGCGCTATCTCCGCCACCCGCTTTTCGCCATCCACCGGCGCCACGCTGCTGGCCACCCCCTTGCCCGCGCTCTGCTTGGCCACCAGCAGGTGGTGGTCGGCGCACGCGGCCACCTGCGGCAGGTGGGTGACGGCCAGCACCTGGCGGTCGCGCCCCAGCTGCTTCATCAGGCGGCCCACGGTCTCGGCCACCGCGCCGCCCACGCCCGCATCCACCTCGTCGAAGATCAGCGTCTGGGCTTCGCCGAGCCGGCTGGTGGTGACGGCGATGGCCAGGGCGATGCGCGAGAGCTCGCCGCCCGAGGCCACCTTGCCGACCGGCCGCGGCGTGCTGCCCGCATGGCCCGCCACCAGGAAGGCGACGTCTTCCAGTCCGAAGGCGCTCGGCGCTTCCGCTTTTTCCAATGCCACTTCGAAGCGGCCGCCCTGCATGCCCAGGCCCTGCATGGCCAGGGTGACGGCCTTCGACAACTGCGGCGCCGCCTTGGCGCGCGCCTTCGACAAGGTGCGCGCTTCGGCCTGGAAGGCCTCGGCGTCCTTCTTCTCGGCAGCCTCGAGCGCGGCCAGGTCGGCCGCCGCATCGAGCCTGGCGAGGTCATCCTTCCAGGAGGCGAGCAGGCCGGGCAGTTCCGCCGGCGTGCGCTTGTAGCGCCGCGCCAGCGACATCCAGCTGCCCATGCGCTCGTCCAGTTCCGCCAGCCTTTGCGGGTCGACGTCGGTCTTGCGCAGCCAGGCTTGCAGCGAATGCGCCGCGTCCTCCACCTGCGCCAGGCTGGACGCCAGCACTTCCGCCACTTCGCGGAACTGGGGCTCCAGGTGCTCCTGTTCGCGCAACTGGTCCAGCGCCTGCGACAGGCCGCGGCGCGCGCCGCCCTCGTCGCCATCCAGCAGCTCCTGCGCCGCCTGCGCCGCGTCGATCAGCGCCTGCGCGTGCGACAGGCGCGTGTGGCTGGCGTTCAGCCCGTCCCATTCGTCCGCGCCCGGCGCCAGCTTCTCGACTTCGCCGATCTGCCAGGCCAGCCGCTCGCGCTCGCGCTGCAATGAATCCTGCGCCGAGCGGGCATCGGCCAGCGTCTTCTGCGCGGCGCGCCAGCGCTGCCACAGCTGCTGCAGCCGGCCGGTGTCCACGCCCGCGTAGCCATCGAGCAAGGCGCGCACGGACGCCGGGCGGGTGAGGCTCTGCCAGGCGTGCTGGCCGTGGATGTCGACCAGCTGCTCGCCCGCTTCGCGCAGTTGCGCGGCGGTGGCGGCGCCGCCGTTGATCCACGCGCGGCTCTTGCCCTGGCTGTCGATCGTGCGGCGCAGCAGCAGGCTGTCGGCGCTGTCGAAGCCGGCTTCCTGCAGCCACGGCACCAGGGCGGGCGGCAGGTCGAATTCGGCGCTGATCTCGGTGCGGGTGGCGCCTTCGCGGACTACGGAGGATTCGGCGCGCGCGCCCAGCGCGAGCTGCAGGGCGTCGACCAGGATGGACTTGCCGGCGCCGGTTTCCCCCGTGAGCACGGAGAAGCCGTCCGCGAGGTCGAGCTCCAGCTCGCGGACGATGACGAAATCGCGGAGGGCGATGCGCTTGAGGCTCATGAGCCGGCTTCGTTCCAGTGCAGTTTCTTGCGCAGGGTGTCGAAGTAGGTCCACCCCTTGGGATGGAGGAATCGTACCGCGTACTCCGAGCGGCGCACGGTGATCCGGTCACCGTGCAGCAGTGACGCCAGTGACTGCATGTCGAAATTGGCGCTGGCGCCGCGGCCCGACACCAGCTCGATGGTGATTTCCACGTTGTCCGGCAGCACGATGGGCCGGTTGGACAGCGTGTGCGGCGCGATCGGCACCAGCACCCAGCCGGGGGTTGACGGATGCAGCAAAGGCCCGCCCGCCGACAGGGCATAGGCGGTGGAGCCGGTGGGCGTGGCCACGATCAGGCCGTCGGCGCGCTGGTTGGCCACGAAATGGCCATCCACCTCCACCCGCAGTTCCACCATGCCGGAGGTGGCGCCGCGGTTGACCACCACGTCGTTCATGGCCAGGGCCTCGAACACGGACGCGCCGTCGCGCACCACCTGGGCGTGGATCAGCGTGCGATGGTCTTCCTCGTACTGCCCCGCCAGCATGGGCGGCAGCACCGTGCGGTACTTGTCCAGGGGGATGTCGGTGATGAAGCCCAGCCGTCCCTGGTTGATGCCGATCAGGGGCACCCCGTGCCGGGCGAGCTGCCGGCCGATGCCCAGCATCGTGCCGTCGCCGCCCACCACCAGCCCCAAATCGCATTCCTTCCCGATGGTGGCGACGTCCGCCGTGGGCAGGTCGCTCAAACCGGCGACACTGGCGGTATCGCGCTCCACCACCACTTCGCAGCCCAGGGACCCCAGGAACTGCGCAATCTCCTCCAGTCCGGCGCGCATCGACGCCGCCAGGTGCGGTGCGACCGAGGCGTGGTACTTGCCGATCAGGGCGACCTGCCGGAAGATGGGATTCATCGGCAAATTACATCATTAAAATTGACGCGCAGTCCCCACCCCGTGCCATGAGATCGAGCGCTATATCGCCGAGGGGCAACCCGTGGGCTCGCGCACCCTGTCGCGGGCCTCCGGCCTGGAGCTTTCGCCCGCCACCATCCGCAACGTGATGTCGGACCTGGAGGAACTGGGGCTGGTGGCCAGCCCGCATACCTCGGCCGGCCGCATCCCCACCGCGCGCGGCTACCGCCTGTTCGTGGACACCATGCTCACCGCCAAGCGAGGCGATTTCGCCACGCCTTCGCTGCCCGCGGACCAGCCGCAGAAGGTGATAGCGAACGCGGCGCACATGCTGTCGAACCTGTCGCAGTTCGTCGGCGTCGTGGTGGCGCCGCGACGCAGCTCGGTGTTTCGCCACATCGAATTCCTCCGGCTGTCGGAGCGCCGCTTCCTGGTGATCATCGTGTCGCCGGAGGGCGACGTGCAGAACCGGGTGGTGCACACGGCCGCCGACTACACGCAGTCGCAGTTGCAGGAGGCGGCGAACTACCTGAACGCGCACTACGCCGGGCTGACGATCGAGGCCGTGCGCGAGCGGCTGAAGAGCGAGGTGGATCAATTGCGCGGCGAGATCGTGGTGCTGATGCAGACCGCCGTGGATGCCAGCTCGGAGGCCTTGAAGCAGGAGCAGGACGAGGTGGTCATCTCCGGCGAGCGCAACCTGCTGTCGGTGAGCGACTTCGCCGGCGACATGACGCACCTGCGGCATGCCTTCGAGCTGTTCGAGCAGAAGACGCAGCTGATGCGGCTGCTGGACGTGTCCAGCCAGGCCGAGGGCGTGCGCATCTTCATCGGCGGCGAGAGCCACATCGTGCCGTTCGAGGAGCTGTCCGTCGTCAGCGCGCCTTACGAGGTGGACGGGCAAGTGGTCGGCACGCTGGGCGTGATCGGTCCCACGCGCATGGCGTACGACAAGATGATCCAGATCGTCGACATCACGTCGAAGCTGGTGAGCAACGCGCTGAGCCACAAGTGACATCCGCAGGATGTCATCCCCGCGAAGGCGGGGATCCAGGGCTTTGAACCGGGGATCCAGGCTCCCGCGTTGGTGAAGTACCACCTCCTCATTCCTTTTTGACTTGCGCTGTCGCGCACCCGCATCACCCAAAGGCGTGGGCTTCGCCTTTTCCCGGGGAACATCCCGTTACGCCGCCTAGACTGCCCGAAGTCACAAGGGAGTGCATGGCAACGATCACGGGGACCGACGGCAACGAC
This sequence comes from Ramlibacter sp., assembly GCA_021323335.1. Lineage (GTDB taxonomy): Bacteria > Pseudomonadota > Gammaproteobacteria > Burkholderiales > Burkholderiaceae_C > Ramlibacter. The sequence goes on from JAJTCN010000031.1 coordinate 38,106, forward strand.
AACATTTTCGGGACGGCGGACGCCGACACGATCACTGCGGGCGCCGGTGACGACACACTGAACGGTGCGAACGGCGACGACCTGGTCGAAGGCGGCGCGGGCAACGATCGTCTCGAACCGGGCGACCAGGGGAACGACACCCTGATGGGCGGCGACGGCAACGACCTCTTCTTCCTGGTTTCGCCAGGCGGCAACGGACCCCGAGCCCTGGAAGTGCATGGCGGCGACGGTGACGACGACATCTGGGTCGGCGCGGGCGCGGCCGCTTCCGGGTCGGTGCTGGCAAGCGGCGGCGCCGGCAGGGACACCTATGGTCTTTTCTACGGAGACCAGGCGCACGGCCTCGTCATCACGGACTTCCAGTCGGGCGTCGGCGGCGACCGCATCGAAATCCAGGCGCTGCTGCCCTGGATCAAGTACGAGTTGTGGTACGTGACCTCCCGCAGAGGGAACGGCGACTACGAAGGCGGCAATCCCTTCGCCGCGGAGCAGGGCTATCTCCGTCTCGTGCAGGGGGGCGCGGACACGCTGCTGCAGTTCGACCCGGACGGCGCCGGCGGCGCCGCCCAAGACTGGCATACGGTGGCCGTGTTGCAGGACGTGGACGCGAGCACGCTGACAGCGGACAACTTCTGCGGCATCCCGCCGGATGGCTCGCCCATCGCGGGCAGGAATTTCGTCGGCACGGAGTTCGCGGACGAGTTGCGAGGTTTGCTGAGCGACGACACCGTCCTCGGGGAACTGGGCGACGACTTGCTTCATGGCGCGGCTGGCGCCGACACGCTGGTGGGCGGCGCAGGCGACGACCAGCTGGATGGCGAGGCCGGCGACGACGTCCTCCTGGGCGGCGACGGAAGCGACTCTCTCTACGCAACGGGAACGAGCAACGACACGCTGCACGGCGGAGTCGGCGACGACATGTTCTACCTCTTCCTGCATGGCGGCGCCGGGCCGCAGTCCGTACGGGCCATCGGGGGTGCGGGGGACGACTTCTTCCTGACCTACATCGAAAAGGACACCGGCACCATCCTGTTCACGGGCGGCGACGGCCGGGACACGTACCACCTGGTGCCCTGGCCCACCTCGCAGGCCGTGCCGCACGGGATCACCGTGACCGACTTCGCCACGGGCGCCGGCGGCGACCTGCTGGAGATCGCCAGCCTGCTGAGACATAGCGCGAACTTCGGCGCCTTCACCTCGGACGACCCGTTCTCGCCCGCTTCGGGTTACCTGCGTTTCGTCCAGAGCGGAGCGGACACGCTGCTGCGGCACGACAAGGACGGCGCCGACGGCACGGCCTCCGGCTGGCGGACGGTCGTGCGCTTCAAGGACGTCGCGCTCCCGGATCTCACGTGGGACAACTTCGTGGCCGTCACGCGCAACGGCACCGATGCGTCGGAGCAGTTGATCGGCGGGCTCGGCCCCGATACTTTGTCAGGCGCGGGCGGCAACGACTCGCTCAATGGCGGCTGGGGCGGAGACTGGATGGTGGGTGGCGTCGGTGACGACACGTACGGCGTGCACGACGCCGACGACGTGGTGGAAGAACTCGCCGGCGAAGGCACCGATACCGTGCGGGCCACCATCGACTGGACACTGGGCGCCAACCAGGAGCACCTGTTGCTCGACGTGGGTGCGGTCCGGGGGACGGGCAATGAGCTCGCCAACACGATCACAGGCACTGCCGCGGCCAACACACTGGACGGCGGCGAAGGGCAGGACACGCTGGACGGAGGTCTCGGGAATGACAAGTACCGCGTCGACATCTCCGGTGACAGCGTGATCGAGTCAGCCGACGCCGGCATCGACCTCGTCGTGAGCACCGCGGCCAGCTACACGCTGGGCGAGAACGTGGAGGACGGCCGCATCGCTGGCAGCGGTGCATCCAGCCTGGTTGGCAACGCCCTCGCGAATGTGCTGCACGGCGGGGCGGGCGACAACAGGCTGGAAGGCGGCGCGGGTGACGACGTGCTGGCGGGAGGCCGCGGCCGCGACGTGCTGGAGGGAGGCGCTGACAGTGACGTGTTCGCCTTCCATGCCACCGGCGACAGCACCGTAGCCGTCTCGGGCCGCGACACGATCTCCGACTTGAGCGGCGGCGACCGCATCGACCTGTCCGGCATCGATGCCAACCGCGGCACGGTGGCGAACGAAGCGTTCACCTTCATCGGCAGCGCCGCCTTCAATGCAACCAATGCCACCGGGCAACTGCGCTACGAGTACGACACCGCCACGAGCGTGGGCATCCTCTATGGAAGCACGGACGCGGACAACGCTGCGGAGTTCGCGATCGAGCTCACCGGTGTGACGGCACTGGCGGCATCCAACCTGATCTTGTGAAGCAACGGCAACTGGTAAAGGGAGAGTGTCATGCAGGAGGGGACGGAGGGAAACGACACGATCATCGGGTTGAATGACTTCGCCGACAGCATAGAAGGCGGGGGCGGCGACGACTGGATCGAAGGTGGCGACTCGACCAACCCCTACGACACGGACTCGTTGTCAGGCGGCGCTGGCAATGACACCCTTCTCGGAGGATCGGGCAATGATCATCTCGAAGGTGGTTCGGGCGACGACAGGCTTGATGGAGGGTCCGGAAACGACATCCTGGCGGTCAGGTGGGGCGTGGGGCACGACACACTGAGCGGGGGGGTGGGTAACGATGCATTCTGGCTGAGCCTGGTGGGCAGCAGCGACGAGCAGACCGTACGGGTCTACGGCGGCGGAGGTGATGACTCCATCTTATTGGATGTCATTTTCCATGACGGCGGCGGCCTGGTGGCGGCTACCGGGGGAGCAGGCCAGGACACCTACTACTTCACAGTCGTCGCAGAGTGTTCGCCCGCCTCTGGCCTCTTCATCACGGATTTCCAGCCAGGCGCGGGCGGCGACCGCATCGATCTCGCGGCGATGCTGGATTTCAGCGGGACCGATGGCCGCGGTTATGAGGGCGGCAATGCCTTCCATGCCGGCCAGGGTTATCTGCGGCTTGTGCAACGGGGTGCTGACACCTTGCTGCAGTACGACGAAGACGGCTCCGCCGGGCACGCTTCCAGCTGGCATACCGCCGTGGCGTTGCGAGGAGTGGAACTGTCGTCCCTTACCGCGGAAAACCTGGACGGCCTGCCGCCGGATGGCTCGGCACTGCCCGGGCAGGTCCTGGCTGGACATCGCTTCCCGGTCGTGGGCACCTTCTTCGATGACACCATCACCGGCTCTGGCGATTCTGACGAAATCTTCGGAAGTGGCGGCAACGACTGGATCGATGGTGGGGATGAGTCAGATGCACACTCCGGCGACCGCATCCATGCGGGCCCAGGCACCGACACCGTGATCGGTGGTTTGGGGGGCGACTATCTGGAGGGGGGTCCCGGTGACGACCTGCTTCTTGGCGGCGCCGGCGCCGACGGCCTGTCATCCCGGCTTGGTCAAGGCAACGATACGTTCATGGGCGGAGCAGAGGATGACTGGTTGTCGATCCAGGTAGGCGACGCCAGCGGCCCGCAGGTCGTCATTGCACATGGCGGCAGCGGCGACGATGAGTTCAACGTCTACTTCGGCGGCGATCGTGGCGCTGACGATGTTGTCTTGGCCACTGGAGGGGGGGGCCAGGACACCTACATCCCCGGGGGATCCGACATCAGACTGATGGTGACCGACTTTGCCGCCGCAGCGGGTGGTGACCGCATGGATGTGGCCCGACTGCTTCCATCGGTACCGATGCAGGGTGGCTACCAGGGCGACCTCATGCGCATGGGCTATGTGCGGCTTGTCCAGCGTGGCGACCACACGCTCCTGCAGTACGACATCGATGGCAAGACAGGAAGCACGCACGACTGGCGGACGGCCATCACTTTGCGGGACGTCGACGTCGAGACGATCGACGAACACAACTTCGTCGCCGTCGACAAGTGGGGAGCCAACGGGGCGGACACTGTGCTCGGTGGCCTGGGTGCGGATACGCTCGCCGGGTACGCCGGCAACGATTTGCTGGATGGCGGCTCGGGCGGCGACCTCATGGACGGCGGCATGGGGAATGATCGATACGTCGTCGACGCGCTGTCCGACCAGGTGATCGAATCGGGCGGCAATGGCGCGGACACTGTTGTCGCGCATGTTGACTATGTGCTCGCACGCGAGGTGGAGAACCTCGTGCTCGGCTCCGGTGCCTTCATCGGCCGCGGCAACGGCCTGGACAACACCATGCGCGGCAACGAGTTGGACATCCAGCTCCATGGGCGCGCCGGCGACGACAGCCTGGCAGGCGGAGATGGGGCCGACACTTTATCGGGCGGTGCCGGCGCAGATCAGCTGCAAGGCGGCGCGGGGCCGGATGTGTTCCGCTTCACCGCAATCGCCGACTCCGGAGTGCCCCTCGATGCCCGGGACGTGATCGTCGATTTCACGCGAGGCGGCAGCACTGCCGACGGCGACAAGGTCGACCTCTCCCGAATCGACGCGATCGCAGGCAACGCCGGCAACGACGCTTTCACGTTCATCGGCGATGCGAAGTTCAGCACCACCGACGCCAGCGGGCAACTGCGCTTCGCTTATCACGCGGACAGGGGCTGCGTGGTGTTGTACGGCAGCGTGGATGCGGATGGCGACGCTGAGTTCGCGATCGAACTGTCCGGAGTCCGCGCGCTCGGGGCTGCGGACCTGATTCTGTAAGGGGGTTGAATGCTGGGGACAACGGGAAACGACACGCTCATCGGGTCCGATGAAGTCGATGATGACATCGATGGCCTGGGCGGGGACGACTGGATCGAGGGCGGAGACGAAAGCGTCGCGTGGGGCGACTTGTTGCGCGGCGGCACGGGCGACGACACCCTCATCGGTGGGGCGGGCAACGATCAACTTTACCCAGACTGGTCGTTCGACGGCGGGAATGACAGTGCCGAAGGTGGGGCCGGCCAGGACTTCCTGACGAGTTATAGCGGCAATGACACGTTGAGGGGAGGCCTGGGGGACGACACGTTCTTCGTGACGCTCGGGACGATCGAACCGCGTACCGTACGGATTCATGGCGACGACGGGGATGATTTGATCCTCCTGTACGTCGATGTGAGCGCGGCTGCCGGCTCGGTCATTGCCAGTGGAGGGGCGGGGCGGGACAGGTTCGCGTTCGGCATCGATTACCCCAGGTTCGCTTACGGGCTGGTGATCACCGATTTCCAGGCGGGGCCGGGCGGCGACTTCATCGACGTGCATGACATGCTCGAGTTCAGCGGACTCCATGGCCGCGGATACGAGGGGGGCAATGCATTCCATGGCAGCCAGGGCTACCTGCGCCTGGTACAACGCGGCGCCGACACGCTGCTGCAGTACGACGAAGACGGCGTCGCCGGGGATGTGTACGGCTGGCACACCGCGATGACCTTGCAGGGCGTGGCCGTGTCTTCCCTCACGGCGGACAACTTCGACGGCATGCCGCCGGATGGAACGGCGCTCCCGGGCCAGGTCATCGTCGAATCGTCGTACGGTGGCGGCGAAGGCACTCCCTTCGATGACACCATCACCGGCAACGGATGGGGAACGTTGCAGGGCAACGGCGGCAACGACTGGATCCAGTCGCAATGGGGCCAGCATGCCTACGGTGGTCCCGGCGATGACACGGTGCTTGGCGGATTCACCAACGACTACCTGTGGGGCCAATCCGGCGACGACCTGGTCGACGGGGGCGGTGGAGCAGACCGCCTGCAGGTCGGCCTGGGTGAAGGAAGCGATACGTTGATGGGCGGCACGGGGGATGACGTGCTCGATATCCTGCTTGGCGACGCCGGCGGGTCGCAGTTGGTGATGGCCTACGGTGGGAGCGGGGACGACAGGTTCTACGTGGACATCGCGGAGGGCTATGACAACGATCGTGCCGTCGTTGCAGCTGGCGGTGATGGGCAGGACACCTACGTGCCATCGGGTGCGCTCGACATCGGCCTGCTCGTCACCGACTTCACGGTCGGCGCCGGCGGGGACCTCCTCGATCCGTCGCACCTGCTGGGACTCGACGGCCCGCAGGGCACGGTGACGGGTCGCCTGCGCCTGGTCCAGGACGGTGCCGACACGCTCGTCCAGTACGACAGGGACGGCAACGGCGTGGCCCATGGCTGGCAGACGGCCATCACGTTGCGGAACGTGGATGCACGCACCATCGACGAACACAACTTCACGGCCATCACCACGACGGGAACCTCGGGCTCGGATACCTTGCAGGGCGGCTTCGGCGCCGACACCTTGACGGGCGGGCGTGGCAACGACGTGCTGAACGGGCTGTCGGGCGGCGACCTCCTGAAAGGTGGAGCCGGCAATGACAGGTACATCGTCGACGCACTCTCCGACCAGGTGGTCGAGTCCGCCCTCAGCGGCATCGACGCCGTGGTCGCGCATGTGGACCATGTCCTCGAACTCCATGCGGAGGTCCTGGTGCTCGCCTCCGACGCCTTCGTCGGCCGTGGTAATGGAATGCACAACTCCCTGCGCGGCAGCGAGAGCGACAACCAGCTGCATGGCGGCTCGGGGGATGGCCGCCTGGCCGGTGGAGAGGGGGCCGACACCCTGTCCGGAGGCATCGGCGCAGACCAGCTCCTCGGTGGCGCTGGAGCCGACGTGTTCCGGTTCATCACCGTGGCCGGCTCCAGGACGAACCTCGCCGTGCGCGACTTGATCGAGGATTTCGACCGCACGGCAGGGGGCGCCATCCCGGGGGACAAGGTCGATCTTTCACGAATCGACGCAGTGGCAGGCAGTGCCGCCGACGACGCTTTCACATTCATCCGCGATGCAGACTTCAGCACCACGGACGCCAGCGGTCAGTTGCGCTTCGAGTACGACGCCGCCAGGGACTGCGTGGTCTTGTACGGCAGCGTGGACGCCGACAGCGATGCGGAGTTCGCCATCGAACTGGCGGGGATCGGCAAGATCGCAGCCGCGGACCTTCTTCTCTAGGCGCCGCGTCACCGCCTGAGTCACAACAAGTAAACACGCCGCCGCGCCGTGCTTCCAGAGGCGCGCGCGCCGTGCGCGCCTCCCCGCCCGCATTTGCCGCGACGCCCCCGGTTACGCACCGAAAAGGGCGTTACCCGCGCGGCAGTGGGAAATCACGCATGTAAAGCCGAAGACCTGTCTACATTCCACTCCCACGAGTTTTCATCGATGTCATCACAAGGAAAGGGAGCGACATGGCTTTGCGTACCAACCGCGGCAACCAGTCCATCATGGGCGACCGCCACGACAACTGGATCACCGGCGGCACCGGCGACGACACCCTGGTCGGCGGCAGCGGCCGCGACAGCCTCCTGGGCGGCGACGGCAACGACTGGCTCGATGGGGGCGCGCACGTCGACGTAATGCGCGGCGGCCTGGGCGACGACACGTACGTCGCGCACCAGACCGGCGACCGCATCCTGGAGGAGGCCGACGGCGGCATCGACACCGTCCTGAGCTACGCCCGCACGTTCAAGCTCGGTGCCAACGTGGAGATCGGCATGATCATGTCCACGGAAAGGGCGCACCTGAACGGCAATGCGCTGGACAACGTGATCTACGCGGGCACCGGCAACAACGTCATGAACGGCGGCGCCGGCACCGACACGGTCTCGTACGAGTTCGGGGTCACTGGCGATGCCGGCGTGCAGGTCAGCCTGGCGGCCGGTGGCGTCCGCGACACCGGCGGCTCCGGCCGCGACAAGGTCCACAACTTCGAGAACCTGGTCGGCTCGGTCAACGACGACTGGCTGGGTGGTGACAGCGGCGACAACATGTTGAGCGGCCTGGCCGGCAACGACACCCTGCTCGGCGCCGAAGGCAACGACACGCTGGAAGGCGGCGCAGGCAACGACACGTTCGACTTCAACGCAGCTACCGACATGTCCACCGACCCCGCGGCCACGGACGTCATCAACGATTTCGTGGCGGGCGAGGACCTCATCGACCTGTCCGGCATCGACGCCATGGCGGACACGCTCGAAGACGACGGCTTCACCTTCATCGGCGCCGCCGACTTCAGCGCCGACGCGACCGGCGAACTGCGCTACTCATTCGATGCCGACACCGGCATCGGCACCCTGTCCGGGAGCACCGACGCGGATGCGGACGCCGAATTCGTGGTGCAGGTGGTCGGCGTGACGGAGCTGGCAGCGGCCGACCTGGTCCTCTGAGCACTCCGTGGCGGTGCAAGGGGCGGTTCCTGCGGGGGCCGCCCTTTTTCGTGCCCACCCGCGTTGGATGCGAGCGACCTCTAGAATCGCGGTTGGCGGGCCGTTAGCTCAGTTGGTCAGAGCAGGGGACTCATAATCCCTTGGTCGCTGGTTCAAGTCCAGCACGGCCTACCAACACCATCACGCGGTCACGCAACCAGCCAGCGTTCCGCATCCAGCACGTTGTCGAACTCGGCCGCCTGGACGCCCGTGGCGCGCGCGGCCTCCAGCAACATGCCGAGGCTGGAGCCATGCGGTACCAGCACGGCAAGCCGCTCGAGCTTCGACATGCCTTCATGCAGCGAGGTGACCACCTGCCTGCGCTCCTGGTCGGCGACGAGCAGAGTGAGGGCCATCATGTCCAGCAGCACGCGCGTGGCGCCCGTGCGTTGAAGCATTTCCTCGATGAACCGGTTGGCCGCGCAGAGCGGCGCGACCGTTCCCGCGCCACTCGTCACGATCAGCAGGTACCCGGAGCCTTCCTGAACACTGACGTTGAACATGGCGGCGGTTGTAGAGCAACCATCTTACCTGCCGTCACCGTCAACGGACCTATTGCCGCTGTCCGTGTGAAAGAATCACATTGCGCAGCTTCACGCGCAAGAAGACACACACCATGAAAAAACTCTGCACCCTGGCCTTGATCGCCTTTTCGTCCTTCACGTACGCCGCCGAGCCGGCGCCGGACAGCGCTTGCATGACCGCGGCGAAGGAGAAGAAGCTCTTTGGCGCGGCACGCACGTCCTTCGTCACGAAGTGCGAGAAGGATGTCTTGGCGAAATGCGAGCTTGCGGCGGGGGAGAAGAAGCTGGCCGGCGCCGCCAAGGCCAGCAACGTCAAGAAATGCGTCCGCGAAACGGCCCCGGCTGCGTGACACCCTGGCTCAGGGCTGCGGCTCGCCGCGCAGGTCCCCGCCCAGCCAGCTGATGAATTGCGCGGTCTCGCTCTTTTCGAACACGGCGTCGGCGCCGAGGGAAAGGCAGTGGGCCCGGATGCCCGGCGAGGCATAGCCGCTGAAGACCACCACCTTGGCGCCCGGCCTGGCCCTGCGCCGCGCCTGCGGGATCACGCCCATGCCGGAGCCTTCGGCGAGCACCAGGTCGACGATCGCAAGGTCCCAGGCTCCCGGATGCTCGTCCAGCCAGAGCCTCGCCTCGGCCTCCGTGGTGGAAGCGTCCACGATCTCCAGTCCGCCGATGGTGGCGAACAGGTCCGCGAGCAGCGCCCGCATGCCTCGCAAGTCCTCGACCAGAAACACCCGCCGAGCCATGGGCGCCGTTTTCCCTGTGGTAGTTATGTGTGTAAGTCTGCCTCCTTTTGTCTCGCAAAAGGCTCAACGGTTTGCAGATGAAGACAGCTCTTACTTCCGGCGAAGCGCGCCGGATGAGCCTGCGCGCAGGCTCCCGGATTACAGCAGCAGGTCGCCCGCGGTGATCGAGTCCACGCCGGCCAGCTTGATCACGAACTCCGCCGCCATGTCGGAGTCGGTGCTGCCGTACAGCACACCGGCTTCGAAGCGCACCTGGCCGGTGGCATTGGCGCTGAACGTGTCCCCGACGAAGGAGAACGCCTGGTTGCCGCCCAGCGCCGCATCGGCGTCCAGCGTCCGCAGGTCGATGCGGTCTTCGCCCGAAACGAAGCCGGTGATCGTGTCCGCCGTGCCGGCCGTGCTGCCCGTATCGTTGAGCCGGTTGTAGTCGAACACGTCCCGGCCGCCGCCGCCGTTCATGGTGTCGGCGCCGCCGCCGCCGATCAGGATGTCGTTGCCACCCTGGCCCGACAGGGTGTCCACGGAGCCGCCGCCGTCCAGCCTGTCGTTTCCGAAGCCGCCCGTCAGCTTGTCCTTGCCGAGGCCGCCCACCAGCCGGTTGGCCACGTCGTTGCCGATGATGACGTCGCTGGCGGAGCCGCCGGTGGCGTTCTCGATGACCGCGCCCTTGGCGATGCCGAGGTTGTTCTCTCCGTTGTACAGCTCGGCCCGGTCCGCGGGAGCCACGAAGCCGAGATTCAGGTCGGACGGCAGGTCCAGGCCCAGCTTGATCTCGGCATCGGTGCGGCGCAAGCCGATGGAACTGAACTCGCCCTCACCCAGGTTGATCCGGCAGGTGAGCGTCTGGTTGCTGCAGTCCAGGGTGTCCCTGCCGCCGCCGTCCCAGATGGTCTCCAGCAATTCCTCGTTGGTTTCGAAGTCATAGACCGTGTTGCCGGAGCGCGTGGCCGTGTTGGCGCCGTAGAGGTGCTGCAGCGCCTCGATGTCCATCATCATCAGCGTGCTGGGAGACAGGAAGTCATAGCTCCAGCCGTAACCGGTGCTCGAGCTGCCGACGACGTCGACGATCAGCAGGGTGCGCGGGGCCGACGTGTACGACATGACCGTGTGCGCCTCGTTGTCGACGGACTCGTCCAGCACGAAGCCGCCGGCGCCATCTCCCTCGAAGGGGTGCTTCAGGCCCAGTGCGTGGCCCATCTCGTGCAGCAGCGTGGCGTAGCCGAACGCCTTGGGCTGCCAGTCCGCCGCCACCCACGGGATGTCGTTGTTGATCCAGACGCTGCCGGCGAGCTTGTCTTCCGTGACGGAAGTGATTTCTCCGGCGCTGGTCGTCTGGGAGAAGTACGGCGTGTACGCCCATGCGCTCGAAGACGTCTGGTAGGAAGTGGCGAATGTGATCTGGCCCGCCTGGGGAGCGGCCTCGGTGAAGGTGATGTCCGCGATTTCCGCGATGTGGTCCAGCGCGTTGACCACGCCCGCCTTCATCGGCGCGTTTAACACCCCGACATCGACTTCATCGGCGCTGGCCCAGGCCGGCCGGGAGGACAGGAAGCTGTAGGTCAGCGATACGCCGTTTCCGATGCCACCCGGGTTGGCGGAGGGCGTCCCGACCGCGTCGACGTAGTTCCAGCGGCCGACTTCGAGGCCGTTGTAGATGTAGAGGAGCCCGGTGAGGGCATCTGTGGTGACGGTGGGCATAGGTGCTCCGGCCATGGGGGCCAGTTCAGACAGCCGGCATTGTGGTTGGCCCGCCCCTGCCTGACAAGCGCGTAGGACCAGACGGACAGCGCCATCGCGAAATGATCCACGGTTGGGAAGGACTGTTTCAGGTGCTGCTATACTCCGAGGCTTCGCGGCTGTAGCTCAGTTGGATAGAGTACTTGGCTACGAACCAAGGGGTCGTGGGTTCGAATCCTGCCAGCCGCACCAAATTGCCAAGCAATTCAACAGCCTGGGAACGCAAGTTCCCGGGCTGTTTTTCTTTCCGGGCGCCAAAAAGTTACTCAGCCGATGAGCACACATCTGATTATCATCGCCGCCCATGGATGGTGCAGGGCGAGCCAGGTCGGCTGAGTTGCTGAGGGAATTGGTACGCGAGGCTCGCGCGGCCGAGGACGACGCGTGGGCCTTTGCCGCCGAGGCCCGCAGGCGGCAGGCCTCCGGCAACGAGCTGGCCGAGGCGCTCCAGGTCATCGAAACCGCCACGGCCACCCGGGTGCGCCTCGAGGCCGAGCTGAGGCAGCTCGGCGCGGGCAAACCGCCAGGGGACGGGTAGCGGCATCGGTTGGCGGCATTTTTTGGCCGCATAGGGCGATTGCCATTGCCGAGCTGAGCACAAAAGCTTCAAAATCCGGCCGATGGCGACTCCCCGGCTGCGCATGGGTCTGATGGGCTTCTCGGCGGAGGAGTACCTGGTGGCGCTCCTGCGCACCCGCTCCGCGCTGCTCAAGTGGGAGGTCTCCACCATCGAGGACGCCGACGCGCTGTGGGTCAACGGCGAGAGCGTGGCGATGGTCAGCCACGACATCGTGCGCGTTGCCGGCCATGGGGCGCAGCCCGAAGTGCTGCTGGACCTGAAGCACCTGGCGCGTCCCACCGCCTTCACCACGCCCATCGCCGACGAGCGCATCCGGCCGCCGGTCACCTTCGACAGCCGGGCGGCCGCCAGCGTGGACAAGGTGCTGCGCCGCGCGGAGACGGTGCTGCAGCCGCTGGTGATGCAACTGGCGCTGGCCGCGCAGATGGCCGATCGCCTGCACGAACTGACTTCGGAGACGTACCACGTGGTGCGCGGCGGCAAGCTGGTGGCGGTGGTCAACGTCGGGGGAACGATCGGGATCGACCTGGGGTTGACGCCGCAGCACGTGGAGGAGTCCACCTGGAAGGGCCTGCCCGCTGCGGCCGGCGAGATCCCCTCCAGCTTCTTCACCACCACGTTCGCCGAAGTGCTGTGGGTGTACGTCAGCCGGGTCGAGACGGACTTGCTGCCGCGCCGCTACCGCAGCGCCAAGCTGTACTTCCGCGCCATTCCCCGCGTCTCGCAGCGGCACATCACCAACACGCATTACCAGGTCCTGTCGGAGCTGGCCTCGGAGCCGCAGAACTTCAAGCGGCTGCAGCAGGCCATCGGCCTGCGCAAGGAGGTGCTCGCCAATGCGTTGTCGGTGCTCTATTACGCCGGCAGCATCACCACCGACCCCGCCCGTGCCACCAGGGGCGCCGCCAGGGTGGCGTACGCCGACTCGCCGAGCGAGCTGCGCCATTCGCTGTTCCCGCAAAGTACCGCGGGCGAAATGTCCCGCCAGGACGGCGCCGCCAAGCGCACGCTGCCGATCCCGCTGGACCTGCCCTGAATCGCGGCGTGCCCTAGAGCGGGCTGGCCTGCGTGGTGGGCATGATGTCGGCCACCTGGGTCCCGCTGAGGAGCTCCAGTTGCGCCAGGCGCGACTGCCAGGCCAGGCCTTCGTCGCCGGTTGCGGTGCGGATGCGGTGCCCCAGGCGCTGCAGGTCTTTCCAGCTGCGCCGCCGGCCTTCCTTCCACGCGCTGATGTACAGGTCCACCGCGTCGGCCGGCAGCGCGGTGCGCGCCCACTCCGCGTGCTGCGCAGTGCGCTCGCCGAACAGCACGCCGAGCACCCGCAAGGAGGTGATCAGCTGCTGTTCCAGTTCGTCGATGGCGCGGTCGTCCATGGTGTGCCCGATCTTTGGGCCGACCTTAGGGCAACGCACCCGCCGTGTCATCGACGGCGCGGGAAATGGCTGCGCCTCCGTGGAATACTTCCGGTCGCGGTGTGGACCGGTGCCTACACCTTCAGCGAATCCGCGAGGGCGCCCTCCAGCGTGCGCTTCAGGCGTGCCTCCAGCATGGCCAGCACCGCGGCCTCCTCCGGCTTCAGGCGCGCGAGGTCCTCGCGCAGCTCCTCCTCCACGCGCTCCTTGATCTCGAGCAGCAGGTTGCCCTCGACGTAGGCGTTCAGCACTTCGGGGTGGACGTAGCACTTGCGGCAGATCGTGGGCGTGTTGCCCAGGCGGGCCGACACGCGCTCGATCGCGGCCTTCAGGTTCTTCTTCTGCGTCGCCTTGCTGTCGAAGTCCTCGAACTCGCGCAGCGCCAGCGCCGCCATCACCGTGCCGGCCCAGGTGCGGAAGTCCTTGGCCGTGACGTCGGCGCCGGTGATCTCCTTCAGGTACGCATTCACGTCGGCGGAGGTGACCTCGCGCACCTCCCCTTGCTCGTCGCGGTACTGGAACAGGCGCTGGCCCGGCAGCTCCTGGCACGCGCGCACGATCTTCGCGATGCGGCGGTCCTTCACCTGCAGCCGCCACGTCTTGCCGCTCTTGCCCTTGAACTGGAAGCGCAGCTCGGAGCCGTCCACCTTGACGTGCGGGTTGCGCAGGGTGGTCAGGCCGTAGCTCTTGTTGGCGCGCGCGTAGTCGTCGTTGCCGACGCGGATCAGGGTGGTCTCCAGCAGGTGCACCACCGTCGCCAGCACCTTCTCGCGCGGCAGCCCGCGCAGGGCCATGTGCTCGGCCAGCCGCGCCCGGATGGCTGGCAGCGCCCGCGCGAATTCCATCATGTGTTCGTACTTCGTGCTCTCGCGCACTTCCCGGAACTGCGGGTGGTAGCGGTACTGCTTGCGGCCGCGCGCATCGCGCCCGGTGGCCTGCAGGTGCCCGTTGGCCCTGGCGCAGATCCACACGTCCTCGTACGCGGGCGGGATGGCCAGCTTGCGGATGCGCTCCAGCGTGGCGTCGTCCTGCACGGCGTCGCCGTTGGCCTTGAAGTAGGCGAAGCCGTCGCCCTTGCGTTCGCGCCGGATGCCGCGGTCCTCGTCGCTCACGTACACCAGCCCGGCGGACTCCGCCGCTTCGCGCGGGTCCGCCGGTACGGCGGCGAGTGCTTCGGTGTCCTTCATGGCTAGTTGCGAAATGCCTGCGTCACCATCAGCCCGTGCGCGCCCGCGTCCAGGATGCCGATGCCGAGCCGGCCGAACTGCGGCCGCAGGATGTTGGCGCGATGGCCGGGCGAGTGCATCAGCCCGGTGTGCGCGCTGTGCAGCGTCGGTGCCAGCGCCAGGTTCTCGCCCGCGGACAGGTAGGCCACGCGGGCCTGCTGCAGGCGGTTGCCCAGGTCCTTGCCCTCCGGCGAAACGTGCGCGAAGTAGCCGCGCGCCAGCATGTCCTGGCTGTGCGCGCGCGCCACCAGCACCAACTCGTTGTCCGCCTTCACCGGCTTGAGACCCGCGGCACGCCGCTCCGCGTTCACCAGTTCCAGCATGCGGCTTTCCAGCTCCGGCCGCGCCCGTGCCTTCGCCACGCGAAAGTCCAGGGGCACGCTTTCGCGCGTGTCGGGCCGCACGGTCAGCGCCTGCAGCGTCCGCTGCACCACCGGGTCGAAGATGGGCGCGAGCCGCACCTCCACCCATTCGGCGGGCGCCGCGAAGCGCGGGGCCAGCGCGCTGTCCTGCGCCCAGCCGCCGATGCGCTCGCCCAGCGGCAGGGTGAACAGCAGCACCGACGCGATCACGGCGTGGATGGCGCCGTTCACGCTGCCTGGAACCAGGCCGAAGAAGCGATTGAGGAGGTGGCCATGCACGCCGCGCGGCAGGCGCGCCGCCAGCCGCAGGACGGCCGAGCCGACGACCAGGTGGACCAGCAGGAAGATGCCCACGAAGGCCAGCGGCGCGATCCAGATGCCGTAGGACGGCGCCAGCTTCGCCAGCCAGTCCGCGGCGTCCCGGTAACCGAGGAACGCGGCAACCAGGCTGGCCGCCAGCATCAGCAGGTCCAGCGCCGAGAACAGGAAGCCGCGCGCCCAGCCGCTGAGGGCGCCGACCAGCACGAGGGCGCCAAGCACGAGATCGACCAGGTTGAATTGCACCGGCTCAGTATGCGGAGGGGCGGGATGGATGTCGTAGGACGGCGCTGATGCTTCCGGCAGCCGTTCGCGAGAGGCTCACCCAAATGGGGTAGGCCATTCAACCCTGCGTAGTCACCACAATAGCGGTTTGCCTAAGTGCCCATGCCCCAGGTGATGTTCCGCCTGTTGATCTGTGACGATCACCCCGCCATTCGCACGGCTTTGCGGCTTCTCGCCTGTGAAGGCATTCCCGGCGGCTGCGAGGTCACCGAATGCGCCAGCGCCGAGGAACTGCTGGCCTTGCTCGAACAGGGCCGCGCCTTCGACTTCCTGACGCTCGACCTGCAGTTGCCGGGCCGTTCCGGGCTCGACGTGCTGGCGGAGGTCAAGCAATTGCGGCCGGACCTGCCCGTCATGGTCTTCTCCGCCGACGAAAACCCGGAACGGGTGACCGAGGCGCTGCAGGCCGGCGCCACGAGCTACCTGTTCAAGTCCGCTTCCGAGCAGGCACTGGCCGAGGCCTTGCGCGCCGCCGCCGCGCACCGCTCCACCTTGCCGGCCCCGTATGTACGCGCCTGGAAGGCCGGCCAGGGCCTCGATGACCTGGCGCTGTCCACCCGCCAGCGCGAAGTGCTGCAGTGCCTGCTGCGCGGCATGTCGGCCAAGCAGATCGCCCGCGCGCTGGGCATCTCCGACGGCACCGTCAAGAGCCACACCGTCGCCGTGTTCCGCGCGCTCAACGTGAGCTCGCGCGCGCAGGTGGTGCTGGAAGCGCATCGCCGGGGGATCCCTTTTGGGGCCTGACGAGCTCGAGCAGCAGCGCCTGGCGTTCGCGCTCGAGCAGAGCATCACCGCGTCGTACATCGGCATCTCCGCCACGGTGGTGCTGGCCCTCGCCACCGTCACGGGGATTGGCGCGTTGCCCGCCGCGGCGTGGGGATTGCTGATGGTGACCATCCTGCTGCTCCGGGCGCGCACGCTGCGGCGGGCCAGCGCGCAGCTGGCGCAGCCCGGCGGCCTGCCGCGGGCCCACCGGGATTTCGCCCTCTCCACCGCGTTGCTCGCCTTCACCATCGGCGTGCTGCCCGCGCTCGGCTTTGCCGGCATGACGATGGAACTGAAGATGGTGGTGACCGTGTTCCTGTGCGTCTGGTGCTGCGCCGCCATGGCCTCGCTGGGACTGACGCCGCGCCTGTACACGCTGTACCTGGTGCTGGTGCTGGGCGGGCTGTCCTTCGGCTGGGCCCGCTCCAGGCTGCCGGAAGCCCGGTACACCGCGGTGGCCCTGCTGCTGTACATCGTCGTGTTGCGCGCGTTCTCGCACAACTTCACCCGCCGCATCGCCGAAGGCATGGCCATCCGCGCCGAGAATGCCGCGCTGGTGCGCCAGCTCTCCGCGGCCAATGAAGCCAAGACGCGCTTCATCATGGCCGCCAGCCACGACCTGCGGCAGCCGCTGCACGCCATCAGCTACCTGGGCGGCGTGCTGGCGCGGGCCCGCGATCCGGTCGACGTGCGCAACGCCAACGAGGCGCTGGGCGCTGCGGTCGAGGGGCTGAACAAGCTGTTCTCCGCCATCCTCGACCTGTCCCGCATCGACAGCGGCGCCGTGCGCACCCATCCCGTGTCGTTCAAGGTGGACGGGCTCATCGAGCAGCTGGGAAGCGAATACCGCGCCCTGTGCGTGGCATCGGGCCGGCGCTGGGAGTGCCGGGTGGAGTCCGCCACCGTGCTGACGGACCCCGCCCTGCTGGAGCGGGTGCTGCGCAACCTGCTGGACAACGCCATGAAGCACGGCGGCAACGGGCTGGTGCGGCTGGAGGTGGGGACGCGCGAGGCCGAGGTGACCATCACCATCAGCGACGACGGCCCCGGCATCCCGGAGGCAAGCCGCGCCCGCGTGTTCGACGAGTTCTATCGCGGCAACGAGGCCGGCCCGCCGGGCCTGGGGCTGGGCCTGTCGATCGTGCGGCGGCTGGCGGACCGCCTGGGCTGCCGCATCACCATCGACTTCACGGATGCGCGACGCCAATGCGGCGCGGCCATCTCCGTGCACGTGCCGCGCGGCACGCAGTTGCCGGAGGATGCGGCGCCGACGCTGCCCGGACGTGCCGGTGGCGACGAAGAGGACGTGTCCGGGCTGGCCGTGCTGGTGATCGACGACGACGCCACGGTGCTGCACGCCACCCGCGCCTTGCTGGCGCAGTGGGGTTGCCGCGTGGGCACCTGCGGCCGTGGCGACGCGCTGGACGAAGTGGTCGCCCGGCTCGGGGCGCCCGACGTTGCGCTGGTGGACTACCGGCTGGATGGCGGCCTCAGCGGGCTGGACGTGGTGGCCGGCGTGCGCGAGCGGCATCCGGGCATGGGCGTCGTGATGGTGACGGGCGAGTCGGACCCGCAGGTGCTGGACCAGCTGTCCGAGGCCGGCTTGCCGGTGCTGGAAAAGCCGGTCAGCCCGCGGGAACTGCGCCTCACGCTGGCGCTGTTCAAGGCCGCGGACGGCTGAACCCGCGGCTTACTGCGGGTGTTCGTTGCGCTTGGCCCGGCGCCAGGCGGCCCGGGTGGCTTCGCGCGCTTCCTCCCAGCGCAGGCGCGAGCGGCCGCGCACCTGGTCGAAGTCGTTCTTCAACTCGCCTTCCAGGCTTTCGAACTCGCCGTTGCGGCGCATCGGGCCGGTGTAGCCCACGCGATAGGCGGGGCTGTAGTCCTCGTACGTGAACTCGGTGCGGTAGTA
This sequence comes from Ramlibacter sp., assembly GCA_021323335.1. Classification (GTDB taxonomy): domain Bacteria; phylum Pseudomonadota; class Gammaproteobacteria; order Burkholderiales; family Burkholderiaceae_C; genus Ramlibacter. Next base: position 56,162 of record JAJTCN010000031.1, read on the forward strand.
GGGCTCGCGCCGGTACGCATCGCGCCAGTAGGCGTCTTCGGCGGTCGGGTTGACGACGGGCGGGAAATCCAGTGCGGCGGTCATGGCGTGTCCTCGGTCCGGCCATCGTGCGGCGGCCTCCAGGCTCGGCCATACGGACACTCGCCTGTCCACCTGTAGGACGGCGGCGCTGCCCCGGCGGGCGCGCGCACTCGCTATGCTTGCCCCATGAGCAAGGCGTTCACGCGCGAGACCGACACCGACGACGACGACCTGGACGACGGCGGCGGCCTGCCGCCCCTGCCGGCGGGCGGCAAGAACTACATCACGCCCGCGGGCTACGCGCGGCTGCGCGGCGAACTGCTGCAGCTGATCGACGAGGAGCGGCCCAAGGTGGTGGAGGTGGTGCACTGGGCCGCCAGCAACGGCGACCGCTCGGAGAACGGCGACTACATCTACGGCAAGAAGCGGCTGCGCGAGATCGACCGCCGCATCCGCTTCCTGACCAAGCGGCTGGAGATCGCGGAAGTGACGGACCCGGCGCTGCACCACGGCCACGACCAGGTGTTCTTCGGCGCCACCGTCACCTATGCCGAGGAGGACACGGGCGTGGAGCGCACCGTCACCATCATGGGCATCGACGAGGCCGACAGCGCGCAAGGCCAGGTGAGCTGGATCTCGCCGGTCGCGCGCGCGTTGCTGAAGGCGCGCGAAGGCGACGTCGTGAAGCTGGTGACGCCGGCGGGGGCGAAGGATGTGGAGGTGTTGAAGGTGGAGTACCCGGCGACTGCTTGAGCTAGCGCAAGGTCGGCGCGCGCGCCGGATGCAAGACTGCGCAACAGCTCCTGGAGTGTGCCTTGACCAACCTGATCAACAACCTCGGCGGAACCATCGGGTTCGGCGAGAACTACGTCCCGCGCAATGACGACTACTACACCGCCGGCGTCGACCTGCGGACGGTGTTCGGCGCGGGCGGGCTGAACTTCTTCGGGGTGAACTACAGCTACGTCTCGATCAACAACAACGGCAACGTGACGCTGTCCGACAGCTCCAGCGGCGGCCTGTCCACGTTCACCCCCTTCGGCCTGGCCAACGGCGGTTACGCCATCATCGCGCCCTTCTTCGCCGACGTGGACACGCGCCTGCCGGACGGCCTGCCGCGGGCCAACCAGGTGACCCCGACGCCCGGCGGCACCTCCCGCGGCTCCGACCTGGTCTGGTACGACCTCAATTCCGCCGGCGACGGCACCCTCACCGTGACGTGGGACGACGTCGGGTACTACAGCTACATGACCGACAAGCTGAACGCCTTCCAGCTGCAGATCGTCGGGCAGGGCGAGGGCAACTTCGACATCGTGTTCCGTTACGAGCACATCGACTGGACGACCGGCGACGCCAGTGGCGGCACCGGCGGCCTGGGCGGCACGGTCGCCCGTGGCGGCTACTCCACCGGCGACGGCGTCTCCTGGTACGAACTGCCCCAGTCCGGCTACCAGCAAGGCATGCTCGACCTGGAAGACGCGGTGGGCAACACCGGCATCGCCGGCTACTACCGGTTCAGCGTGCGCAGCGGCACGGCCGCTGGCGAGCGGATCACCGGCACGGTCAACGACGACCTGCTGGCGGGCGCCGGGGGCAACGACACGATCGTTGGCCTTGCCGGTAACGACTACCTGATCGGCAACCAGGGGGCGGATCGCCTGCTGGGCGGCACGGGCGACGACACCTACTCGACCGACCGCCTCGACACCGTGCTGGAGCTGGCCGGCGCGGGCAACGACACGATCCTGACCGGCACCACCCTGACGCTCGGCGACAACGTGGAAAACCTGCGGCTGACGGGCACGGACAGCATCAATGGCACCGGGAACGCGTTGGACAACGTGCTGGCCGGCAACAGCGCCGACAACACGCTCAGTGGCCGGAACGGCAACGACACGGTGGATTATTCGCTGGTGGAATCGGGCATCACGATCGACCTGAATGTCTCGACCGCGCAATCCGTGTACAGCCAGGGCTACGACACGCTGCTCAGCATCGAGAACGTGATCGGCACCAACTTCGCCGACCATCTCACCGGCACCGCGGGGGCCAACATCCTGGACGGCGGCGTGGGCGACGACACCATGGTCGGCGGCAATGGCTCCGATGCCTACTACGTGCACGACACCTCGGACATCGTCACCGAAGCCACCGCCGGCGCGGCTGGCGGCCGGGACACCGTGTACAGCCTGATCGCGGAGTACACGCTGGGTGCGAACGTCGAGAACGGCGTCATCATGTCGGGCGTAGCGGCCAAGATGACCGGCAACGATCTGGGCAACGTCATCTACGCGGGCGCCGGCAACAATGTCATCTTCGGCGCGGGCGGGGTGGACACGCTGTCCTATGCCTTCGGCGCCGGCGGGCCCGCGGGCGTGAGGGTGAGCCTGGGCGTCACCACCGTGCAGGACACCGGCGGCTCCGGCAGCGACCGCATCGGCGGCTTCGAGAACCTGACGGGTTCGGCCCGCGCCGACAGGCTGACCGGCAATGCCGGCGCCAACGTCCTGGATGGCGGCGCCGGGAACGACCTCATGGCCGGAGGCGGGGGCGCCGATACGCTCATCGGGGGGCTGGGGCGGGACAACTTCAACGGCGGCGCCGGCGACGACGTGTTCCTCTTCAACGCGTTCCGCGAGTCGGGTGCCACCAGTGCGAGCGCCGACACGATCGGTGACTTCGTGCGCGGCCTGGACCTCGTCGACCTGTCCGCCATCGATGCGAACGCGGGCGTGGCAGGCAACCAGGCCTTCTCCTTCATCGGTGGCAGCAGGTTCAGCACCACCAACGCGGCGGGGCAACTGCGCTTCGCGGGCGGCGTGCTGTATGGCAGCATCGACGCCGATGCGGATGCGGAATTCGCGATCAACCTGACCGGCATCGGGGCGCTGGCAGCCGGGGACTTGGTGCTGTAGCACCGGGGTTCGCCTGCGGGCTCACCGCCGGCCTGCGGCTCACCGCCGGTCTACGTGCCGGGCCGGATCCTGCGCGCGTTCATCACCGACGGTGTGCGCTTGAGGTTGCGCAGCACCGACTCCAGGTGCGCGCGGTCGCGCACGGACACCACGAAGCGCAGGTCGGTGGCGTCCTGCGCCCGCTCGTCGTCCATGTCCACGTGGGTGATGTCGGCTTCGGCATTGGCCAGCGCCGCGGCGACGCGGGCCAGGGCGCCCTTGCCGTTGGCCACGGTGACCAGCACGCCGGTCTCGAAGGCGCGCACCGGCTCGTCCGACCATTCGACGCCGATGAAGCGCTCCGCATCCTTGTGCTGCAGGCGCTTGGCCACCGAGCAGTCGGCCGCATGCACCACCAGGCCCTCGCCGCGGCCGAGGTAGCCGAGGATCGGGTCGCCGGGCACGGGGCGGCAGCAGCTGGCGAATTGCACCGAGGCGTTCTCGCTGCCGTCCAGCGTCAGCCCGCCCTGCGAAACATTCTCGTGCGCCGTGAAGCGCTCGCGGCTCAGGAGCAGGGCGTCGGGTTTCTCGCCCATCTCCCCCAGCAGCGTCATCAGCCGCTTGGCCACGATGGTGGCGATGCGCTTGCCCAGGCCCAGGTCGGTGAGCAGCTCGGGCCTGCTCTTGTTGCCGGTGAAGCGCAGCAGCTTGTCCCACAGCGCGTGGTAGGTCTCGTCGTCCGCCGGCAGCTTGTCCATGCCCTCGGCGCGCAGCGCCTGCGCCAGCAGCTTTTCGCCCAGCTGCTGCGACTCCGCATGCGCGAGCGTCTTCAGGTGGTGGCGGATCTTGGAACGCGCGCGGCCGGTGCGCACGAATCCCAGCCACGCCGGGTTGGGCGTGGAGACCGGTGCGGTCACCACCTCCACCACGTCGCCGTTCTTCAGCTCGGTGCGCAGCGGAACCTGCGCGCCGTTGATGCGCGCGGCCACCGTGTGGTCGCCCACGTCGCTGTGGATCGCGTAGGCGAAGTCGACCACGGTGGCGCCGCGCGGCAGCGCGAGGATCTGGCTCTTGGGCGTGAAGACGTAGACGGCGTCGGGGAACAGGTCGATCTTGACGTGGTCCCAGAACTCCGCGGCGTCGCGCGTCTCGTTCTGGATGTCCAGCAGCGACTGCAGCCACTTGGTGCCCAGGCGCTCGGTGTTCTCTTCCTGCGGCGCGCTGGCCTTGTACAGCCAGTGCGCGGCGACGCCGGATTCGGCCACCAGGTGCATCGCCTCCGTGCGCAACTGGAACTCCACGTTCACGCCCGAAGGACCCACCAGCGTGGTGTGCAGCGACTGGTAGCCGTTGATCTTGGGGATGGCGATGTGGTCCTTGAAGCGCCCGGGCACCGGCTTGTACAGCTGGTGCAGCAGGCCCATCGCCGTGTAGCAGTCCGTCACCGTGGGCACGACGATTCGGAAGCCGTAGATGTCGGTGACCTGCGCGAAGCTCAGGTGCTTCTCGTCCATCTTCTTGTAGATGGAGAACAGCGTCTTCTCGCGGCCCGCGATGCGCACCTTCATGCCCGCCGCGTCGAAGCCGGCCTCGACGTCGCGATGCACCTTCTGGATCAGGTCGCGGCGGCGGCTGCGCGCGCGCGCCACCGCCTTGGACAGCACCGCATAGCGCCAGGGCTTGAGGTACTTGAACGCCAGTTCCTGCAGCTCGCGGTAGGTGGTGTTCAGGCCCAGCCGGTGGGCGATGGGCGCGTAGATGTCCAGCGTCTCGGACGAGATGCGCGCCCACTTCTCGCGCGGCACGTCTTCCAGCGTGCGCATGTTGTGGGTGCGGTCGGCCAGCTTGACCAGGATGACGCGGACGTCGCGCGCCATGGCCAGCAGCATCTTGCGGAAGGACTCGGCCTGGTTTTCCTCGCGCGTGTTGAATTGCAGCTTGTCCAGCTTGGTCAGGCCGTCCACCAGCTCGGCCACGGCCGCGCCGAAGCGCTCGATCAGCTGGGCCTTAGTGACGCCGCAGTCCTCGATGGCGTCGTGCAGCAGCGCGGCCATCAGCGCCTGGGCGTCGAGCTTCCACTCGGCGCATTGCGCGGCCACCGCGATGGGGTGGGTGATGTAGGGCTCGCCGCTGGCGCGCATCTGGCCCAGGTGGGCCTCGTCGGCGAAGCGGTAGGCCTTGCGGACGGCGTCGACTTCCGAGGGGTCGAGGTAGTCGAGGCGGGCCGTCAGCGCGGCAAAGCTCGCCGCGGCGGCGTTGGCCGCGGCAGGGCTGGGACGGATCGGGCTGCTGGGCCGTTTGCCGCTGCCCGACACCGGGGGGAGCACCGCACTCATGGCCCCATGATAGAGGCATGCGCGAAGAGGGTAGGGTCGCGCAAAGAAAAAGCACCCCTCGGGGTGCTTTCTCTGGATCCCCGCCTGCGCGGGGATGCCCGGCACGCTGTCGCTTAGCCGGGCACCTTCTTCAGCATTTCGAGGCCGATCTTGCCTTCGGCGATCTCGCGCAGGGCGGTGACGCCCGGCTTGTTCTTGCTCTCGATCTTGGGCGCATGGCCCTGGCTCAGCATGCGGGCGCGGTAGGTCGCGGCCAGGACCAGCTGGAAGCGGTTGGGGATCTTTTCGAGGCAGTCTTCGACGGTGATGCGGGCCATGGATTCTCCGGGAGGATGTCTAGATGCCGAGGGCCTGGAAGGTGGCGGCTCGGGCGCGGCGTTGGGACACGTACTTCAGCCGCTGGGCATGCACGATCGCTTTCAGGTCGAAAAGCGCGCGCTCAAATAACTCGTTGATTATAACGAAATCGAATTCTTTCGCCTGCGCCAGTTCTTCGGCCGCGTTCTGGAGCCGGATTTCGATCACCTCGGCCGAGTCTTCGCCCCGCCGCTCGAGCCGCGAGCGCAGCTCTTCCCAGCTGGGAGGCAGGATGAAGATCAGCACCGCGTTGGTGAACATGCGCTTGATCTGCAGCGCGCCCTGCCAGTCGATCTCCAGGATGACGTCGGCGCCGTGGGTGATGCGGTCCTCGATGGCCTTCTTGGAGGTGCCGTAGCGGTGGCCGTGGACGTTGGCCCATTCGACGAACGCGTCGGCCAGCACCATCTGGTCGAATTCGCCGGCCGACACGAAGAAGTACTCGCGCCCGTGCTTTTCCTGGCCGCGGGGCGGCCGGGTGGTGTGCGAGACCGAGGGCTGCACGTGCGAATCGAGTTCGCGCAAGGCCTTCACGAGGCTGGACTTGCCCGCGCCGCTGGGAGCGGCGACAACGAAGAGATTGCCGGGGTAGTCCATGGCGGATTCTAGTGACTCATTCCAGGTTCTGGACTTGCTCGCGCATCTGCTCGATCAGGACCTTCATGTCCACCGAGATCCGCGTGAGTTCCAGCAGCGCCGACTTGGAGCCCAGTGTGTTGGCTTCGCGGTGCAGTTCCTGGATCAGGAAGTCGAGCCGCTTGCCGACCTCGCCACCCTTCTTGATCAGGCGCTCGATCTCGTCCAGGTGCGCGGCCAGGCGCGTGAGCTCCTCGGCCACGTCGATGCGGATCGCGAAGGAGGTGGCCTCGGTCAGCGCCCGGTCCTGGGCGGCGTCGTGGGCGACGGCGCCTTCGGACAGGGCCATCGCCTCCTTCCAGCGTTCCAGGAAGCGCTGGCGCTGCTGCTCCACGAGTTGCGGCACCAGCGGGCGGGCCTGTTCGGCCAGCGTGCGGAGTTGCCCCAGGTGGCCCAGGAGCATCTTGACCAGGCGGGCGCCCTCGCGTTCGCGCGCCGCGACCAGCTCGCCGAGCGCCTCCGCGGCGATCTTCATCAGGCCGTCGCCCCAGTCCACGCCGGTGCTGCTCTCGGCGGCGGACAGGCGCAGGATCTCCGCCACGGACAGGGCCGGGGCATCCGGCATCCAGGTGCGCACCGTGTCCTGCACCGCGGCCAGGCGTTGCAGCGTGGGCATGGACGGCTCGCGCACCAGCTCCGCGCCCGCGCCTTCGACGCCGCCCCGCACTTCCACCTTGCCTCGCTTCACGCGGGAGGAGATCAGCTCGCGCAGGGCCGGCTCGTGGGAGCGCAGCTCCTCCCCCAAACGGAACGAGAGGTCCAGGAAGCGGCTGTTGACGGAGCGGATTTCCAGCCCGAGCCGCAACCCGGCGCCGGGATGTGTTGCAGTCTTGCCGCCATCGTGGCTTGCCGGTGACGTTCCGGGGCTGAGTTGCGCCGAGGCGTAACCGGTCATGCTGTAAACTGCCATGCAGAGGGATCTTTGAAGTTCGTTGCGGGGGATTTCGAGGAACGCACGGGGCTTCGGCAGGCCCGAACATTCTTCAAATTATGTCAAAGGTCAAACCCGCACCCTTGCCGCCGGACACCGTCATAGGTGGTTACCGGGTCGTGCGCAAGCTTTCCGCGGGTGGTTTCGGCGTCGTCTACCTCGCGGTGGACAACGAGGGCCAGCAGATCGCCATCAAGGAATACCTGCCTTCCTCGCTGGCCACCCGGCCTCCCGGCGAGCTGCTGCCGCAGGTGGCGCCGGAAAAACTCTCCCTGTACCGCCTCGGCCTCAAGAGCTTCTTCGAGGAAGGCCGCTCGCTCGCCCAGATCTCGCACTCCTCCGTGGTGAGCGTGCTGAACTTCTTCCGCGAGAACGAGACGGTGTACATGGTCATGAACTACCTGGAGGGCGCCACCCTGCAGGACTTCATCATCACCGCACGCGAGCTGAAGAAGCAGAAGGTCTTCCGCGAGTCGACCATCCGCTCGCTGTTCGACGAGATCCTGCGCGGCCTGCGCATCGTGCACCAGCACAAGATGCTGCACCTGGACATCAAGCCGGCCAACATCTTCATCACCGACGACAACCG
>JAJTCN010000032.1 GCA_021323335.1 Ramlibacter sp.
TTCAACACGCTGTGGGTGCCGGGCACCGACCACGCCGGCATCGCCACCCAGATCGTGGTGGAGCGCCAGCTGCAGGAGCAAGGCACCAGCCGCCACGACCTGGGCCGCCCCGACTTCGTCAAGAAGGTCTGGGAGTGGAAAGAGAAGTCCGGCAACACCATCACCACGCAGATGCGCCGCATGGGCGACAGCGTGGACTGGTCGCACGAGTACTTCACGATGGACGAGAAGCTGTCGAAGATCGTCACCGAGACCTTCGTGCAGCTGTACCAGCAAGGCCTGATCTACCGCGGCAAGCGCCTGGTGAACTGGGACCCCGAGCTCAAGACCGCCGTGTCCGACCTGGAAGTGGAAAGCGAAGAGGAAGACGGCTTCCTCTGGCACATCCGCTACCCGCTCGCCGAGGGCAACGGCCACCTCACCGTCGCCACCACCCGCCCCGAGACCATGCTCGGCGACGTCGCCGTGATGGTCCACCCGGAGGACGATCGCTACAAGCACCTTGTGGGCAAGAAGGTCCAGCTGCCGCTGACCGGCCGCGAGATCCCCGTCATCGCCGACGAATACGTCGACCGCGAATTCGGCACCGGCGTGGTGAAGGTCACGCCCGCCCACGACGCCAACGACTACGCCGTCGGCCAGCGCCACCAGCTGCCCATCATCGGCGTGCTGACGCTGGACGCGAAGATCAACGACAACGCGCCCGCGGCCTATCGCGGCCTGGACCGCTTCGTCGCCCGCAAGAAAGTCGTGGCCGACCTCGAGCAGCAGGGCCTGCTGGAAGACACCAAGAAGCACAAGCTGATGGTGCCGCGCTGCGCCCGCACCGGCCAGGTGGTGGAGCCGATGCTCACGGACCAGTGGTTCGTGGCCATGACCAAGGTCAGCGACCAGGACCCCACCGGCAAGTCGATCGCGCAGAAAGCCATCGACGCCGTGGACAGTGGCGCCGTGCGCTTCGTCCCCGAGAACTGGGTCAACACCTACAACCAGTGGATGAACAACATCCAGGACTGGTGCATCTCGCGCCAGCTCTGGTGGGGCCACCAGATCCCGGCCTGGTACGACGAGCAGGGCAACGTGGTGGTGGCGCGCGACGAGGCCGAGGCGCAGAAGCTGGCGCCCGGCAAGAAGCTCACGCGCGACCCCGATGTGCTGGACACCTGGTACTCCTCCGCGCTGGTGCCCTTCTCCACCATGGGCTGGCCGCAGAAGACGCAGGACATGGACCTGTACCTGCCCTCCACCGTGCTGGTCACCGGCTACGACATCATCTTCTTCTGGGTCGCCCGGATGATCATGATGACGACGCACTTCACCGGCCAGGTGCCCTTCAAGCACGTGTACATCCACGGCCTGGTGCGCGACTCGCACGGCAAGAAGATGAGCAAGTCCGAAGGCAACGTGCTGGACCCGGTGGACCTGATCGACGGCATCGCCCTGCCTCCGCTGCTGGACAAGCGCACCACCGGCCTGCGCAAGCCCGAGACCGCGCCCACGGTGCGCAAGAACACCGAGAAGGAATTCCCCGAGGGCATTCCGCCCTACGGCGCCGACGCGCTGCGCTTCACCTTCGCCGCGCTGGCCACGCTGGGCCGCTCCATCAACTTCGACCCCAAGCGCTGCGAGGGCTACCGCAACTTCTGCAACAAGCTCTGGAACGCCGCGCGCTTCGTGCTGATGAATTGCGAGGGCAAGGACCTCGCCGAGCAGCACGCCACGCTGACGCAGGCCGACCGCTGGATCGTCTCGCTGCTGCAGAAGGCCGAGGCCGACGTGGCGAAGGGCTTCGAAGAGTACCGCCTGGACAACGTCGCCAACACCATCTACCAGTTCGTCTGGGACGAGTACTGCGACTGGTACCTGGAGATCGCCAAGGTGCAGATCCAGACGGGCGACGAGGCGCAGCAGCGCGGCACCCGCCGCACGCTGATCCGCGTGCTGGAGGCCATCCTGCGCCTGGCCCACCCGGTCATCCCCTTCATCACCGAGGAGCTGTGGCAGAAGGTGGCGCCGGTGGCCGGCAAGACGGGCGACTCGATCAGCGTGGCGCCCTACCCCGCCGCGCAGCAGGCCAACATCAACCCGGAGGCCGAAGCGTGGATGACGCGCCTGAAGGGCGTGGTGGATGCCTGCCGCAACCTGCGCGGCGAGATGAACGTGCCGCCCAGCACGCGGCTGCCCGCCTATGTGATGGGTGACGCCGCCTTCATGCGCGAGGCCACGCCCGCGCTGCAGGCGCTGGCGAAGCTGAGCGAAGTGAAGGTGTTCGACGACGAGTCCGCCTGGGCCGCCGCCGCGCAGTCCGCGCCGGTGGCGGTGGCGGGCGACATCCGCCTGTGCCTGTTCATGGAGATCGACGTCGCGGCGGAGAAGGCGCGCCTGACCAAGGAAGCCACCCGCCTGCAGGCCGAGATCGCCAAGGCGAGCGGCAAGCTATCGAACGAAGCTTTCGTCGCCAAGGCACCGGCGGCGGTGATCGAGCAGGAGCGCAAGCGGATCGCCGATTTCACGGCGACGCTGGAGAAGACGCAGGGGCAGTTGAAACGGCTTGGATAATCGTCATCCCCGCGGAGGCGGGGATCCAGGGCTCCCCTGCACCCGAATTCGGAGGCCCCCCGCCTACGCGGGGGCAGGCTCTGTGATTCCCGCCTTCGCGGGAATGACGTATGCGCTACCGCGGCGCGAAATCGGAGTCGCCTAACCCCATCGGCGCGCTCAACAACTGATCGAACCCGCTATTCGGCGGCGGACTCGTCAGCGTCTCGTGCAACCTCTGCACCACATACCAGCTCGCCCGCACCCGCGACTCGCGCGTCTGCGCGCCCAGCCGCGGCGTCAGGTACAAATTGCGCGCATCGTGCAGCGGCGTGCCGCGCGCGCCGAAGCCGGCCTCCGCGCCATCCATCACCGCCGCCTCGATGCGCCCATCGCTCAACGCCGACGCCAACGCATACGGCTCGAACAACTCGGAGCGGCTGATGCCCACCCACAGCTGCCCCGGCCGGCAATGCGCCAGCACCTTGTCGTTGATGAAGTGCTGGTAGCGCGAGCCGTACAGCACCTGCACCGACACCGCGTCGGACCACGCCAGCAAGTCCTGCAGCCCCACGGGCTGGATGCCCAGCCGCTCCCAGATGGGCGCGGTGTGGTGCACCGCGGGGTCGTAGCCGATGAGCTTGGCGCCCAGCGGCTGCAGCATGCCGGCCAGCGTGTGCGCCGTGGGCGCGATGCCCAGCAGGCCGATGGTGGCGCCATGGATCTCGCGGCCCATGGTGGCCTGGGCCTGCCGGTCGCCGTTGAGCGAGGCGGCGACGCCGCGGCGAAACAGCAGCAGCATGCTGGCCAGCAGGTACTCGGCATTGGAGCGCACGTGCGCGCTGATGGCCTGCACCACGCGCACCTTGTGTTCGCGGCAGGCTTCGAGATCGGTGTTGTCGGTGCCGGCATGCAGGCGCGCGGCCACGCGCAGCACGGGGGCGAAGTCGAGGAACTCACGCGTGATGGGCAGCTTGCGCGGCAGCACGATGCCCTGCACGTTGTAGAGCACCTTGCGCAGCGCGGCGGGATCCTGTGCGAGCTCGGGACGCAGCTCGACATGGTGGCGGGCTTCCAGCCAGGCCTGCGCCTCCGGAACCAGCCGCTCTAACAGAAGGATTTCCAAGACTACATTCCTGTTTCCAGACACGACAGCCGCATTTGTCTTCAGAATGAGGCGGTTGCCGTGCCCTGCTTGGGCACACTCTAGCTATTACCGTCGAGGAGGTCGATGAAAAAGTTCACAAATGTTAACAAAGCGGTCTTCCCTGTTGCAGGCCTGGGGACGCGCTTCCTGCCGGCTACCAAGGCCCAGCCCAAGGAAATGCTGCCCGTCGTCGACAAGCCCCTGATCCAGTACGCGGTGGAAGAGGCCTACGACGCCGGCATCCGCCACATGATCTTCGTGACCGGCCGGAACAAGCGCGCCATCGAAGACCACTTCGACACCGCCTACGAGCTGGAGACGGAGCTGGAGGCCAGCGGCAAGCAGGAGCTGCTGGCGCTGGTGCGCTCGCTGTCGCCGGCGGACATGGACTGCTCCTATGTGCGGCAGCCGCGCTCGCTGGGCCTGGGCCATGCCGTGCTGTGCGCGCGGCACATCGTGAACGATGAACCTTTTGCAGTACTGCTGGCCGACGATTTGATGTCTGGCCAGGACAACGGTCCGGGTGTCCTAGCCCAAATGGTAGAGGTCTTCGACGAAGTGCAGACCTCCGTGCTGGCCGTGCAGGAGGTGCCGCTGGACCACGTCAAGCGTTATGGCATCGTGGCCGGCGACAAGGTGGGCGACCGCCTGGTGAAGGTCAAGCAGATGGTGGAGAAGCCGTCGCCCGACAAGGCGCCGTCCCGCCTGGGCGTGGCGGGCCGCTATGTGCTGACGCCGGGCGTGTTCGACCGCATCGCCAACCAGCAGCGCGGCGCCGGCGGCGAGATCCAGCTCACCGACGGCATCGCGCAGTTGATCGCCGGGGAGGGCGTGCATGCGTACATGTACCAGGGCAAGCGCTATGACTGCGGCAGCAAGGACGGCTTCCTGGAAGCGTCCGTCGAGTTCGCGTTGAAGCACCCGGAGGTGGGGCCGGCGTTCAGGGAGTACCTGCGCAATTTGAAGTTCTAGAACGTCATTCCCGCGAAGGCGGGAACCCAGGGCTCCCAAAATTCGGGTGCATGAAAGCCCTGGATTCCCGCCTCCGCGGGAATGACGGTGCGGCGCTACGCGGGAACGACGGATATCCGCTGCATCCCCCGCCACGTCTTCCCCGGCGCCAGTGAAACCGGCCGCCCCACCACCGCCGCCTCCACGCACACCATCCGCGTCCAATCCGCCGCCGGCATGTCGCCCAGCGTGGCCGCCTTCACCGGCCCCGGGTTCCACACCACCGTGTCCTCGAACCCCTGCTGCGTGATGCGCCGCCCCGGCGCCAGCTCCACCTCCGCCGGCGCCCCGAGGTAGATGCGATCCACCTCCCCGGCGAAACGCACCTCCGCCTCGGCGTCCTCCTTCACCACGCCGCCATCCGCTGAATCCTCGTACCGCAGCCCCTGCAATCCGCGCACGGCCGCTTGCCGCACGTCATCGACGGCAAAGTACGTGTGGATTGCCCCGGTGAACTCGAAAGCCTGCCGCCCCGTATTGGCCGCCTGCAGGTGCAGCTCCAGCCACCCCGGCCCGAGCTTCACCACCAGCACCAGGCAGAACGGGTGCTCCCACCCGGCGGCCACCATCGTCGAATCCAGCTGGAAGGTGGCCTCGCTGACGGCACCGTGCGAAGGCCCCGTCACCAGCTCCCACCGACTCGTCCGCGCGAACCCGTGCTTGGCCAAAGGCCCGCGCTGCGCGAACTGGGGAAAGCAGATCGGCGCGCCACCGCGCAGCGCCTTGCCGGCGGCGGGCTGCGACGTGGGGCTGGTGTAGATCTGCTCCCGCTGCCCGGCGGGCCGCCAGGACAGGAGTTGCGCGCCGTGCAGGCTGACGGCCGCTTCGCTGCCGTCGGTGCCGTGCAGCGTGACCAGCGTGCCGTCGTCCACAGCGCCTTTGCGTCAGCGCCGGCGCAGCACGTGGATGAACTCGTCGCCCACCGTCTGCTGCTCCACCAGCTCGTTGCCGGTCTGCTTGGAAAACGCCTGGAAGTCGCGCAGCGACCCGCTGTCGGTGGAAACCACCTTCAGCAGCTGGCCGGCGCGCATGTCCGTCAGGGCCTTCTTGGCCTTCAGGATGGGCAGCGGGCAGTTGAGTCCGCGGGTGTCGATTTCCTTGTCGGTTTGCATGGGTGGCCTCAAGAGCGGCAAATGCATTCTAAGTACAACGGATATCCCTTCTTTCGTGTGATCCGTCCTGCGCCTGACCATTCGACGGATGGGCACGGAAGTTGATTGCGGATAATCTCATCCATTCCCTGAAAATTGACCATGACGAAGCGTGCACTCATTACCGGTATCACGGGCCAGGACGGCTCCTATCTCGCCGAGCTCCTGCTGGAAAAGGGCTACGAAGTCCATGGGATCAAGCGCCGCGCCTCCATGTTCAACACGGGCCGCATCGACCATATCTACGAAGACCCGCATGTGGACAACCGCAAGCTGGTCCTGCACTACGGCGACCTGAGCGACACCTCCAACCTCACCCGTATCCTGCAACAAGTGCAGCCGGACGAGGTGTACAACCTGGGTGCCCAGTCGCACGTGGCGGTGAGCTTCGAAGCGCCGGAATACACCGCCGACGTGGACGCGATCGGCACCCTGCGCCTGCTGGAGGCCATCCGCCTCCTGGGCCTGGATAAGAAAACCCGGTTCTACCAAGCCTCCACCTCCGAGCTGTATGGGCTGGTGCAGGAAGTGCCTCAGAAGGAAACCACCCCTTTCTACCCCCGCTCGCCTTATGCGGTGGCCAAGCTGTACGCCTACTGGATCACCAAGAACTATCGCGAGTCGTACGGCATGTACGCCTGCAACGGCATCCTGTTCAACCACGAGTCGCCGCGCCGCGGCGAGACTTTCGTCACCCGCAAGATCACGCGCGGAATGTGCAACATCGCCCAGGGGCTTGAGAAGTCCTTGTACATGGGCAACATCGATGCGCTGCGCGACTGGGGCCACGCAAAGGACTACGTGCGCATGCAGTGGATGATGCTGCAGCAGGACAAGCCGCAGGACTACGTCATTGCCACCGGCAAGCAGATTTCGGTGCGTGACTTCATCCATCTCACCGCCCGCAACCTGGGCATCAGCCTCCACTTCGAGGGCAAGGGCATCGACGAACAAGGCATCGTGACCGCCATCGAAGGCGACAAGGCGCCGGCCCTGAAGGTCGGCGATGTCATTGTTCGGGGGGACAGGCGCTACCACCGCCCCGCCGAGGTGGAAACCCTGCTCGGAGACCCGAGCCTGGCGAAGAAGGAACTGGGCTGGATGCCCGAAATCACGGTGGAAGAGATGTGTGCCGAGATGGTGGCTTGCGACCTGTCGGACGCCAAGCAGCACGCGCTGCTCAAGTCGCACGGCTACCCGGTTATCCGGCCGCGGGAGGACCGCTGACATGGGCGCCATCTTCGTCGCGGGCCACCGCGGCATGGTGGGCTCCGCCATCGTGCGCAAGCTGCAGGCCCTCGGCCGCACCAACATCCTCACCGCCGGCCGCAGCGAGGTGGACCTCGCCCGCCAGGAGCAGGTGGAGGCCTTCTTCCGCAAGCACGACATCGAGCAGGTGTACCTGGCCGCGGCCAAGGTGGGCGGCATCCATGCCAACAACACCTACCCGGCACAGTTCATCTACGAGAACCTGATGATCGAGTGCAACGTCATTCACTCGGCACACCTGGCCGGCGTGCAGAAGCTGTTACTGCTCGGGTCGTCCTGCATCTATCCCCGCGCCGTGGCGCAGCCGATGCGCGAGGATGCCCTGTTGACGGGAGTACTGGAACCCACCAATGAGCCGTACGCGGTGGCCAAGATCGCCGGCATCAAGCTGTGCGAGAGCTACAACCGCGAGTACGGACGCGACTACCGCAGCGTGATGCCCACCAACCTGTACGGGCCCAACGACAACTTCCATCCCGAGAACAGCCACGTCATCCCCGCCATGATCCGGCGCTTCCATGAAGCCGTGCAATCCGGGCAGAAGGTGGTGACCGTCTGGGGCACCGGCAAGCCGATGCGCGAGTTCCTGCATGTGGACGACATGGCCGCCGCCTCGGTGCATGTCATGGACCTGCCGCCCGAGGTCTACCGCGGCGTCACGCAGCCGATGCTGTCGCACATCAACGTGGGCACCGGCGTGGACTGCACCATCCGCGAACTCGCCGAGACCATCGCCGAGGTAACGGGCTTCCAGGGCGACATCGCCTTCGACGCCACCAAGCCGGACGGCACCGCGCGGAAGTTGATGGATGTGGGCAAGCTGGAGCAGCTTGGCTGGAAGGCCGGCATCAGCCTGAAGGATGGCCTGCGGCAATCGTACGAGTGGTTCCTGGCGAACGAGAAGCAGGCACGCCTGTAGGCATGGAAGCCCTGGATTCCCGCCTTCGCGGGAATGACCGGTCTTCGTCAGCCCCGCGAAGGCGGGGGCCCAGGGCTCCCTCTCTCCCCTACGCCGTCGGCATCTCCATGAACTGCGGCTCATACCCCTGCGTCCGCAGCCAGTCCGCCAGCGCAAACCCCGTCCCACGCGGCCAGCACTTCACCTGCTCGTACGCCATCAGCTTGTAGTCGACCAGCTCCGGCGACAGCTTGACCTCGCCCGTACAAACCGCGTGATACGCAATGATCACCTGGTTCATCCGCAGGAACTCGTACGCGCCCACCAGCGTGAGCTGCTGCGCATCGAGGTTGGTCTCTTCCTTGATCTCGCGCTTGATCCCATCCTGGGGCGACTCCCCCGCCTCCATGAAGCCGGTGATCAGCGCGTACATCTTGTGCGTCCACGCGGCATTGCGCGCCAGCAGGATCTTGTCCTGGTACTGCACGATGGCGGCCAGCACGGGCGTGGGGTTGTTCCAGTGCGTCCATTGGCACGCGGGGCAACGCAGCCGCTGCTTCTCCCCGCCGTCCTCCATCTGCGCGATCAGTTCCAGCGCCGTGGCGCACTGGGGGCAGAACTTGAAGTCGCTCACGCCGGGAACACCCCGGTCGACAGATACCTGTCGCCCCGATCGCAGACGATGAACACGATCGTCGCGTTCTCCACCTTCTCCGCCACCTCCAGCGCCACGCACAGCGCCCCCGCAGCCGAGATGCCGGCGAAGATGCCCTCTTCCCGCGCCAGCCTGCGGCACATCTCCTCCGCATCGTCCTGGCTCACGTAGACCAGTTCGTCCACGGTCTTCGGGTCGTAGATCTTCGGCAGGTATTCCTCCGGCCACTTGCGAATACCCGGAATGCGCGAGCCCTCCCTGGGCTGCGCGCCGACGATACGCACCTCCTTGCTCTGCTCCTTCAGGAAGCGCGACACGCCGGTGATGGTGCCGGTGGTGCCCATGGCGCTGACGAAGTGCGTGATGCGCCCCTCGGTCTGCTCCCACAACTCCGGCCCGGTGGTCTCGTAATGGATGCGCGGGTTGTCCGCATTGGCGAACTGGTCGAGAACCCGGCCCTTGCCTTCGCGCTGCATGTTCTCCGCCAGGTCGCGCGCGTATTCCATGCCGCCGCTTTTGGGCGTGAGCATCAACTCGGCGCCGAACGCCTTCATGGTCTGGGCCCGCTCGATCGACAGGTCCTCCGGCATGATCAGCACCATGCGGTAGCCCTTGATGGCCGCGGCCATGGCCAGCGCGATGCCGGTGTTGCCGGAGGTGGCCTCGATCAACGTGTCGCCAGGCTTGATCTCGCCACGCTCTTCGGCGCGCTTGATCATCGACAGGGCCGGCCTGTCCTTCACCGAGCCGGCCGGATTGTTGCCTTCCAGCTTGCCCAGGATGACATTGCCGCGCCTGGCGTTCTCGGCAGCGCCGATGCGCTGCAGCGCCACCAGCGGCGTGCGGCCGATGGCGTTCTCGATCGTCGGGTAGTGCATGAACGTCACTGTGCCATAATTTAAAACCCCCTCTTACCCTGCCGGAGTGGCGAAATCGGTAGACGCAGCAGACTCAAAATCTGCCGGTGGCAACACCGTGCCGGTTCGATTCCGGCCTCCGGCACCAACAGTTTCTACTTCGTTTCCGCAAAAGATATGCAGCCCCTGCCCTCTGTCGACGCGGGCGCGACATGGTCCGAAAGGGCTGCGTCCTATCGTTCGGATCGCCCGCTTCGCGCCTCCCCCAGGCCGCAGCTCACCGCGGCGCACTGGTCTCCGACAGCGTCGCAGGCCATGGCGCTGCGCCAAATGGCGGCAAGACCAAGAAGTTTCGTTCATGCTGGGCTTCCGGAGGCGCCTGCGGCCGCGAGTGGGCGAGGCGCTGGTGGCAGCGGCAGGCGCGGATAAGAGCTCTCCGTACGTCGATAATCGAGTGATGCAACATGCCGCCGCTTTCGCGCTGCTCAGTGCACTCTTGGCGGTGCCCGCCGTGGCACAGATCGTCTGCGATGATCACGGGAAGATCCGGCAGGGGTCGAAGACAGTATTCAACAACATTTGGGGCACCTCCGACAAAGGCGACCCGGTGAAGGGTTATCGCCAGTGCGCCAGCGTAGAGCGTGACGGCACGGTCCGTTTTGAATGGTCGAACTTTGAGCGTGGCCGTGGGCGCGTCAAGTCTTACCCCCACATCACGCTGGGATGGGACTGGGACAACACCCACTCAGGCGCCGCGTTCCTCCCGATGGGAATCCAGAAGGCAACCGGGCTCGCTTCCACATTTGAGGTCGAAAGCCGCGGACGTGGTACGCACAATCTTGCGTTCGACATCTGGCTGTCGCGCGAGCGGCACCCGACAGAGCCCCGCAAACAACTAACCCATGAGGTGATGATCTGGTTGGACAAGACGGAGTGGGACATTCCCCGACGCAAGAAGGCTCGCGTCACGTTCGATGGTCGCGACTTTGACCTTTACGTAGACGACACCGCGTACGGGAGTTGGAAGGTGATCTCGTTCGTCGCGGTTCAGCCGATGCTCTCAGGGCGCCTCGCGCTGGCGCCATTCTTTCGCTACATGGTGCAGGAAGGGCTGGCGCAGGGTGACGAGTTCATCAACGGCATCTCGTTTGGAAACGAGATCGGGTATGGCGAAGGCCGCACGACCATTCGCCGGTTCGACGTGATCAGCCGCTGAGTCGCGCGCTTCGCCCGCCGCCCGGTCCCTGCGGCGCCACCGTCAACTGCAGGACAGGCTGAGCCACCAACCTGTAGGAAGCAAACCCCAATGCAATCGACCGACCGTGATCAGCACGATCATGCCAGCGGAAATCAACCCCTTGAACACCCGACCCACACCCGCTTCACCGACCCGCGGCAAAGCTGTGCGTCAGGTAGATGAAGTATGAGGCGTTGCCGCCAGCGATCCACCGCTGGACGAGTCCGTTGCCTGCCTTCCCTGAAAGGCGCAAAGCGCGAAGTCGAGGTGCACAGAACCATATCGAACGCCCGCAACTGCGGCACAACGGGTTGTCAGCCACACGAACGTGGCGACCAGAGCCGCGCAGCCCATGAAGCTTTGCCGCATATATACCAGTGGCCGACCAGTACAGCGGGGCGAAGCGGATGGATCCGACCCTTCCTGAACGACCGCGGGGCGAACAGTGTCCCGAAGCGGTCCATCGCTTGTGCTGATCATGATGTAGCCGAGTAGCGCGATCAACGAGGGACTCATTGGATGCCAGCTGTGCTCACGCCAGCCGAGGCGGGGCCGCCAATCCCCGCTGATCAATCTTTTCAGCCAGACTATTGAAATAGTTGCGAAGGGGCACTTCGAGGTGCGAGTAAACCCAGCCTGACACAAGCAACAGAATGCCAACGTAGGCGACCGCGATCAGAAGGCTCACGGGACCACTTGTGGACCGCTCTGAAAACTGCCGGACGAACAGCAGCAGCACGGGGTGCAGCATGTACACGGAGTACGACCGGGCGCCCAGCGCGACCCCTACACGGCTTCCTAGCGCCTTTGCGACAGGCCCGGCGTCAGTGGCCATCCCCCAGATCAGCGCAGCGAAGGCGAACGGCATTGCAAAGGCTGCCGCCGGCATGAAGCCCACCACGCCCATGAGAACAGCCAAGACGACCAGCGCACTGACCTGCGCGCCAATTTGGTGCCGGCGGCCTGGCTCCCTAAACCTCCAAACCAGTGCGCCCATCAAAAACGAGAAAAGACACCGTGGATAACCAAAGTCATAGGTGACGTCCATACACTTGCCGGCGGTCAGGCACTGATGGTCGACGGCGCTGCCCCAAACCGTGACTGCGAACATCAGAGCCGACAGCGTGGCGAAGATCCAGGTACGGGATCTTCGCCCGAACACAAGCACCAACAGGGCGAATAGGACGTACGCCCAAAACTCCACGCTGATGCTCCAGCTCACATAGTTCAGGATCAGCTGGTCGAACAGCCCCAGCGAGTGCACGAATAGCCCGACGCTCAGCGCCTCGGAGATGGAGGGCCAAGTGTAAGTCAAGGCGCCAGGGTTCGCGAGGGCTCCGCCCAAGCCTCTGGCCACCATCTGCACCTTGGCGATGACCAGGACATTCTGCGCCAGCACGAAGACAACGGTGGCGAATACGAGCAGCGGGAACAATCGGCCGAACCTGCGCAGCATGAAGCTGGCGGCATCTCGCGGGGTGCTGATTCTGTCGCCATAGGCGGCGGCAATGACGAAGCCGCTGAGAACGAAGAATAAATCGACGAACAAGTAGCCGTGCTTCACTATAGGGAGATAGCTGGCCCCCACCTTGAGGTGATACAACGCCACCAACAGCGCGGCAGCGCCACGGAGTCCTTCAAGCGACTTGATCATCTACAACTCCGCGATCATTTTCGCCAGCATTCTGCACTATCGCTGTGCACCGGCCGACGAGAACTGCCCCGGCCCGAAGACCGACCCCCGACGCCATGGACCTGTCGTCTGCCACCAGCATGCGCCCAAGGACTGCATAAAGGTGGTGCTGTCCAAGGGCGACATCCTGCTCCTGAAGGCCAGCAAGACCGGCAAGAGAGCCGACTTCGACTTGGCACTGTCGTAGGTCTGCCGGCGCTTCTGGCGCGCCGCCGCGGCTACTGCGCGAACCACCTGAGCCGATCTCCACGCCCAACAGCTTCTCGGTGCATCTGAAGGGCGGTCTCCGGGAGTGGGACAAGGCACGCGCGAAGGCGGCACCGCGACGCGCAAACCGGGCGACCAGAAACTGGCCGCCGGCATTGAGGCCATGTGGCTGCGCGATATGCGTAAGACGGCCGTCGACCAAGCGGGCGACGCCGAGGCGTCCAGCACGTTGCTGCAGCACTCGTCTGTGACCCCGACCAGCAAGCACTGCCGCACGCGCGGCGACGATTGAACCTGTGAGGTCAGCGCCCAGAAGCACAGCAACGAAGGGCCCCGCAACAGCATCTTCGTTTCCGCAAACGCACCCTGTTAGAGTGGCGGATATCATCGACGGATGCGGAAAAAACCAGCCGGTAACCCGCGCCAATACTAGGAACCACGCCGGACTCAAGATCTTCCGGTGGCAACACCGTGCCGGTTCGATTCCGGCCTCCGGCACCAGGGCCAAGTGAACGTCCGAGAGTCCTTCGTTTCCGTGCAGTACCTGCGCGCCGTCGCGGCGCTGCTCGTGGTACTGCATCACGCGCGCAGTCCCAAACCCTGGCTGTTCAACCCGCTGGAGCAGTTCAACGGCGGCACCACGGGCGTGGACATCTTCTTCGTCATCAGCGGCTTCATCATGTTCACCGCCGCCAGGGGCGAGCAGGTGGGCACGTTCGTGTGGCGCCGGCTGGTGCGCGTGGCGCCGCTCTACTGGATCGCCACGCTCCTGATGCTGGCGCTTGCAGTGCGCGGTGGAGAAGCGCTCACCGCCGATCGACTGGCGACCCTGTGGAAGTCGTTCCTGTTCATCCCGCACTTCAGCCTGGACTTTCCCGACCAGGTCTATCCGTACTACATCCCCGGCTGGACACTCAACTACGAGATGTTCTTCTATGCGCTGTTCGCCGTGGGCATCGCGGTCGGCCGGCCGCTCGTGACCACCACCTGCATCATCGGTGGTTTGGTCATTCTCGGCTTGGCCACCCAGCCGCAGAGCGCACCGGGGCTGACGTACACCAACCTTCTGCTGCTGGAGTTTTTGGCTGGCGTATGGATCGGGTACGTGCATTCGCGGCGCAGGTTCCAGTCCCTGGCGCTGGGGGTATTGCTGCCGCTCGGCTTCATCGCCATCTTGTCAGTGGGCGAAAACGTCATCCTGCGTGGGCTGGCTGCTTCCGCCATCCTGGTCGGCGCGCTGTCGCTGGAGCGCTCGATGCCGAAGCTGGACCTGCTCAAAGCCCTCGGCGATGCCAGCTACGCCATCTACCTGTTCCACGTGCCCGCCATGCTGGCCGTTTCCGCCGTGATCAAGCGACTCCCCTTGCCGCAGGGCTGGCTGCAGTTCGGGGTGATGATCGCGGCGACCATGGTCGCTTCCATGCTGGTGGGACTGATAGTCCGCAGATTCGTGGAGCGGCCAATGTTGCAGAACCTGCGGACTCCGCCGGTTTTCTGGCCGGCATCCAAACGCGTATCGGACTGACTTGCAGTTGCGAATTACAAGGCGAACAGCCTGGGTCATTTTCTTCGTCCTCGTGCTCCTGCTCGTCGCAGGCACGACGATGCCGAACGAACTGAAGGCGGACATCGAGGGCCTCATGTGGCGCAAGCTGCCCTGGTCGGCATTGGCGCACTACGCCCTGTTTACGCTGATCGGGCTGTGTCCGGTTTATGGCAGCGGGCGGTGGGCAGTGTGGCGAATCATCGTCGTTGCCGTGGGGCTTGCAGCGCTGACGGAACTGCTCCAGTCACTGGTACCGGGACGGCATCCGCAGTTGCGCGATGTCGCCATTGACCTGGGTGGCACGGCAACGGCACTGTTCCTGCGCAAGCTGCTGCCGGTACTTCCGGCCACCGCCTGAAAGCGAAAAAGCCCGCAGGTTGCGGGCTTTGATCAGAACAAAGGCCCGCGATCGCGGGCCTTCCTGTTCAGGAGCCGTGGCTGGCAAAGGCTAGAAGCCTCCCGTGCCAGTGACCGTGCGCACCTTCACTCTACCGAAGACCACGCTCTCGATGAGGACGGATCCATCCCTGGTGATACTGAGGTTCACGTAGCGCGTTGCGCGCCTTCCGTTAATGACCACGGTAACGGCCACTCTTCTTACCTCTCCGTCCGCAAGCTTCCCGGTCGTATTCACCACGATGTCGCAATCCCTGACCTTGATGGACGTCCCTACAGTCAGCTTCGTCCGATAGTTGGATCCTGTGATCCGGAAGATGCAGGATCCGAACTCCAGCGCGCCTGTGGCGGTGTTCCCATCCGAAGAGATCCGGAATCCCAAGTTCTGCCGATTGGCGGTGGGACCCACGATGTCCACCTTGGTGTCGGTCGTCGTTTCGAAATCCGGTACGCCGCCGTCGTAAGTGAACGACTCGCCCTCCAGGGCCGTGAACAGCGCCTCACCGTTAGTCTGGTCGACCCTGACCTCGAGGTTCTCGGCCGCCACTGTCGTCGACTCCTCGCCGCCGCCGCCGCCGCCGCAGGAGACTAGGAAGGTTGCACTGCTCAAGATGGCAGCGAGCAGAAACATTCTCTTCATGGGGAACCTCGCAAGTTTCAATAACGACCGTAAATTCGGTTTGCAGGGAGCGTACCCGAAATGCAACCGGAGGTAAACACGGACGTGCATCAACCGGATGGTCTAGTCAGCCGTTTGCGAGAGCCCCCTTCCCCGCCCTTACCATCCGGCCCACCCATGCCGCGATTTCTCCTGCCTTCCACGCTCTTCGCAGGTGCAGCCCTGTGCACCGTTTCGGCGCTTGCGGGGGACAACACGATGACCGCCGCCGGTTTCTCGGGGCTGACGGTGACGCCAACGGCCCGCCTGCTCGGCTGGGGACGCATGGAGATGGCGTATGACCACCAGCTACCCGGCGTGGTGCGTAATCCACAGGGCCACAACTTCGTTATGGGTTTCGGCTTGCTGCCCAACCTGGAAGTCGCGGGGCGGTTGGCGACCAATAAATCGAACACGAACTGCTTCTTCGACAACTGCGGCGCACGGGACCTGTCGGCCTCCGGCAAAGTCGGCATTGGTTTGGACAGCGCTGGTCGTTTCCATGTCGCGGCAGGCGTCACGGACGTGGGCGGCAGCGTCACCTATTTCCGCAGCTATTACGGCGTGTTGACGTACGAGGAAGGTCCCTGGCAGGCCAGTGCGGGCCTTGCGCGGCGCACCGGGGAAGTCCGCGCCGGGGAGGGAGTCACCGGTTCACGGTCCCCCTTGCACGGCCCGTTTGCGAGTGCGGCGTGGCAGCCCTTGCCCCTGGTGCGCGGCCACCTGGAATACACCGATGGCAATGCCTGGGCCGGCCTGCGGCTGTTCGCACCCACCCGCTGGCTGCCGGAGGGCTGGTCGGCCCACATCGGCGCCAACGCGCGGCTGACCGACACCGACCTGACCAGCCGGTCCTGGTTCTCCGCGGGCGTTTCCATCCCCCTCTATAAGGTTCCCTCACTGCCGGGGTCCCACCGACGCGGCCCGCTGCCCGAGCTGGCCGGCACGCAGCAGCCGCTGCCCGCGTATGAAGCCCGGACCCTGCCGCCGGCCCCGAGCGCACCGCCGTCGACTATCGATGCGCCCGCGCCACGCGCGCCTGCGGCGCAGGCTTCGGACGAACAGCTGCTCCAGCTGGCCGAGCTGCTGAAGGCGCGCGGCCTGGAGGACATCTCCGTCGGCCGGGCCGCCGACCGGTCCATCGCCGTCCGTGCCAACAATGCCACCTATAACTGGAACACGGCCGATGCCATCGGTGCGGCCCTGGGCGCCATCGCGAACGGACTGGGCGATACCCGCTCGGTGTTCCGCCTGATCGTGACCCAGCGGCAGGTTCCACTCGTTGCCGTTACCGGCTCTTCCGACTGCCTGCGCCAGTGGATCGATGGCGAGAACCAGGCTTGCGTGGCTGGCGAACTCTCCACACCCGGCACCTCGAACCTGGAGGCCCTGCATGCCGACGTCCAATGGGTCGTCGCGAACGCGCAGCCCAGTTGGAAGACGTTGAGGGTCGCGCTCGCCCCGGTGCTGCGCAACACGCTGGGCACCGAGTTCGGTGCGATCGACTACTCCGCCGGCGCCAGCGCATCGTTCCTGCAGCCGCTCTGGCGCGGCGCAAGCGCCGAGATCCGCCTGGTCCAGGAACTCGCGCGCTCCGACGATTTCAGCTCCGACGGTGTGTTCTACGGCCGCCGGGTGCGCAACGGCATCGATCGCTTCGCCTTCACCCAGACCTGGCGGGTCCCCGTGGAGCAGTGGCTGGGGCCGGTCGATCCGCTGGCGATGCGGCAGTGGGGCTTGGCCGCCGTCACCGCGGAAGGAACGGTTGGCCGTTTCGGCGGCACCTTCGACGGCGCGCTTGCCTCGTTGCGCTGGGAACCGGGCGAAGGTCGGCATCGCCTGAACCTGCAAGCCGGCCGCTTCCGAAATGCCGACTTCGGCCAGCCCGGCGCCGCCGGCCCGGAGGTGGCAACGCCCATTCTCGGCAGCTACCGGTACAACCTGACGGCCACGCGGACCTACCTGGAGGCCACGGTGGGCCGCTTCTTCTACAACGACGCCGGGTTCCAGTTCGGCTTGCGCCAGTGGTTCACCGACTTCTCGGTGGCTGCGTGGTACCGCCGCAGCCGCTTCGAGACCGGCCCGGCCGCCCAGATCGTCGGGGTGGAGCTGTCGGTGCCGTTCGGGCCGCGCAAGGACATGAACCCCGGATGGTTCCAGGTCACGGGCACGCCTCGCTTTGCGCACAACATCCAGACCAGCGTCCGCGAAGCTGGGGGTAATCCCCTGCGCCCCGGCTTCGGGATCCAGCCGCCCACGCCCACGCTAGATGCCACCTTCAATTCGGATCGTGCCGGGCTGCTTTATTTCGAGGACAACATCCGGCGGATCCGCGACGCGGCTCGCTGACGCACTGTTGTGTTCCTTTGTCACGCAAACCGGCGGAACCACCGCCCTCCCCAATGACACTGAGGAGAAAGTGCGTACTTCCTACGTTACAGTCTGTCATCCGTTGGATGGTTGAAAGAAGACATACGATGTTCAAGGCGGTTGTTGCGCCAATTCGCCGTTGCCTGGTCGTGACAGCAGCAGTGCTGCTGCATGGGTGCGCGGTTGTCACCGCGCCCGGTTTCGACTATGCGGATCCCAAGTTGCGCACCAGCATCACGCTGGGGCAGTACGTTCCGGGCGACGTGGACGCACGTCCCCAGGGCGTGGTCATTCCGATTACTCCCGCTCTCGTTCAGACCGAGGCGCGCGCGCGTCCGCGCGAAATCTCGCCTGAAGTGCGCCGGCTGTTCGGCACGCCCAAGCCGTACACCATCGGCCCCAGCGACATCATCAGCATCGTTGTTTATGACCATCCGGAACTGCTGCCGAACGCTGGTGCCGTGATCAGCCAGTCGGTTGATCCCACAGGCATCAGCAGTGCCCCCGGGTTCATCGTTGGCGCCGACGGCCAGATCAGCTTTCCCTTCATAGGCCGCGTGCGTGTAGCGGGTTTGACCGAGATCGAAGCGTCGGATTTCATCCAGCGCCAGATCGCTCGGTACATCAAGGACCCGCAGATCGTCGTTCGGATCAACTCCTTCCGCAGCCGCCGGGCATACGTGGACGGTGAGGTGCGCACGCCGGGTACCATGATCTTCACGGACATTCCGATGACCTTGCCGGAGGCGATCAATCGTGCCGGGGGCATCACGGCCAACGGCGATCGCTCCTCCATCCTGCTGACCCGCAACAACCAGACCACGCTGGTGAACTTGATGCAGTTGCAGGAATTGGGCGTCAACCCCAACCAGATCCTGCTGGAGAGCGGTGACCTGGTGACGGTGCGCAACCGTGACGAAAGCAAGGTGTTCGTCATGGGCGAAATCCTGCGGCCCTCGGCGCTGGTAATGCGCAATGGCAAGCTGACGCTGAATGAAGCCCTGGGTGAAGCAGGTGGTCCCAACCTGCTGACGGCGAATACCAGCCAGATCTACGTTATTCGAAACACGGCGCAGGAAGGTGCACCGGCCATCTATCACCTCAACGCAGGCAATCCCGCTGCGCTGGCGTTGGCCGAAACCTTTTCGTTGCGGCCACGCGACGTGGTGTACATCGATCCCGTTCCGCTGGTGAACTGGAACCGAATCGTGTCGCTCGTGCTGCCATCGGCCCAGGCCCTGGGCGTCACGCGCAGCGTGATCTCGCCATGACACGCGTCCTGGTCTTGTGCGAAGGAAACATCTGCCGCAGTCCCATGGCTGCTGCGCTCCTGGCCGCGAGCGCACCTCACGTGGACGTGGATTCCGCCGGGCTCGGCGCGATGGTGGGCTGGCCGGCCGACGCGCTGGCTTTGCAGCTGATGGGTGAGCGCAACATGGACATCACGCTGCATCGGGCCAAGCAGGTGACGCGCCCCATGTGCCGCGGATCCGACGTGATCCTGGTGATGGAAAGCAGCCAGCGCAAGCGTCTCGAAGAGCTGTATCCCGAGGTGCGCGGGCGCGTCTTCCGTATCGACGAGCAGGACGTCCCCGACCCTTTCCGGAAGTCCGAGCAGGCGTTCCGTCACTCGCTCGACAGGATCGCCCGCGGTGTCGAGGCTTGGTCCCGGAAACTCAAGCAAATCCAGTCATCCTCATGAACGCTCCTCCTCACTTCCAGGCCCAGCTCGCCATGAGTCAGCCGACGCAACCGGTGCCGGAAGACGATGGCATCGACTTGGCGGAATATTGGGACATCCTGGTCGACAACCGCTGGCTGGTCGCCGGCATCACGGCGTTGGCATTGGCGGCGGGGACAGCCTACGCATTCCTGAAGGCGCCGGTGTACGAGTCCAACCTGCTGATCCAGGTGGAGGACCCCAGTGCCGCGAAATCACTCCTGGGAGATGCCGCGGATTTGTTTTCAGGCAAGACTGCGGCGAGCGCCGAGATCGAAATTCTCCGGTCGCGGATGGTCCTCGGCCAGGCCGTGGACAACTCTCTCGCGTACATCCAGGCGCGGCCCCGCTACGTGCCTGTCATCGGCAGGCTCCTGGCGAGCCGCGCGACTGGCCTTTCCGACCCAGGTTTTCTGGGATTCGGCGGCTATGTCAGTGGTCGTGAAGGTATTGTCATTTCAGCACTGGAAGTGCCGAAAGAGCTGGAGGGAACCCGCTTCATCCTGACCTCCCTGGAAAGCGGTCGTTTCGAACTGACCCACCCCGATCTCGAGAAGGTGCTGCGCGGCGCGGTGGGCTCTACGGTGGAATTCAGTACAGAACTTGGCGCGCTGAAGATCCAAGTGGCATCGATCGCCGCCAAGCCGGGAGCTGAGTTCGTGGTCATCCGCGAGTCCCGCTTGTCTACGATCATGGACTTGCAAGAGCGCTTGCGCATCGTCGAGAAGGGGAGGCAATCAGGCGTGATCGAGGCCACGTTGGACGACACGGATGTCGTCCAGCTCACGACGTTGCTCAACCAGATCGGCGAGCAGTATGTCCGGCAGAACGTCGAGAGGCGTGCCGCCGAAGCCGAGAAAAGCCTGGCCTTCCTCGACGTTCAGTTGCCGCAGTTCAAAAGGCAACTGGACCAAGCGGAAGCTGCTTACAACCAATACCGCAATCGGCAAGGCACGGTTGCGCTGGACGAAGAGGCCAGGCTCGTGCTCGGGCGCTCGGTCGATCTGCAGTCCAAGCTGCTGGAGGCGCAACAAAAGCGGCGCGAGCTGGAGTCGAAGTTCACCGCAGATCACCCGGCCATCCGCACACTGGATGCGCAGATCCGTGCCTGGAACGTCGAGATCTCCAGCCTGAATGCACGCGTGCGTGGCATGCCCGCCATCCAGCAGGATGCGGTGCGGCTGGAACGCGACGTAAAGGTGAACAACGAGCTGTACTCGCAGTTGCGCAATAACGCGCTGCAGCTGCAATTGGTGAAGGAAGGCAAGGTCGGCACCGTTCGCCTGATCGACGATGCCACGCCTCCTGAGGAGCCTGTCAAACCCAAGAAGGCTCTTGTGCTCGCGTTGGCAATGTTATTGGGCCTGTTCGGTGGCATTCTCCTGGCGATCGCCAAAGCCTCCTTCTTCCGCGCGATCCGCAATCCGCAGGAGATCGAGGAGCGCACCGGGCTTCATGTCTACAGCACCATCCCACTCTCCGACACCCAGGAGAAGCTGGCGCGGAAGGTTGCACAGAAAGAGCGCGGGCTTCACATCCTGAGCACCGTCGAGCCGAACGATGGTGCGGTGGAGAGCCTGCGCAGTCTGCGGACGACGCTGCAGTTCGCCATGCTGGAGGCGGCCAACAACCGGATCCTGATCACGGGCGCCACACCCGGTGTCGGCAAGAGCTTCGTCTCCAGCAATCTGGCGGCGGTGCTCGCCGCCACCGGCAAGCGGGTGGTGCTGGTCGATGCCGACTTGCGCAAGGGACACCTGAACCAGTACTTCGGCATGAAGCGTGTCGGCGGCCTTTCGGAATTGATTGCCGGCAGCCTCGCCTTTGCCGAAGCTGCGCATCCTTCCGGCGTTCCGAACCTGGACATCATCACCACAGGGGCCATTCCGCCGAATCCCGCGGAACTACTTCTCAGCGCATCGTTCGCGCAGACGCTGGAAAGGCTCTCGGCGGCGTATGACATCGTATTGGTAGACTCCGCTCCGGTGCTGGCGGCATCGGACACCTTGGGGATCGCCGGGCATGCCGCGACGCTGCTGCTGGTGGCCCGCTCTGGCGAGACGCAAATCGGTGAATTGCAGGAAAGTGCGAAGCGCCTGTTGCATGCCGGCAAGTCGGTCACCGGCGTGATCTTCAACGCGCTGGATACCTCGCGCCGCCATTACGGCAGCTACGGCTACAAGTACGGCGGCTACCGCTACAAGAACTACAGCTACGGCGAGAAATAAGGCGAAGCGGCGTGGCCGCTTCGCACTTTCACGGGACGATCAACGGGAACCGTGACCCGTCAGCACCACCAACACGGTCTTGGCCAGTATCTTCAGGTCCGACAGCAGGCTCCAGTTCTGGACATATTTCGAGTCCAGCTGCACACGCTGCTGGTATGTCAGCCCGTTGCGGCCGCTCACCTGCCACAAGCCGGTGATGCCGGGCTTAACAGCGCAGTAGGCGCTCCAGTGCGGGCCATAGAGGTCTCGCTGATCGGGCATGCAGGGCCGCGGGCCCACCAAGCTCATATCGCCCTTGAGCACGTTCCAGAATTGCGGCAATTCGTCCAGGCTCGTGCGCCGGATGATGCGCCCCACCCGGGTGATCCGCGGGTCCCGGTGAAGCTTCTGGTAGGTCTCCCACTCGGACCTTGCGCCTTCGTCGGAATCCAGGAAGGAACTGAGCGCCTCTTCCGAATTGATGACCATGGAGCGGAATTTGTAGAAGCGGAAGCTGCGGCCGTTCTGGCCGATCCGCGTTTGCGCGTACAGCGCCGGCCCCTTGGAGGTGAGCCGCACACTCAGCGCCACGGTGGCGTACAGGGGAAGGAACAGGACGAAGAAGCCCAGCGCCCCAGCGACATCCACTGTCCTTTTCAACCGCTGCTGTGCTTCGGACAGCCCCAGCCGCTGGGTGGCCGGCGGATAAGCGAGCCCCGTGCGTGAACCGTCCAGTACATCTTGATCTGCCCGATACATCTCCCGCCCCACTCTTGTTACGGTTGTTGCCGCCGTGATACGAAAAGTCACAGAGAGGCTATCGTACACACGGAAGCTACCTGAGGAAAGCCCCCAAACGCCGTACTAAGAAAAGTAGGGAGAAATCCGCCGACAACAGCAGATCTGTGGTGAGCCGGACATTCCCGGCAACCCGGCTATTGCTTAACTGCAAAGTCCTCAAGGCTCTTGCCTTCCTGTAGCGCCTTGGTCACCCATTGGGGCTTGCGCCCGCGGCCGCCGGACCAGGCCTCGCCGTTGGGCCCGCGGTACTTGACTTTGGCCGGCGCACTCTTGGCGCGCCCCGCACGCCCCGGCCCCGAAGGCGCCAGCCCCAGGTCCTGAGCCGTCAACCCGTAGAGACGAATCTTTTCCTTGACGTCTGCAATCGTGTCTGCAATTTCCTTTTCGCGCATCTGTTCCGCCTGCGCCAAAAGCTTTTCGGCCTGTTGTTTCAATTCCAGGTAAGTTGCCACGGAATTTCTCCTCGAATTTGATTTGGGGGAGGCCTGATTATGCAAACTGAATTGCCTCCTGCCGAGTAGCAACAGGGGAATATTGCGACCGGTTGCACGCCCACCGCATTTGCCGCATCCTGCAAGCAGCCAACTCCGGGGACCCGCCATGGGAATCGCCTCCGCCCTCCGCTCCGCCGCCACTTCTGCTCTCGGCTTCTTCGCCCTTGTCGCGGCCGCGGCCACCACCAACCCCCAGCAGGAAATGATCGACGCGCTGCAACGCGCCACCCAGGCCGTGGTGGGCGTGCAGGTGGGCGCGGCTGAAGGCGCGCGCTCCGCGGAAACATTGGGCCGACAGCGCGAAGGCTCCGGCGTGGTGATCGGACCGGACGGCCTGATCCTCACCATCGGCTACCTGATGCTCGAAGCCGATGCCATCCAGGTGGTCACGCACGATGGCCGCACGCTGCCGGCACGGCCTGTCGCCTACGACCTGGCCACCGGTTTCGGCCTGATCCGCCCGTTGCTGCCCCTGCGCGGCATCGCGCCCGTGCCCTTGGGCAGTGCGGGCGACATCGCTCCCGGCTCGCCGCTGATGGCCAGCACGGGTGGCGACGGCGGGGAAGTGGCGCTGACGCAGTTGGTCAGCAAGCGCGCCTTCTCCGGTTATTGGGAATACCACATCGAAAGCGCGCTGTTCACCAGCCCGCCGGTGCGCAACCACAGTGGCGCACCGCTGTTCAACCAACGCGGCGAGCTGCTGGGCATCGGCAGCCTGTTCGTCGGCAACGCCCTGGGCGACAACACCCGCACCCTGCCCGGCAACATGTACGTGCCGGTGGACTTGCT
Organism: Ramlibacter sp.; assembly: GCA_021323335.1. Lineage (GTDB taxonomy): Bacteria > Pseudomonadota > Gammaproteobacteria > Burkholderiales > Burkholderiaceae_C > Ramlibacter. The sequence continues at coordinate 23,645 of JAJTCN010000032.1, forward strand.
CAAGCCGATCCTGGCGGAGCTGCAGCAGACCGGCAGCACCCGCATCAGCCGGCGCCCTTGGCTGGGCCTGAGCTCCGCCGAGCAAGGCGGCCGCGTGCAGATCATCCGCGTCAACAAGGACAGCCCAGCGCAGGATGCCGGCTTGGCCGCGGGCGACGTGGTGCTGGCCATCGAAGGCGAGAAGGTGAGCACGCTGGAAGCCTTCTACAAGAAGCTGTGGTCTGCGCCAGAGCCCGACGGCGAAGTGCACCTGACCGTACTGCAGGGCGCGGAGATCCGGCAGGTCACCGTGAAGGCGGTCGACCGCATGAAGACGCTGCGCCGTCCCGCCGGAATTTGACCGAATCCGCAACTTTGACAGTTTCGTCCGACACGCCGTACGGATAAAACCTGACGCACTGGCGGCCTCCGGTCCTTAGCCTAGTACCTCAGCTGTCACGGCGGGGAGAGTTGTTGATGGAGCCTCCGGTATCGGTAGGGCGGGTTCGCGAAGCGACCCCGCCGCCCTCGCGTCCCCGCGCTGGGTGGCGAGACTGGGCGCTAGTGGCCGCTTGCGCCCTGATCCTCCTGGCCCTGTCCCAGGCGCTGTGGCTCTGGCAGACCTGGCCGGTGCGTGACCTGCTGCAGTCCGCCCCCGGCTCATCCGTTCCAGCGGCCCCGCGATGACTGCCCTGCTGCAACGCATGGGCGCCTTGCGACGCCTGCGCTTCATCCATCTCGCCTGGGGGCTGCTGGCCGTCTGGGCCATCGGCATCCTGGTGGCCGCCTGGCAGCTGGGGAACTGGCGGCAGGAGCTGTCGCTTACGCTGCTGCAACTCAATGCCGACGCCCAGTTTCGCGCCCGCGCGCACGGCCGCGAGGGCGTGGACCCGGAGTGGTACCGGCGCAAGGCGCTGACGCTGCTGTCGGCCACCCAGCAGGTGCAGCGCGATGCGGTCTGGACGGCCTTCATGCCCGGGTCCTGGCAGGCCTTCGACAACCTGGAGGAGCAGTTGCAGGCGCGGCTGGAGCGCGAGTTCAGCGACATCGTGGTGGAGACGGTGCGCCGCGAGCTGTACCTGCGCGCCTCCAAACTCACCGGCGTGCCGTTGCTGCGCGCCACCGGCGACCTGAACCCCGCCGTCGATTGCCGTTCGCCGGTACCCGAGGACACCGAGCGCAAGCTCACGTCCGGCACCGAAGACCTGGCCGAATTCGTGGCCGTGCGCGATTACGTGCTGGGAGTGGAGCGGCTGGACGAGGCGGTGCAGTCCTTCCTGTCGCTGCACTACAGCGCCGGCCAGCCGGACCAGTTGCGCCGGCTGGTCGCGTACACGCTGCACAAGGAGCTGCCGGGCGCGCTGGAGCACAGCGTGCGCATGTTCCAGGGCGGCGACGAGGTGAACATCGAGCAGGCGCTGATGCAGTCTCGCCTGCAGTGGGCCACGCGCTGCTCGCTGGCCAAGGCCATGAGCGCCCTGCACGCCCGACTGCTGAACACCAACGACCTGTTCGCGCTGGAGCAGGACCTGGCCAAGCGCAGCGCCGGCCTGTTCGATCCACCGGCGAGGCCGGTCCCCTTTGACCGCACGCTGGAGCGTTACCGTGCCGTGCACAAGCTGCTGGACGACCAGCACGCCTTCCTGGGCAAGGGCCGCAACGACTGGATGCGCGAGGGCACGCTGAAGCTGGGGCCGGCCTACCAGGACATGCTTGTGCGCATCGAGCGCACCCGCCTGCTGGGCCCCGAGGTCGTGCAGCAATTGCGTAACCAGTCCGGTGCGGCCTTCGCCGAGTTCCGGCGCCAGTTCGAGCAGGCCTTCGGCAGCCAGGGCCAGCCCGGCATCGTGTGGCTGGAGTCCGAGCAACGCTTCGGCCTGTCGCCAGAGCGCGCGGCCGTGCGCAACGGCCTGGGCGGGCTGCTCAAGGCATCGTTCATGAGTGAAGAGGCGGCGCCGGCCAAGGGCGTGCGCGAAACCACCTCGCTGCCCAGGATCCTGGAAGAGGCCCGCAAGCTGGCAGCCGAGCGCACGCGCGTGCTGGCCGAGGTGGTGCCCGCCTTCCCGGAGGCCGCGCGGCCCGTCGTCACGCGTGTCATCGATGTGCGCGTTTCGGAGATGGTCTACCAGAAGGCCTATCGCACCCTCAAGGCCACCTTGCCGGAAGACGTGGCCACGCCGCTGGACCCCGCCGCCTTCCGCGGCCAGCGCGACCAGGTGCTGGCCTTGCAGGCGCTGCTGAAGGAGACCGGGGGACGGTGGTATGGCGACCGGCTCGTGGCAACGGTGGATAGCGAGGTGCTGCGGCGGCTGGCGCTGGTGCAGGAGGAGATGCGCCAGGTTCCGCTGCACGACGGCAAGCTGGACAACTTTGGCTGGTGGCAGGGGGAGCCGATCGCGGTGGCGCAGGTGGCAGGGGCCGAGGGCGCGGCGGGGCAGGCTTCGCTGGGCAAGACGGCCATACGGCTGGAGGCTCTGGTGCAGAAGGCGCGTGCGCTGCAGGTCTTGGGGAGTCCGGCTGTTGCTTCGGATCCCGCGGCCTTGAAGTGGCAACAGTTGCAGGCGGAGTTGGCGCGCTACAACGCGCGGGCGTCGGATAGCAGCTTGCTGCGGATGGAGCGGTATCTCGGTGCGCTGGGGACGGATCTGCGGCGGGAGAATTGCGCGGAACGGTTGTCTTCTGCGCTCGTTCCTGCGGCGCACGAGGATGTGATCTCGCAGCGGCAGATGCAGGTGCACCAGGCGCTGACCAGCCGGTGCGATGAGCTGCGCGCGTCGCCGGTGGCTTTCGTCATTCCCGCGGAGGCGGGAATCCAGGGCTTCCGGATGCAGGGAGCCCTGGGCCCCCGCCTCCGCGGAGGTGACGGTTAGCGGAGCCCTTCCGCCACCGTCGGATACCAGAGTCTCAGCCGCAGCTCCTTCTTCAGCCGCGTGTTATCCAGCCTGCGCGACTCGCTCATGAAACTCAGCAGCATCAACGGCAACTGCTCCTGCGCCGTACTCCGCGCCACCCGCGGCGGCCGCGGAAGGCTGTACAAGTCCGCCGCCAGGTCGAAGTAATCGCCCATCTTCAACTCGGTGTCGTCACTCGCGTTGTAGACCCTCTGCGTTGCGCCTCGCCACATCGCAGCGAACAGCGCCCGCGCCAGGTCGTCCGCGTGAATGTGGTTGGTGTAGACGTCGTCCTGCGCCTGCAGCACCGGCGTGCCCTTCAGCAGCCGGTCTCGCGGCGTGCCGCCAACGCGGTCGGGCGCATAGATCCCCGGGATGCGCAACACGCTGACGCGCGCCCCGGTGCCGCGTCCGAAGAAGCGCACCTGCCGCTCCGCATCCACCCGCCGCTGCGCGCGAGGCGTACGAGGCTGCACCGGGCGCGACTCGGACACCCACTCGCCCTGGCAGTCCCCATAGACGCCGCTGGTGGACCCATAGACCAGCGATGCGGGTGGCGTGCGCAGCCGCAGCATGCGCAGCAAGGCCTGGGTGCGAACGTCGCGCCACCATTCCTGCTGCGGCTCGCTCGGCGGCGGCGCCAGGTGCACGACACGGTTGGCAATGCCGGCCAGCCGGGCCAGCGTGCGCGGTGCATCCAGGTCGCCCTGCAAGGGCAAGATGCCGCGCTGGCGCAATTCGGGCACCCGCTCGGGCGTGGAGGTCAGCGCGATCACCCGCACGCGCGCCGGCAGGGCCTGCGCGACACGCAGGCCGACGTCTCCACAGCCGACGATCAAGACGCGGGTACGGCGGAAACGGCTGGGCAATGCGCCGAGGGGGGTCTGGTTTGAGGGCAAAATCGCAGTCGTACGAGACCGAAGCGCTCTGAGGATACCTAAAGCATGACCGCCACCCCGGCCGCCGGCCCCTTTCAAGTCACGGTGCAACCCAGCGGCCGCACCTTCAGCGTGGACGGCGGCGAGGCCATCCTGCCTGCGGCCATCCGCCAGGGCATCGGCATGCCTTACGGCTGCAAGGACGGCGCCTGTGGCTCCTGCAAGTGCAAGAAGCTCGAGGGCACCGTGGTGCACGGCCCCCACCAGACCAAGGCCCTGTCCCCGGAAGAAGAAGCCAACGGGCTGGTGCTGACCTGCTGCGCGGTGCCGCAGACCGACGTGGTGCTGGAGTCGCGCCAGGTCACCGACGAAAGCGCCTTCCCCATCCGCAAGATGCCGTCTCGCGTGACCTCGCTGGAGAAGGTGTCGCACGACGTGATGATCGTCAAGCTGCAGCTGCCGGCCAACGACACGATGCGCTACCACGCGGGCCAGTACGTCGAATTCATCCTGCGCGATGGCTCGCGGCGCAGCTACTCCATGGCCAACGCGCCGCACAACGGCCCGGGCGTGGAGCTGCACATCCGGCACATGCCGGGCGGCAAGTTCACCGACCACGTCTTCACGGCGATGAAGGAAAAGGAGATCCTGCGCGTGGAAGGGCCGTTCGGCAGCTTCTACCTGCGCGAGGACTCCGAGAAGCCGATGGTGCTGCTGGCCTCCGGCACCGGCTTCGCGCCGATCAAGGCATTGATCGAGCACCTGCAGATGAAGGGCAGCCAGCGGGCCATGACGCTGTATTGGGGTGGCCGGCGCCCGTCGGACCTGTACATGGATGCATGGGTCAAGGAACGGCTGGCGGAGATGCCGACCCTGAAGTACGTACCGGTGATTTCGAATGCCCTGCCCGAGGACAACTGGACGGGCCGCACGGGCTTCGTGCACAAGGCGGTTATGGAAGATTTGCCGGATTTGTCCGGGCACCAGGTCTATGCCTGTGGGGCGCCGATTGTGGTGGATTCGGCCCGCGCCGAGTATTCAGCGCGTTGCGGGCTGCCGCCCGAAGAGTTCTACGCCGACGCCTTCACGACGGAGGCGGACAAGCACGGAGGCTGACGGCTCTTAGCTGGTCAGCGCCCAGGCCAGCGCGGTCCACAGACCCAGCGAAAACAAGCCACCCAGCCAGAATGTCGGACTGACGAGGATGCCGGGGCCTTCGTCACTGGCGATCGACTCCCAGCCAGCTTCCCGGACGCGCTCCATCGTGGGGAGCGGCCAGCCAGCACGCGGCAGGGAAGTGCTTTGGTGTGCCATGAAGTCTCCTTCTTGTTGTGCGCTTTCATCACAACGCCTTGGTTGCAAGGTAGTTGTAAGAAAGCACGCACGCGAAGCGTAGGTCAGGTTTGTCAAAATCAGCCTGCCTGATGGGATGAACGGTTGAGCTCGAGGTGTTACTGGGACCGTTTGTGATGTGCATTCGCCACGATTGGCGACAATCGGGCCCCATGACCACACGCCGACACCTCCTCCTCTCCTCCCTCGGATTCGCTGCCGTCCTGGCCGCACCCGCCGCCCTGGCGCAGGCGAACCGGCCCATCAGGCTGATCGTTCCCTACGGCGCCGGCGGCCCGATCGACACCACGGCCCGCGTGCTGGCCGAGCGCGTCAAGGACAGCCTGGGAACCGTGATCATCGAAAACCGCCCCGGCGGCGGCGGCAACATCGGCGCCGATGCTGTGGCCAAGGCGGCGCCGGACGGCCTCACGATCGGCATCTCCGCGGTGGCCACGCATGCCATCAACCCGTGGCTGTTCTCGAAGATGCCGTACGACCCGGTGAAGGACTTCGCGGCCATCACGCAGATGGTGCGGGTACCCAACGTGCTGGTGATGAACGCGGACACGGCGGCGCGCCTGAAGATCAACACCCTGCAAGACCTGATCGCCTACGCCAAGGCCAATCCGGCCAAGCTGAATTACGGCAGCGGCGGCAATGGCAGCGCCGGCCACCTGGCGGGCGAGATGTTCAAGCGCGATGCCGGCATCTTTGCCGTGCACATCCCCTACAACGGCGGCAACCCGGCGCAGCTGGCCCTGCTGTCGGGGCAGGTGGACTTCAACTTCGACAACCTCGCAACAGCAGCCCCGAACATCCGCGCCGGAAAGCTGAAGGCGCTGGCCGTCACCACGCTGAACCGCTCGCCCAACCTGCCGGACGTGCCGCCCGTGGCGGATACGCTGAAAGGCTTTGCCATCGACACCTGGTGGGGGCTGGTGGCGCCCGCCGGTACGCCGCGCGACGTGGTGCAGAAGCTGAACCAGGGCTTCGTGGCGGCACTCAATTCGCCGGAAGCGAAGACCCGCTTCGCCGGGCTGATGGCGGAGCCGGTGCCCAACTCGCCCGAGGAGTTCGGCTCGTTCATGCGCAACGAGCTCGCCAAATACGAAAAAGTGGTGAAGGCATCGGGCGCAAAGGTGGATTGACAGCTGAGCCGCGGCTCCTACGCTGCTTGTGAGATTTGTCTGACACGGCTCCGATGAGCCGGGTTGCACATTGAAACCTCAAGCACAACGGTAGGGAGCCCGCCATGTGGACGCAGCGAACACTCCTGGGGTTGGTCATTGGTTCGATGGCAGCCTTTTCCGCCGTCGCCGAAACGGGATCCCTGCGCTGGCGCGGCGCGGGCTCTTCCATCGGTTTGAAGGCTGGCAACGCTGATTTCCGCGTGCCGTGCGGCTCCGTCGCCGTGCCCTGTGAGGGTGGGGGCACCTCCGCCCTTCTCTATTCCAGCGCCAAGGCGCCGCGTTCCATCAGCATGCAGGTGGGCAACCTGGATGCGGGCAACACGCTGCGCATGGCGCGCCCGCAAGGAATGAACATCAGCTTGATCGGCAAGACAGGTGTCGCGCCCGATCTGGGGGTGTATGGGCGCGTGGGGACGTTCTTCGGGAAGTCCGGGCCGTCGCTGACGCCCTCGTCTTATGGCGAGGGTTCGGGGCTGATGTACGGGATGGGGGTGAGTTTCGAGTTGTCGCGCAAGGCGTCGGCCAGCCTCGGGGTGGACAGCTATGACTTCCGGACGGCGACGGGGGACTCGCAGGTGAGGGCGGCGAGTCTGGGGTTGCAGTGGCGGTATTAACGGCGAATCAGCAAAATTGTTACTCACGAAGACCTCGATTCGTGAATTGACCGAGGGTGTATTCAGCGACCGCTGGATGCTTGGCGAATCAGTTGCCGGGTGGCTCCTAGGATAAACAATGTGTTGGTGACCAAGTACCTCCGCCAAAGACGTCTGGGCTCGCTTAACAAGCGGTGAAGCCATTCCAACCCGGCTCGCTGCATCCAAGACGGCGCCCGTTTAATACGCCCGGCGTGAAAATCAAACGCTGCGCCGACGCCGACCATGACGGCATGAACTCGGCCACGATGCGCATGCATCCACGCCTCCTGCTTAGGGCAGCCTAAACCCACCCAAGCAATACCCGCCCCAGATCGATTGATCTCCTCGACAACAGCCTCATCTTCAACTTCACTCAGCTGACGGAAAGGGGGCGACATTGCCCCCGCAATCTTGAGGTTTGGGAAACGTTCAATAATGTTCGCCTGCAAAAGCTGCAGCGATTCTGGACTCCCACCATAAAAAAATACCGAAACCCCAGAATTCGATGCAACTTCGCAGGCATGCAGCATCAGATCTGGTCCACTAATTCTCTCCTGATCCTCGTGGCCCTGACGTCGCAACATCCAAGCGACCGGGGCGCCATCGGGGGTGGCAAGGTCTGCGCTATTTAGGACGTTTAGAAAGTCCTGATCTTGAGTAGCAGTAACTACCGAGTGAGCATTGCAAATGCATACATAACGACTCTCCCTTTGCTGAGCCCATTGGACGATCTGGGATAGCACACCCGACCATGTACACACATCGATGCTCGGGGCCAATACCTGCGCACGACGCCTAGAACCATTCATCAAAGTCATAAGTCATAAGTCAAATTTGCCACCCGTAACCAAGATTGCTCCCGGGCATATGCAAGAGCGCTCTGCGCAAGCCTTAATCGCTCGTCGTCGTTGCGCAACAAGCCCTCAATCGTGCGTGCCAGTTCTGCTTCGTCATCAACGGGGACTAATTGCCCAGAAACATTACTGGCGATGGCATCAGGTATACCGCCTGTATTCGTCCCGACCGATGGCAAAGCAAATGAGGCAGCCTCAAGAAATACAAGACCGAACCCCTCAACCTCACCATTAAGCCCCGGCTGCGCCGAAAGACAAAACAAATCAGACGCGCTGAAAGCAGCATCAACCACAGCACGCGGTACGGCTCCCGTGAAATGAGCTCGTACCATCCCTGTCGCGATAACGCTTTGGACTTGCTTAACATACACTGCGTCGTCTGTAGGGCCACAGACCAACCAAGTAATCCGCCGAGCGATTTCTGGGCTTAGAAGTGCGAGCGCACGTGCTAAGAAATGATGACCTTTTCTAGGTACAACCCGCCCTACCGTTAGCAGAATCAAGTCGCAGCCTTCCAATTCAAGCTTAGCTCTTGCCGCCCCCTTATTCATAATTCCGTCCGGCATTCGCACGCCGAGAGGTATGGTTCGAATGGGCAATTCCCGCGCTCCGGGAAAGGATCGTGCGAGCAAATCGGTGGTGTACCGGCTATTAGTGACGGCAATGAACCACCCGTTCCAGAAGCGGGCGATGCTAAGCGCAAGGCGTCGGAAGGCAGAGCGCATGAAGTTGATCTCGGTACCATGAAAAGTCGCAACGCATGTTGCCCGTACCCGAAAGGGCGAGAGAGCAAGAGGAATGTAGAACGGCCAATCCACTGCGTGCACCACATCAGCATCACTGTGTCTAAAGCTCAGTTGCCAGACCAACATCAGCTTAGCAAGTGCGCCCATGGAATTGTGTCGCCCCCCCCTGAATCTCTCCACCCTAAACAATGGCCAATGCATTTCGTCGACCGAACTCACCCCGTAATCGGGTGCGACGACGACTACGGAGTGACCTGCCAAACCGGCCGCGTTAGCGATCTCCAATGCATAAGTACCGATCCCCCCATGAACGGGCGAGAACTCGCTGGTCATCAGCACAATCTTCATAATAACGATCACCAAGGGCAGTTAAAGACGCCGCTGCGCACATGAGAAGGCCTTACACGCATTAAGCTAATCAGATAAGGCTCTGTGCTGAGTCGGAGACCGCTTTCACAGGAGCGACCAATGACGACAACATACTGCACTCAGTAAGTTCACGACCATTCAGCATAGCGCCTCCTAGTCACAAGTCGTTCAGTGTGCGTTGGATATGTTATCAGCATCAGAAAAAACCAAGATAGAAGCATCGTCTTGCCACCTAAACCTTGGGATCCTGAGATTCCGAGCAGGAACAGCGCCACCAGATACTTATTGGGAGTGGGCCATCGGCGCAATATTTTGAAAAGGAGTACAGCTAGAGTCCATGTCGCCAAAGCCGCCCAAATAACACCAAAACTAAGCACCCATGCAATCCAAGTAATCTCGATACCGAAGTTAGTGTCAAATAACTCCATTAATTGAATGCGACGGGACGCGTTGATACCCCACAGCCACTCCGACGGATCGAGAGTGGTAACTATAAGGAACGGGGCGAGACGTGATTCTGTGCTCGCGGCCGCTCCTTGCTCACCTAGAAATCTTGCTATGGTTGACTGGGCGAACTCCGCCGACGCCAAGAACCAAGCCGACCCGATAAAGATAAGGAAGAGCAAAATCCGCCGGACTATCACGCCTCTTGATACCTTATAGCTCTGGGAACCAAAAAGAACGATCCATACGACAAGCAACGCAGTGGCCACAATCACCAAACGCCCACCAAAGGCTACCAAAGCCGCCATGTGGATGACCATTTCTCCAATTGTCGCGATGCGGGAAGCCTGCTTAGCGGGGGAATAGATCACACGGTGAATGAGATATAAAATCGACAATCCCGCAAGCATCGATGAGGGGAGGGCGTGTCCTACCAACCCGATAGCGCGCTGTTCAGTCTCAATTAGCACGCCCGCAGCGACCCGAGGCAACACAGTGTCTTTGATTAAAATCTCATAAATACCAACGATCGAGTTGGCGAGTATTACCAGCCTGAGAGTCCAATATATAGACCACCTCGAACGGTCAGACAGTCGCTGCGCTACATGAAGCACCAACAAAGGGGTCAGAAGGGAGACAACCACGATCGATACTGAGAAACGCATGAGAACGCAATAAGCGACTAGAGCGAAGCCCCCAGCGATAAAGATAGTCAGCGTTCGATTAGAAATAATTTGCGCGCGATTCTTAACTCGAAAAAACGTACACCCGAGCCAAAGAAGCGCGACCAAATACGTTGCAGGATGAATTTTCAAATACTGCGAGCCTTCAGCCTCGCTGTAACCTATACCCAGCGCAAATAAAAGGTTAGGCGAAACTAACAGGCTCCCGACCGTCACGACGAAAAACAGTGGACCTAAAACCATTTTTTAAGCCCTAAAAACCAGACGCCAAGGCGTCGAGCGATGCTTCGAGCCTCAGCCACCGACCACACCGCCAACAAGGCATAACCGAGCGAGGCAGTCAGAATTTGGGCCATGGAGCTCTGCAAATTCGTCGGACTAATGACGGCGGACGCCATAACCACGCTAGCCCAAGCGACTGAGGCGAACCACGCGAACTGTAGGACATTAGGCGAATATCGATAGCGGGCGCGAGCTATCGCCATCATGCACGCTAAGACTGCAATGCACGCAAAGAGCGGGCCAAAAAGAAGGGCCTTATAACCAAACGACACGAAGCCAAAAGCAAGGAGGATAGCTGTGACTGCTTCAATTGTTCCGGCGACTGCTAACAAGGTCGTTTGCCGTGCGAGTAGAAATGCTTGATCCACACTGTGAGAGCGTGCGAACTTCACTGCGGCCAGGAGCAACGCCAGTGGAAAGACCTCATCCAGAACGGCGTGGTATTGGATTGGAAGAAGATACGCCAATGCCGCTGGTCCGAACGTTCCCAAAATGCAGACCGTGGGTACAAGAACAAACAGCAGAAGTACAGAGCCCTTCGATAGCTGAGCCATGCCCGCAGACAGACCCTCCGCGTTCGCCTTCCTGACCGCGATCGGAAAAGCGCCAGCGGTGACGACCATGACGACTACGCTCATCGCGCGTACACCTAGCGAAAGCGAAAGTGAAAACAAGCCTGTGAAAGCGATGCCCCACATTGCTTCACTCATAAATCTTTGAAAATTCAAGACCAAGAACGTTAATCCGGCGCTTGCTGCAGCAGGTAATCCGTAACTTAAGGCCTCCCTAACTATCGGCGCCGTGCGATTTTCCTTTCCCTCCGCGACTTTCTTTTCACGAAGGGAAAGCGAGGCACGTGAGAACGCCAGAGTTCCTACCGCTAAGCCGCTCAGAGTCATGTCGAGACCTCCGACGGTGAGGGCACATGCCGCTCCTAGAAACACAGCTGCGGAGCTTCCACCAATCTGGACGATGGAATATTTCCACGGTTCAGCCAAGGCTCTATATCGCTCTGCAACGAAGACTTGGTAAGAGCGGGCAAGCACGTAAAGTGCGCCAGCTGATAAGCTAGACAAAGATATCTTCGGAAGCAGGACCCATATCAACGAGACAGCCGCTAAAGCCTGTAGCAATAAGCACCACCGTAGGACGCCGCTCTCTGACTCGTTGTGCGCATCTGACGGAATCGATCTCAGTATGTATTGCGACCACCACAACACGAATGCGCAATATGTGCCTTCCTGTATGGCGAACACGATAGTGAGCTCACCCACCTCTGCCGGATGTAGCACTCGTGCCCATAGGAACAGCGCGCATACTTGAATAGCAGGAGCAAACAGCTGCGCCGGCAGAAATGCAGCGGTCGCGCGCAATAACACTAATTGCCCCAAGAATACGCTGTTGCTAAAATGGCGCTGGCGGCTTGTTCAGAATATTCGCGCCGCACCTTTTGCGAAACTTCTTCAGAAATTTGGGGCCATTGCCCGGATTCCCATATATTGCGAATGCAGGTGGCGTAAGTGACTGGGGACCAGTTATGCATGACCAAGCTTGGAATTCCCAAGACTTCCTCATTAAAACCATAGTTTGAAACAAGTGGTACGACGCCGGCCGCCATCGCCTCATTAAGCGCGTTGGAGTGGCCCTCTCGCGGTTCCCGAGTGGGAAAGACAAAGAAGTGTTGCTCGCGCAAAAGCTCCTGGAGTTCTGACCGATCCGCAGGCGGGAGGATCCGAATTTTTCCGCGCAAAGCTGGGACCTCTGCCCGTTCACGCAGGTGGGCAATATAATTCGGCGGCCCTGCTCCAACAATATCGCATTGAAAATCGGTGCCGAGTTCAGCGCAAATGCTGAGTACAAAGTCAATATTCTTAGAAGCGCTGATGCGACCGAAATAGATCAGCCGCATTGGGGGCGCACACGACCGTCTTTCCGCGGTATTTTCAATCTCGGAGCCGAGAAGAAAATTTGGGTAGTGATAGATTCGCGTGTTTCGACTGAGGGTTTTCACGAAACCAAGATACCGGACTCCCTGCACTAGCACGGAATGCGATGCCTTAACTGCGTATCGAAATAGAGCGCGGTAGAGTGGCCCGCTGTGTGCATAAAATTCTGCAACACCTCCAGCCCGAAATTCCAGAATTACTTGCCTGCCCAAAATTCTGGCCGCGAGGATGTACAAGACCTCGAGATACAGGGAGTTCCCGTAGAAACTTGCGACGTGAAGGCTGCTGTCCTTTTCACGTGCCAAGCCCGAGATGCAACGAAAAAGGATACTGACGTTACCCACCGCATACCGCGCCAAACCGCCCAGTCCGGGTCGCCGCAGTATCTTCGGCATTCTTCGGATTGAGAATCCGAGCTTGGTTAGCACGGCCAGTGTTCGCTCGTTGCCTGTCTCGCCGCCGCCCACCGTTGTGCGCTGATCTTTAAGTGGTCCGTAGAAAAATACAGTCTGGGGCATCTGGAAAGGGTGTTCACGGCGACTTAAAGCATAAGACAACGACATACGCAGTCCACCCGGGAGCGTAGTCGATCAACCAGCCTACTCTCCCAAATACGCCGCCCTCACCTTCGGATCATTCAGCATCTCCTTCGCGTCCCCGCTCATGCTGATGAC
>JAJTCN010000121.1 GCA_021323335.1 Ramlibacter sp.
GATGACGATCAACGGACCGGCGCCGACCATCCTGGCGATGTTCATGAACACCGCCATCGACCAGAACCTGGAGAAGTTCCGCGCCGACAACGGCCGCGAACCGACCGACACCGAGGCCGCGAAGATCCGCGAATGGGTGCTGGCCAACGTGCGCGGGACGGTGCAGGCCGACATCCTGAAGGAAGACCAGGGCCAGAACACCTGCATCTTCTCCACCGAGTTCTCGCTCAAGGTGATGGGCGACATCGCGCAGTACTTCGTTCACCACGACGTGCGCAACTTCTACTCGGTCTCCATCTCCGGCTATCACATCGCCGAGGCCGGCGCCAACCCGATCTCGCAGCTGGCCTTCACGCTGTCCAACGGCTTCACCTTCGTCGAGGCCTATCTCGCGCGCGGGATGCACGTCGACGACTTCGCGCCCAACCTGTCGTTCTTCTTCTCCAACGGCATGGACCCGGAATACACGGTGCTGGGCCGGGTGGCGCGGCGCATCTGGGCGGTGGCCATGAAGGACCGGTACGGCGCCAACGAGCGCAGCCAGAAGCTGAAGTACCACGTGCAGACCTCGGGCCGCAGCCTGCACGCGCAGGAGATCCAGTTCAACGACATCCGCACCACGCTGCAGGCGCTGATCGCGATCTACGACAATTGCAACTCGCTGCACACCAACGCCTTCGACGAGGCGATCACCACGCCGACCGAAGACAGCGTGCGCCGTGCGATGGCGATCCAGCTGATCATCAACCGCGAATGGGGGCTGGCGAAGAACGAGAACCCGAGCCAGGGCGCCTTCATCATCGACGAACTCACCGAGCTGGTGGAAGAGGCGGTGCTGGCGGAGTTCGAGCGCATCGCCGAGCGCGGCGGCGTGCTGGGCGCCATGGAGACCGGCTACCAGAGGGGCCGGATCCAGGACGAGAGCATGCATTACGAAATGCTCAAGCACACCGGCGAGCTGCCCATCGTCGGCGTCAACACCTTCCGCAATCCGCATGGCGATGCGGTCGCGCAGAAGCTGGAACTCGCGCGGTCCACCGAGGACGAAAAGCAAGGCCAGCTCAAGCGCCTGCAGGACTTCCACGCCCGCCATGCCGGTGAGGCGCCGGCCATGTTGAAGAAACTGCAGCAGGCGGTGATGGACAACGGCAACGTGTTCGAAGTGCTGATCGACGCGGTGCGCGTCTGCTCGCTGGGGCAGATCACCAACGCCCTGTTCGAGGTCGGCGGCCAGTACCGCCGCAACATGTGACGGCGACCGTCCACTTCACGGCGGGGCCAGCCTACGCCGTCGCGGCGGTGAGCTCGCTGGCCTTCATCGAGGAAATCGTGGGCGTGCTGGACGAACTGTCGCGGCGCACGCGCGAGACCGGCGCAAGGCGCCTGCTCGTCAACCTGCTGGACGTGGTCGGCACCTTCGGCCGCGACGAACAGCAGGCCATCGGCCTGCTGGCGCACCGCCACCTGGCGCACCTGGAACGGGTGGCCTCGCTCGTGCCCGAAGACAAGCTCACGCGCGTCAGCGAGGCGGCCGCGCGCTCGCAGGGGATGGAGTTGCGGGTGTTCACGTCATTGCCGGACGCGCTCGCCTGGCTGACTTCGTCAACCTGATTTCGTCGGCCGGAGTTCGTAGGCCGGGGTGACGCAGGAACCCCGGTGAAACGCGCGCAAACCGACCACCGGGGTTCGGCTTCGCGCTCACCACCGGCCTACCGGGAACGTCGCTGTCTGGCTGCCGCAGCCAGCTCCCGCAGCACCTCCTCGGTCTGCTCCCACCCGATGCAGCCATCGGTGATGGACACGCCCGGCAGCAGGGCCACGCCGGACTTCAGGTCCTGCCGCCCCGGCTGCAGGTGGCTCTCGACCATCACGCCCAGGATGCGCTCGTCGCCGCCCGCAACCTGCCGCGCGACGTCGCGCGCCACCTCCGGCTGGCGGCGCCAGTCCTTCGCCGAGTTGGCGTGCGAGCAGTCCACCATCACGCGCCCGAGCACGCCGGCCTTGCGCAGGATGGCCGCCGCGGCATCGATGTCCGCTGCGCCGTAATTCGGTCCCGGCGTGCCGCCGCGCAGGATGATGTGGCAGTCGCCGTTGCCCGCGGTCTCGAAGATCGCCACCTGCCCCATCTTCGTCATGCCCATGAAGGCATGCGGCGCGGCGCAGGCCACCAGCGCATCGGCGGCCATCTGCACGCCGCCGTCGGTGCCGTTCTTGAAGCCGATCGGGCAGCTCAGGCCGGAGGCGAGCTGCCGGTGGCTCGGGCTCTCGGTGGTGCGCGCGCCGATGGCGCCCCAGCTCACCAGGTCGGCGATGTACTGCGGGCTGAGCAGGTCGAGGAATTCGGTGGCCGCCGGCAACCCCATGCGCGCGATGTCCAGCAGCAGGCCGCGCGCCAGCCGCAGGCCTTCGTTGATGCGGAAGCTGCCGTCCAGCCGCGGGTCGTTGATGTAGCCCTTCCAGCCGACAGTGGTGCGCGGCTTCTCGAAGTAGACGCGCATGACCAGCAGCAGGTCCTCGCGCAGCACATCGGCCAGCGCCCGCAGGCGGCGCGCGTATTCCAGCGCCTGCGCGCCGTCGTGGATGGAGCACGGCCCGACGACGGCCAGCAGGCGCCGGTCACGGCCGTGCACGACGTCGGCCACTTCGGCACGGCTGTGTTCGACGAAGGCCTGCACCGCGTCGTCCGCCGGCTGCTCGTACTGCAGCAGCGCCGGCGAGATCAGCGGCTGCACCTGGCGGATGCGGACGTCGTCGAGGCGCGTGGCCTGCGGCATCTCCTCTGCGCCTTCGGGGCGTGCGGGGTGGGTCATGTTCGGCTCCTGGACCTGCACTATATTGGCAGCCCATGGCCTTCGCTTCCCTCACCGCCGCCGGCCGGCCGCTGCGCATCGAATACGAATGGGTGGGCGCACCGACCGGCCCGGCGCCGCTGCTGGTCTTCCTGCACGAGGGCCTGGGCTCCGTCGCCATGTGGCGCGACTTCCCGCAGCGCCTGTGCGCGGCGACCGGCGCGCGCGGCCTGGTGTACTCGCGGCCCGGCTACGGGCGGTCCACGCCGAGGCCGGCCGACGAACGCTGGTTGCCCGACTTCATGCACGTGCAGGCGCGCGAGGTGCTGCCCGCGCTGCTGCGGGAACTGGATGCGGGCGAACGGCCCTGGCTCTTCGGCCACAGCGACGGCGGCAGCATCGCGCTGCTGCACGCCGCCGCCTTTCCGGAGGCGGTCGCGGGGCTGGTCGTGCTGGCGCCGCACATCTTCGTCGAGGAGGTTTCGGTCGCGAGCATCCGCCAGGCGCGCGAGGCGTACCGCACCACGGACCTGCGCCAGCGCCTCGCGCGCTACCACGACGATGCCGACTCCGCCTTCTACGGCTGGAACGACGTGTGGCTGGACGCGGCGTTTCGCGGCTGGAACATCGAAGCCGGGCTCGGCGCGATCCGCTGCCCGCTGCTGGCCATCCAGGGCCTGGACGACGAGTACGGCACGCTGGAACAAGTCCGCGGCATCGCGCGGCGCGTGCCGCAGGCGCAATTGCTGGAACTGCCCGCCTGCGGCCACTCGCCGCACCGCGACCAGCCCGAGGCGGTGATCGCCGCCGTCAGCCGCTGTATGCAGGCAGGAACACCGGCCCGGTGATGCGGCAGCCCTCGGCGATGCCGCGCTGGTCGAACCAGCCCTGGTTCATCTCCAGCACGTAGCGCACCGGGTGGTCGGAGGACTCCCCTTCCAGGTCGTGCGGCTGCAGGTCGGCCATCTTCAGGATGGTGCCGTCGTCGTCGAGGAAGGCGATGGAAAGCGGCAGCGGCGTGTCCTTCATCCAGAAGGTCTGCACGGCGCACTCGTCGCAGATGAAGAGCATGCCCTCGTCCTCGGGCAGCTCGCGCCGGTGCATCAGGCCGAGGGCACGCTCCTCCTCGGTACGGGCGACGTAGACCTGCAGGGGGTGGTCATCGGCGGTGAGCAGGACGCGCGGGAGGTTCATGGCGGTGGTGGTGTTCTTTGCTGGACCCATCGTCGCCCGGCCACGCGCCGGTGCTCGTAGGAAGAGGTCGATGCCGGGATGCGGCGATGTACGATTCCGCGTGCCCCCTGCTCCCGAACCCGCTCCCCCCACCACCCCCGCAACGCCAGCCGCCACCCGCGCGGCCATCACGCTGCTGTCGCTGGCCGCGTTCTTCAGCGGCGCCGCCCTGCGCATCTGCGACGGCCTGCTGCCGCGGCTGGCCGCCGATTTCGACATCACCCCCGGCACGGCCGGCCGCGTCGTCCTGACTTTCTCCATCGCCTACGGCGTGGCGCAGCTGGGCTTCGGGCCGCTCGGCGACCGCTATGGCAAGGCCAGGCTGGTTTGCGCCGCGCTGTTCGCGTCCGCGGTCGGCGCCGCGGCCTGCGCGCTGGCGACCGGCTTCGACGCGCTGGTGGCGCTGCGCATCGCCTGGGGCCTCAGCGCCGCGGGCGTCATCCCGCTGGGCATGGCATGGGTGGGGGATGCCGTGCCCTACGAGCAGCGCCAGGCCACGCTGGCGCGGCTGTTGATGGGAACGCTGTCGGGGATGATGGCCGGCCAGCTGGCCGGCGGCCTGTTCGCGGACTCCGGCTGGGGCTGGCGCGGCGCGTTCGGCACGCTGGCGGTCGGTTACGTCGCCATCGGCGCGCTGCTGCTGGTGCGCCTGCGGCGCATCCCGTCGGCGCCGCCCGTGCGCACCGCCGGCGTCTTCGGCTTTGCCCGGCAGCTGGCCGCCGTCGTCGCCGTCCCGTGGGCCCGGGTCGTGCTCGCCGCGGCGCTGGCCGAAGGCGTCTTCCTGCTCGGCCCGATGGCCTTCCTGCCCGCGTACCTGCACCAGCGCTTCGGCCTGGCGCTGTCCAGCGCCTCCGCCATGATCGCGCTGTATGCCGTCGGGGGACTCCTGTACGCCATGGCGGCGCGGCCCATCGTGCGCCGGCTGGGCGAGCAGCGCATGGTGTGGACGGGCGGCATCGGGATGGGTGCGGGCTTCGTCGCCTTCCACTGGATGCCGGTCGGGTGGATCGCGGCGCCGGTGGCGCTCGCCATGGGTTTCGCCACCTACCTGTTCCACAACACGCTGCAGACGAACGCCACGCAGATGGTGCCGGCGGCGCGCGGCAGCGCCATGGCCGTCTTCGCCTCGTGCCTGTTCACCGGCCAGGCCATCGGCGTCACGCTCGCCGGCTTCGCCTTCGACCATGCGGGCCCCGCCGCGCTGCTGCTGGTGCCTGCCGTGGCGATGCCGCTGGCCGGTGCCGGATTCGCGCTGGCGCTGCGCCGGCGCGCCGCGCGCGGCGCAGGCTGACCCGGCTCAGAACTGCTGCCAGCTCCCGTTGGCCTTGCCAGGCGTGTTGGCGTGGGCAGCGGCCAGCACTCCCGCATAGGCGGGGGGCAATTGCGGGGCGGCCGGCCGCACGTTGATGCGTTCGGGCGCCGGGTGCGGCGCTTCGTGCACGGCCGGCGCCTGGTGGGAACGCGCCGACGGCTGGCCCGAGCCGTCCTGCTGCAGCCGGAACCGCGACACGCTTTGCAGCAGCGACCCGGCCTGCTCGCGCATCGACTCGGTGGCCGCGGTCGCTTCCTCGACCAGCGATGCGTTCTGCTGCACCACCTGGTCCATCTGCGTCACGGCGGTGTTCACCTGCTCGATGCCGGCGCTCTGTTCCTGACTCGCGGCGGCGATCTCGGCAATGATGTCGCTGACCTTGCGCACCGACTGCACGATCTCGTTCATCGTGGTGCCTGCATTGCCCACGAGCCGGGAGCCGGCGTCCACCTTGCCCACCGAGTCGGCGATGAGGCCCTTGATTTCCTTGGCGGCGGTGGCGCTGCGCTGGGCGAGGCTGCGCACTTCCGCGGCAACCACGGCGAAGCCGCGGCCCTGCTCGCCGGCGCGCGCCGCTTCCACCGCCGCATTCAGCGCGAGGATGTTGGTCTGGAACGCGATGCCGTCGATCACGCCGATGATGTCGGCGATCTTGCGCGACGAATCGGAGATCCCGCTCATGGTGTGGACCACCTGGCCGACCACGTCGCCACCCTTGCGGGCCACGTCGGCGGCATCGGCGGCCATCTGGCTGGCCTGGCGGGCGTTGTCGGCGTTCTGCGTCACCGTGGACGTCAGCTCCTCCATCTGGCTCGCCGTTTCCTCCAGGGTGGAGGCCTGCTCCTCGGTGCGCTGCGACAGGTCCAGGTTGCCCTGGGCGATCTGCGCGCTGGTGTCGGCCACCGCATGCGCGCTGCCCGACACCTCGGAAACCAGGCGCCGCAGGTTCCGGGTCATGGCTTCCAGCGCGCGCAGCAGGTCCGCCGTCTCGTCGGTGCCCTTGCCCGCGGCGACCTCGGTCGCCAGGTCGCCGCCGGCGATCCGCTTGGCGGCGTCGATCGCCACGTCGAGGCGCCGCACGATCGCGCGGCTCATGACCAGCGCCACCGCGATGGACACCACCGTGGCGACCAGCAGGATGGAGGCCAGCAGCATGAGCATCCGGCGCGAGCTCGCGGCGGCGGCTTCGTAGCTTTCCCGGGCCAGCTGCTTCTCGATCGCCACCAGCTTGTCCAGTTCCTTCAGCATGGCCTGGAAGTGGTAGTCGGCGCCCTGCATGGCCATCGCCCCCATCGCCACTTCGATCGAGCTGATGTCGATGGCGTCGTCGGCCAGCTTGCGGTATTTCGCCACCATGGGAAGCACCGCGTCCAGCGCCTTGCGCTCGGACTCCGTCACGTGGTCTTCGGCGCGGTACTTCGCCAGCGAAGCGGCGACGGCGTCGATCTTCTGCCGCTGCGTGGTGATGGCCTGCTTGATCTTCGCCTCGTCCAGGTTGGCGATCCAGGTGAACAGGCGGTACACGTTGGAGTGCACCTCGCTCATGTCCTGGGCGGCGTCGCCGACGATGGTGACGCCGGCCATGCGCCGGTGGGTCAGGTCCTCCAGCACGCGGTTCTGTTCGGCCACGGCCGAATAGGAGATGGCGCCGAACGCCAGCAGGAAGGCGATGGCGATGCCGGGGGCGATCAGGATCTTGTGCCAGGTTTTCATGGAACGGCCTTGCTTCTGAGGGTGTGGGCGCCGGTCTTGCTGCCGGTGTCCCGGAAAACGGGCGAGGCGGGCCGCGGCCCGCC
>JAJTCN010000122.1 GCA_021323335.1 Ramlibacter sp.
TATCAGGCTCACCGCCCCCACCGTGATGGCGCTGTCGGCGATGTTGAAGGCCGGGAAGTACCACCGGTTCTGCCAGTGGAACTGCAGGAAGTCCACCACGTAGCCATACAGCACCCGGTCGATCACGTTGCCGATGGCCCCGCCCAGGATGCAGGCCAGCGCGAAGGAGAACAGCTTCTGGCCCGAGTGCGTGCGCAGCATGTACAGGATGAACAGCGTGGCCGCCACCCCGATGCCGGTGAACAGCCAGCGTTGCCAGCCGCCGGCCGACGCCAGGAAGGAGAAGGCGGCACCGGTGTTGTGGGCCCGCACGATGTTGAAGAACGACGTGATGGTGGTGGAGTCGCCCAGCCGGTAGTAGCCGAGGATCAGCACCTTGGTGAACTGGTCGGCGATCAGGATGATGAGCGCCAGGCCCAGCCAGGGGAGCATGCTGCCCTGGCTGCCGCCGCCGCCGAGCGAGGAGAAGGTGTTTCCGCGAGCCATCAGGCGTGCACCCGGGGTTCGCCCGGTCCGAACAGGTTGGCGACGCAACGGCCGCAAAGGGCGGGATGCTGCGCATCGACGCCGACGTCCGCCCGCCAGTGCCAGCAGCGGTCGCATTTCGCGTCCGCGCTGGGCACGGCGCGCACGGCCAGCGCGTCGCCGCGTTCCAGCGCCACCGCCGAAGCAATGAAGACGAACTTGAGGTCTTCGCCCAGCCCGGCCAGCAGCGCGTGGTCTTCCGGAGCCGCGGTGACCACCAGGTTGGCCTGCAGCGACGAGCCCACCTTGCCCTCGGAGCGCAGCGCCTCGATCTCCTTGTTGGCCACGTCGCGGATCTCGCGGATGCGGTTCCACTTCGCCAGCAAGTCGTTGTCCGGGCTGCCGATCTCCGCGTATTCCTCGATGAAGATCGACTCGGAGTTGCCGAACACCTTCCACGCCTCCTCCGCCGTGAAGCTGAGGAAAGGCGCCATCCAGCGCAGCATGGCGTGCGTGATGTTCCACAGCACCGTCTGGGCGCTGCGGCGGGCCAGCGACTTGGGCGCCGTGGTGTACAGGCGGTCCTTCAGGACGTCCAGGTAGAAGGCGCCCAGGTCTTCCGAGCAGTACACCTGCAGCTTGGCCACGACCGGGTGGAACTCGTACACCTCGTAGTGCGCCAGCACCTCGGCCTGGAACTGCGGCCAGCAGGAAGCGCAGCGTGTTGCGGATGCGGCGGTAGGCGTCCACCACGCGGGCGAGGATCTTCTCGTCGCCGGCGATGTCGCCCGAATAGTCGGAGGCGGCCACCCACAGGCGGATGATCTCGGCGCCGAGCTTGCTGCTCACCTGCTGCGGCTCGATGCCGTTGCCCAGCGACTTGGACATCTTGATGCCCTTGCTGTCCACCGTGAAGCCGTGCGTGAGCAGGCCGCGGTAGGGCGCGCGGCCGTACATCGCGCAGGCGGTCAGCAGCGAGGAGTGGAACCAGCCGCGGTGCTGGTCGTGCCCTTCCAGGTACAGGTCGGCCTCGGGGCCGTCGGCATGCGCCGAGCCGGGGTGCGAGCCCTTGAGCACCGTGGTGTGCGTGGTGCCGGAGTCGAACCACACCTCCAGGATGTCGGTGCTCTTGGTGTACTGCGGCGCGTCGGCTGCGACGCCCGCCTTCGCGAAGATCTCCTCGGTGGTGGCCTTGCTCCAGGCCTCGATGCCGCCGGCCTGCACCATGTCGGCGGCCAGGTCGAGGATCTCCATCGTCCTGGGGTGCAGCTCGCCGGAGTCCTTGTGCAGGAAGAAGGGCAGGGGCACGCCCCAGCTGCGCTGGCGGCTGATGCACCAGTCGGGCCGGCCGGCGATCATGTCGCGCAGGGGAGATGTTCTCGGTGGCGAACATCCGGCCCGCCTTGTCCAGCGTGTCGATGATGTGCGGCACCGCCTTCCAGATGTGCTCGCCGCCGAACAGCGCGAAGTCGGGTGCGTACGCGCCGTTGCCCTGCACCGGGTTCAGGATGTCGTCGTACTTCATGCCGTGCGCCACGCAGCTGTTGAAGTCGTCCAGGCCGTAGGCGGGCGAGGAGTGGACGATGCCGGTGCCGTCTTCGGCGGTAGCGTAGTCGGCCAGGTACACCGGCGACAGGCGCTTGTAGCCGGCGTCGACGTCGTACAGCGGGTGGCGGAATTCCAGCCCGGCGAGGTTCTTGCCGAGGGTGGTGGCCAGCACCTTGCCTTCGAGCTTGTAGCGGGCCAGCGCCTTTTCCACCAGCACCTCGGCCAGGATCAGCTTGCCGCGCGGCGTGTCGACCAGCGCGTAGACGATCTCGGGGTTGAGGTTGAGCGCCTGGTTGGCCGGGATGGTCCAGGCGGTGGTGGTCCAGATGACGGCGAAGATGTCATCGCCCGCTACCTTCACCCCGAAGGCCGTAGCCACTTTCTCAGCCTCGTTCGCCTGGAACGCCACATCCAGCGTCTGCGACTTCTTGTCGGCGTACTCGATCTCGAACTCGGCCAGCGAGGAGCCGCAGTCGAAACACCAGTACACGGGCTTCAACCCGCGATAGACGAAGCCGCGCTCGACCACGCGCTTGAACGCGCGGATCTCGTCGGCCTCGTTGCTGAAGTCCATGGTGCGGTAGGGGTGCTCCCAGTCGCCCAGCACGCCCAGCCGCTTGAAGTCGGCCATCTGGATGCCGATCTGCTCGGTGGCGAAGGCGCGGCTCTTGGCCTGCATTTCGTCGCGCGGCAGGTTGCGGCCGAACTTCTTCTCGATGGCGTTCTCGATCGGCAGCCCGTGGCAGTCCCAGCCAGGGATGTACGACGCGTCCAGCCCCTTGAGCTGGCGCGACTTGACGATCATGTCCTTGAGCACCTTGTTGACGGCATGCCCCATGTGGATCTGGCCGTTGGCGTACGGCGGGCCGTCGTGCAGGATGAACTTCTGCCGCCCCTGGCGCGCCACGCGCAGGCGCTTGTACAGGCCTTGCTCCTCCCACTCCTTCACCCAGCCGGGCTCGCGCTTGTTCAGGTCCCCGCGCATGGGGAAGGGCGTGTCGGGCAGGTTGAGGGTGGCGCGGTAATCGGTCTTGTCGGTCATGGAAATGCCTTGGATTCGTCATTCCGGCCTCGAGCCGGAATCCAGCGGGATGAGCGGGGAGCCGTGGGTTGCGGCCGGGAAGGGCCGCAACGACGAATCAAATTCGGTCGCGCGTGGTCTGCCGCCGGGTTTCGGCGTGGGTGGAGGCGAAGAACGCCCGCGCCGCGTCGCAGTCCCGCGCGATGCCGGCTTTCAGGGCATCGAGACCGTCGTAGCGCAGCTCGTCGTGCAGTTTGTGCAGCAGTTCCACCCGGATGATTTTACCGTAGGCACCTTCGCCGCCCAGATGGGCAGGCCATTGCAGGCAATGCGTCTCCAGCAGGACGCGCCCGCCGTTGACGTCGCGCGGGTCCAGCGACGGCCGGATGCCGAGGTTGGCCACGCCCTCCAGCGGGCCGCGGTCCAGGCCGTGCACCAGCACCGCGAAGATGCCGCTGGCGGCCGGCTTCCAGTGGGCAAAGCGCAGGTTGAGGGTGCGGAAACCGAGGTCGCGCCCGAGCTTGCGGCCATGCACCACGTGCCCGCTGATGCTGTACGGCCGCCCCAGCAGCGCGGCCGCTCCCGCCATGTCGCCGCGCGCCAGCGCCTCGCGCACCGCCGAGCTGGACACCCGCAGGCCATGCACCTCGTAGCTGTTCATCCGCGCCACGTCGAAGCCGTGGCGGCTGCCCGCCGAGTCCAGCATGGCGTAGTCGCCGGCCCGCTTCGAACCAAAACGAAAGTCGTCGCCGACCAGCACGTACTTCGCGCCGAGGCCGTTGACCAGCACGTCGGCGATGAAGGCCTCGGGCTGCTGGCTGGAAAGCCGCGCATCGAACTTCAGGATCACGGTCTGGTCGACGCCGCACTTGGCCAGCTCGGTCAGCTTGTCGCGCAGCGTGGCCACCCGGGCGGGGGCCAGCTCCGGCTTGCGGTGCAGCGCCGCGAAGTAGTCGCGGGGGTGCGGCTCGAAGGTCAGCACGCAGCTGGGCACGCCGCGGTGCCGCGCCTCGCTGTTCAGCAGCGCCAGCATGGCCTGGTGGCCGCGGTGCACGCCGTCGAAGTTGCCGATGGTGACGGCGCACGCCTTCGCGATCGTCGGGTGGTGGAAGCCTCGCAGGATCTGCATCGGAGCTGGTATCTTTTTGATAGCAAGCCGCGCGCGTGGCAAAAGGCCGACGCACGCATGGCCTGCAACAAGTGCATCACGAAAACACGGTATATTGTCTCTCACGCTGCCGCGCGGCCATGCGGCGTGGCGGCGCCGTAGTTTCGTGTCCCATGGGAGGCGTTGCTTGAAGGTCTTGAAGCTGTCCGCGCAGGGGTTGCCGCAGTCCTGGATTTCCCTGGAACAGGCCGTGCTGCACTATGCCGCCGACCAGGTCCGCTGGGAGGCCGGGGCGGATGTTGCCCGGTTTCGCGGCGGGATCAATGCAGCCAGCGGCCTGCAGTCGATCATCACCGTCAACAGCATCATCGGCACCAAGGGCGTGCCGAACATCAACCCGTTCGACCTGAAGCCGGGCCTGACCAACGGCAAGCTGTTCGCTCGCGACCGCAACGTCTGCGCCTACTGCGGCGAACTGCACGACGAGGAAGAACTGACCCGCGAGCACATCATCCCCTTCGCCCAGAACGGCAAGGACCACTGGATGAACGTGGTGACGGCCTGCCGGGCCTGCAACCACCGCAAGGGCAGCCGCACGCCGGACCAGGCGGGCATGACGCTGCTGTATGCGCCCTACGTTCCCAGCCTGTGGGAAGACTTCATCCTGCGCAACCGCCGCATCCTGGCGGACCAGATGGAGTTCCTGATGCAGCACCTGCCGAAGAATTCGCGGCTGCACGACGCTTAGCGCCGAGACCGCTCAAGCGAACTCGAGCTCGATCTTCCCGGCGCGTCGGCGAGCGGGACCGACAACGATCTTCACATCGCGGCCCAACTTGGCCACGAGCGCGAGCATCTTGGCTTCGCCAATCCCGCGGAACTGACCTCGCATGATCCGCGACACTTTGGATTGGTCGATTCCCAGCAATTCGGCAGCTTGAGTTTGCGTCAGTCGCCGGGATTTGATGACCTTGGTGATTTCAGCAGCCAACTGCGACTTGCGCTGCATCTCGCCAGCGTCGGCGTATTCCAGGTCAGCATAGACATTTCCACTGCTTTCGATGACCTCAATGACTTCCTTGGGTTGATTCATCGCTGTACTCCTTTGGCCGCCTGCTTCCAGGCTTCAAAATCCGTTTCCGCTGCCTTGAGTCGGGCCTTGATCAAATCGATATCTTTCTGCGGTGTCTTGATCCCACTCTTCGACTTTTTCTGAAAGCAGTGCAAGACGTACACCCAGCCAGCGAAGCGAACCGTGTACACGGCACGATATGTGTCGCCCTGCCTGTCTTCCACGACCTCCAGGACTCCCGCGGACCCAAAGCCTGATAGCGGCTTGGCATCGACGTGCTTGCCACCAGCTTGCGCGAGGTCAATCGCGTATCCGAAGACATCCTTGACATCGTCAGGCATCGCATTCAGGTCACGCTTGGACGATGCGACCCACTTGAGTGGCTTGCGAACCGTGGCCTTTGGCATACCAGAGGATTATGCCAGTTTGGGCATAATCATGCCTCCCGACAGCTGAGCCGCGGCCCGCATGCCCCGTCGCCCGCAACAAGACGGCAGAATTTCCCCATGAATTTCGCACCCACCTGCCGCAGCCGCGTTCCGGCGGCCCGGATCGCCACCGCCATTTCCCTCGCCGGCGCGCCTTTCGTGGCCCATGCCCACGTCAAGTGGTTCGCGCCCTACATCGTCGAGGCGCCGCCGCAGCAAATCATGGAAACGCTGACGGACCGCTGGTTCTGGATCGGCGTCGGGCTGGTGCTCGTCTTCTTCCTGGCCGCCCGCGCGATCGAGCGGACGCGCCTGGGCATGGGCATCCTGGCGGGCTTCGACAAGGTGAGCGGCCCGCTGTGGGCGCGCGGCGACGACTTCATGCGCTTCGTGATCGCCGCCTTCTTCGTGGCGATCTTCGCGGTGGGCGGCGTGTACCTCACGCCCGACCTGAAATCGCCCTACGAGTGGGTGTCGTGGGTGCAATTGCTGATCGCGGCGCTGGTGTTCTCGCGCAAGACCATGCCGCTGGCCGCCGCCGGCATCATCGGCCTGTGGCTGATGGCGCTGACGCAGTACGAGCTGTTCCACCTGCTCGACTACCTGGCGCTGGGCGTCGGCGTGGCCGCGTACCTGGTGCTGGCGGCGTCCAGCAACCCGGAATGGAACCGGTGGCGCTTCGTGGTGCTGCGCTGGGGTGTGGCCATCGCGCTGATGTGGTCCAGCCTGGAGAAATTCGCGTACCCGGACTGGTTCTATCCGCTGGTGGAGGAAAAGCCCTTCCTCACCTTCGGCATGCCACGCGACGTCTTCATCCCGATGGCGGGCGTGGCGGAGTTCACCATGGGCTTCGGCCTGCTGTGGACGGCGCTGATCCGCCGGAGTTCGGCGGCCGCGCTGTTCGTCATCTTCAACATGGCCGTCTACCCCTTCGGCCGGCTCGACCTGGTGGGCCACGCGCTGATCATGGCGGTGATCGTCATCATCTTTGCCGACCCGACGCCGCAGGTGCGCTTCGCGCTGCGGCGCACGCTGGCCGCGATTCCCGTGACGCTGGTCGCCACCATGGCCGTCTTCGCCATGAGCTACTGGGGACTGCACCGCGTGCTGTACGGCGCGGATGGCCGCTCCGGCGTGGCGGCGACGAACAACGCGCCGGCCGACCTCCGCGCCACGCACACGCCCGATCCGGAACGGCCGCACGGGGCGGCCCCGGCGGCGTCGGCCGGTGGCCACGGGGCGCCGATGGCGCCGAAGAGCGCCGACCCGGACAAGGCGTTCGTGCTGGGCATGATCGAGCACCACCGCTCGGGCATCGAGATGGCGCAGATCCAGTTGCGCGATGGCAAGGATGCACAGCAGCGCAAGCTCGCGCAGGAGATCATCACGACGCAGCAGCGCGAGATCGACGAGATGACGGCGTGGTTGAAGCGGAACGGGGGGTAGGGCATTCCGTCACCCCCGCGAAGGCGGGGGCCCAGGGCTCCCAAGAGAAAAGCGGCCGAGGCCGCTTTCTTCAATGCCCTGGATTCCCGCCTTCGCGGGAATGATGGTTAAAACGTCAATTCCAGAACCGTCACCTCATTCCCCGCCGTCGGCCACGTCCGGCCGATCACGCGCTCGCCATTGAACTCCGCCACCACCGCGCGCGGCGCGCCGGCGGGCTTCATGCGCGAGCTCGACACGCCGGCGCCGGGCACCGCGCCGGGCGGCGGCGTGACGCCGTCGAACGCCATGCGATCGCGGGTCGGGTCCAGGTAACCGCGCGGCCGGTTCATGATCACCAGCGAAGGGCCGGCCTGGTCGGCCGCGGGGATGCGCTCCGGCCGCATGTGCACCAGGTTGCTGCCGCGCGGGAACGGGCTGCGATGGATGTGCGTGGTGGCGTAGCCGGCGGCGGTGATCACGAACTCGTGGTGCGTCATCGCATCCGTGGTGAACGGGCCCCACAGGCCGGAAGCATCCACCACCCGCGTGTGCACCGGGCCGCCGCGGCGCTCGCCCGTCGCCGGGTCGATGGCAAACACTTCCAGCCGCGCGCCGGGCAGCGGCAGGTTGTTGGCGAAGTTGCCGCTGGCCGGGTCCGTGGGCCGCAGGCCCAGGCCGGTGACCTTGCCGTTCAGCACGACGCGCCGTTCCGCCTGGATCTCCAGCGTCTCCGGCTCCTCGCCAACGATGAAGCGATAGGCCGCGTCGAAAGCCGCGGCCGAAAACGCCGTCTCGCGATGGTCCACCCGCGGCAGCACCACGTTGGTGGCGCCCTTGAGTTGCGGGCCGTCGAAGGTGACGCCGGTCGGCGTGCCGCGCCGGCCGATCCAGGTGCCGTCCGGTTGCGCGAACTTGTCGTTGTCGTTGGAGCGGATGGTGAGCCATCGCACCGGGCCGGTCACCTCGTCGCCGTTGGCGTTCTTCGGCGCGTTGAGCATCGTCAGGAAGGGGCCGGCGCCGGCGAACTCGCTGCCGTCCGGCATGCCCG
The DNA here is from genome assembly GCA_021323335.1 of Ramlibacter sp. Taxonomy (GTDB): domain Bacteria; phylum Pseudomonadota; class Gammaproteobacteria; order Burkholderiales; family Burkholderiaceae_C; genus Ramlibacter. The sequence continues at coordinate 8,119 of JAJTCN010000122.1, forward strand.
GGATGGAATGCCAGACGCCGTGGTTCGGCGTGCCGCCCAGGATGGCGTGGCTCACCGTGGCCGCGCCGCCGCCGTTCTGGATGTAGTTGCGCACCGCATAGCCGCCGCGCGAGTTGGCCATCAGCACCACCTGGCGCGCACCGGTGGCCCGCAGCACTTTCTCGACCTCGGCCTTCAGGAAGGCCATGTGTTCCGCGGTGGAAGTGCGGCCCGGCTGCGGGTTCGCGTCGACGTCGCGTGCCAGCGGGTAGGGCAGGTCGATCGCATGCAGGCGCTCGCGCGGCCAGCCGCTGGACTCGAAGCGCCAGAGCGTGCTCTGCCAGATCGACGCCGAATCGCCATTGCCGTGGACGAAGACGATCGGCGGGCGCTCCGTGGCGAACGGGTTGGTCGCGCAGGCCGTGAGGGCCAGCGCGCCGGTGGCGGTGAGGAAGGTTCGCCGCGTGCTCATGCAAACACCCCCGCCGTGTCCTGCATGCGCTCGGACACTTCGCCCAGGTGGTACAGCGTGTCGCCGTAGACCATCTCCAGCTGCGTGAGCTTCTTGAAGTAGTGGCTGCCCAGGTATTCGTCGGTCACGCCGATGCCGCCGTGCAGCTGCACCGAGTTCTGG
>JAJTCN010000033.1 GCA_021323335.1 Ramlibacter sp.
GACAAGTTCGGCGTGGAGCCGACGCTGGGCAACCTGGTCTGGGACTGGCAGGAGAAGCTGGCGCAGCACAGCGACCCCGGCTACGCCGAGCGCGGCCAGTTGACGGTGACCTACCTCACCGACGCCCACTGCGCCGCCGCGCGGCAGATCGCCGAGGACATGCGCGAATGCGGATTCGATGAGGTGGAGATCGATGCGGTGGGGAACGTAGTCGGCAAATACCATCCGGCTCCCTCCCCCACTGGGGGAGGGCGGGGGTGGGGGCGCTACCTCCTCACCGGCTCCCACTACGACACCGTGCGCAACGGCGGCAAGTACGACGGGCGCCTGGGCATCTTCACGCCGATGGCCTGCGTGCGCGAACTCGCGCGGGCCGGCCGGCGCCTGCCCTTCGGCATCGAGGTGGTTGGCTTCGCCGAGGAGGAAGGGCAGCGCTACAAGGCCACCTTCCTCGGCTCCGGCGCCTTGATCGGGCACTTCAAACCGGCCTGGCTGGACCAGAAGGACGCGCAGGGCATCACGATGCGCGAGGCGATGCGCCATGCCGGCCTGCCGGCGTCGGTGGAAGCGATAGCCCAGTTGCGGCGCGACCCGGCGCGCTACCTGGGTTTCGTGGAAGTGCACATCGAGCAAGGTCCGGTGCTCAACGAGCTCGACATCCCGCTGGGCGTCGTCACCTCCATCAACGGCGGCGTGCGCTACCTGTGCGAAGTGACCGGCATGGCCAGCCACGCCGGGACGACGCCGATGCACAGCCGGCGCGACGCCGCGGTCGCGGTCGCGGAGCTGGCGCTGTTCGTCGAGCAGCGCGCGAAGCGGGATGGCGATTCGGTCGGCACCATCGGCATCCTCGAGGTGCCGAACGGATCCACCAACGTCATCCCCGGGCGTTGCATCTTCACGCTGGACCTGCGGGCGCCGAACGACCCGCAGCGCGACGCGATGGTCGGCGACGTGCTGGCGAAGCTCAAGGAGATCTGCGAGCGGCGCGGCGTGCGCTACGCGGTGGAGGAAACGATGCGCGCCGCCGCCGCGCCCAGCGCGCCGGCCTGGCAGGCCCGGTGGGAGCGCGCGGTGCAGGCGCTCGGCATCCCGCCCTACCGCATGACCAGCGGCGCCGGCCACGACGCGATGAAGCTGCACGAGGTGATGCCGCAAGCGATGCTGTTCGTGCGCGGGCAGAACTCCGGCATCAGCCACAACCCCCTGGAATCCACCACCAGCGACGACATGCAGCTGCTGGTGGAGGCCTTCCGCCACCTGCTGCACGAGCTGGCGGCCGAACTGGAAAGCGAACGATGAGCGATTACGACAAACTGGATGCGTGGATCGACGCGCACTTCGACGAGGAGGTGCGCTTCCTGCAGGAGCTGGTGCGGGTTCCGACCGACACGCCCCCTGGCAACAACACGCCGCACGCCGACCGCACCGTCGACCTGCTGAAGGCCTTCGGCATGCAGGCCGAAATGTACCCGGTGCCGCAGGACGAAGTGCAGGCGCAGGGCCTGCAGTCCATCACCAACGTGGTGGTGCGCCGCCATTACGCGCCGGGTCGCACCATCGCCCTGAACGCCCACGGCGACGTGGTCCCGCCCGGCGAGGGCTGGACGAAGGACCCGTACGGCGGGGTGGTCGAGGACGGCATGCTCTACGGCCGCGCCGCGGCGGTGAGCAAGAGCGACTTCGCCAGCTTCACCTTCGCCGTGCGCGCGCTCGAATCGCTGCAGGCCAATCTGAAGGGCAACGTCGAACTGCACTTCACCTACGACGAGGAATTCGGCGGCGAGCTCGGCCCGGGCTGGTTGCTGAAGAAGAAGCTGACCAGGCCGGACCTGGTGATCGCCGCCGGCTTCAGCTACGAGGTGGTGACCGCGCACAACGGCTGCCTGCAGCTCGAAGTGACGGTGCACGGCAAGATGGCGCACGCCGCCATCCCGTCCACCGGCGTCGACGCCCTGCAGGGCGCGGTGCGGATCCTGAACGTGCTGTACGGCCAGAACGCGATGTACCAGCAGGTCACCTCGCGCGTCGCGGGCATCACGCATCCCTACCTGAACGTCGGCCGCATCGAAGGCGGGACCAACACCAACGTCGTGCCGGGCAAGGTGGTGTTCAAGCTGGACCGCCGCATGATCCCCGAGGAGAACCCGGTGGAAGTGGAGGCGGCCATCCGCAAGGTGATCGAAGATGCCGCCGCCGGCTGCCCCGGCATCACGGTGGAGATCCGCCGGATCCTGCTGGCCCGGCCGCTGCAGCCGCTGCCCGGCAACCAGCCGCTGGTGGCCGCCATCCAGAAGCACGGACGCGAGCTGTTCGGCCAGGACATCCCCGCCATGGGCACGCCGCTGTACACCGACGCCCGCCTCTATGGCGAAGCGGGCGTGCCGGCCGTCATCTACGGCGCGGGGCCGCGGACGGTGCTGGAATCGAACGCCAAGCGCGCCGACGAGCGCCTGCACCTGGAAGACCTGCGGCGTGCCACCAAGGTGGTGGCCCGCACCCTGCGCGACCTGCTCTCGTGACGATGCGCATCCTCACCCACAGCGGCTCCTTCCACGCCGACGACGTGTTCGGCGTTGCCGTGCTGGCCGCGCTGCACCCGGACCACACCCTGGCCCGCACGCGCGACATGGCGCTGATCGCCGAGGCCGATTTCGCGGTGGACGTGGGCGGCGAATGGGACGCGGCGCGTGGCCGCTTCGACCATCACCAGCGCGGCTTCGACGGCGCGCGCGAGGGCGGCGAGGGCTATGCCAGCGCCGGCCTGGTCTGGCGTGAATACGGCGCCGCGTATGTGCGCCAAGTCGCGACTGCCATGGGCGCTCCGCTGGGCGATGCGGCGATCGCCGGCATCGCCGCCGACCTCGACGCTTCGCTGGTGCGCTACCTCGACATGGTGGACACCGGCGCGGCGATGGTGGCGCCCGGCGTTTTCGGCCTGTCCAGCCAGGTGGCCGCCTTGAACAGCACCTGGATCGAGGAACAAGGTCTCTCGACCGAAGCACGCGGCGCGCTGCAGCTGGAGCGGTTCCGCGAAGCGATGGCGATGGTGCAGCGCTACCTGCAGCGACTGGTGTTGCGGCGCGTGGGCCAGGAGCTGGCCGCGGACCGCGTTCGCGCGGCGCCACGCCTGCTGGGTGGCCGGGTGCTGCACCTGGCCGAGGGCGGGATGCCCTGGACGAAGGTCGTGCTGGACGAGATGCCGGAAGTGCTGTTCGTGCTGTACCCGGAGTCGGACGACCAGGGCGAGCGCTACGTGCTGCGGACGGTGCCCGTGAAGGCGGAATCGTTCGAAGCGCGGCGCGATCTGCCGCGGGCGTGGGCCGGCTTGCGGGACGCGCAACTGGCGCAAGCCAGCGGCGTCTTCGACGCGCTCTTTTGCCACACCAATGTGTTCATCGCGGTGGCGCGGAGTTTCGAGGGGGCGTTGAAGCTGGCGGAACTTGCGTTGTGAGTGTCGGGGTGCTCACCGGGGTTCGGGCTTCGCCGCTCACCGCCGGCCTACGGAGGCCCGGGTTCTCGTAGGCCGGCGGTGAGCGCGAAGCCGAACCCCGGTGATCCGTCCCTTACACCGCCCCCTGCGTATTCACATACAACGCATAGATCGAATGGCTCGCCGCCATGAACAGGCGGTTGCGGTGCCTGCCGCCGAAGCAGACGTTCGCGCACCGCTCCGGCAGATGGATGTGCGCGATGGCGGTGCCGTCGGGCGCGAACACGCGCACGCCATCCAGCGCCTCGAGGTCGGCACCCACCGATCCATTGCTGCCGAAGCCACACCACAGGTTGCCCTCGACGTCGACGCGAAAGCCGTCGAACGCGCCCGGCCCCTTGGCATCGGCGGCGATCCGCTTGTTGCCCAACTTGCCGTCGGCCGCATGGTCATACGCCCAGATGCGGCGATGCGGGACGGCGCGGCTCTCCACCACGTACAGGATCTTCTCGTCGGGTGAGAACGCCAGGCCGTTGGGCGCCTGCAGGTCGGTGATCGCCTGCTGCAGCTTGCCATCGGGCCCGATGCGGTACACCGCGTGCGGCAATTCGGCCTCCGCCGGTTCGCCCTCCCAGTAGCCGGAGATGCCGAAGCTCGGGTCGGTGAACCACACGCTGCCGTCGCGCGCGCAGACGATGTCGTTGGGAGAGTTCAGGCGCTTGCCTTCGTAGCGGTCCGCCAGCACCGTGAGGCTGCCGTCGTATTCGGTGCGCGTGACGCGGCGCGCCAGGTGCTCGCAGGTCAGCAGCCGGCCCTGCCGGTCACGGAAGTTGCCGTTGGCGTTGTTCGACGGCGCGCGGAAGTCGCTGAGCGCGCCCGACGCTTCGTCCCAGCGCACGATGCGGTTGTTGGGAATGTCGGAGACCAGCAGGTAGCGGCCGTCGCCGAACCACACCGGCCCCTCGGCCCAGCGCAGTCCCGTGGCCAGCCGTTCCACCGAAGCACTGAACAGGCGCAGCTTGAGGAAGCGCTCGTCGAGCACCTCGATGCGCGGGTCGGGATAGCGGGAGCTGGGTTCGAAGCGCGCGCTGGCGCCGTCGGGGGCATTCATCCGGTCACCTCAGGCTGCATGGAGAAGGTGCAGGCGCGTCGCCTGCGCCGGGTTGAGCGCGCCGACAGGCATGCGGCCGGCCAGCAGTTCGGCCAACTGTGCCACGGTTTCGCGCGACTGGTGTTCCGCCGCCTCCGGCGTGAGCCCCGCGATGTGGGGCGTGGCCAGCACCAGCGGATGGCGCGCGAGCGCCGGTGACGGCATCTGGTCCGGCGCCCGACCGACGTCCATCGCACAGCCTGCCAGCCGCCCGGCGTCCAGCGCCTGCAGCAGCGCCGCCTCGTCCACCAGCTCGCCGCGCGAGGCATTGATGAAGAAGGCGTCCGGCTTCATGGCGGCGAAGCGGCCGGCGTCCATCAGGTTCTCGGTCTGGGCGTTGGCCGGCGCGAGGCACACCACGTGGTCGGCCTGGGGCAGCAGTTGCTCCAGCGGCAGCAGCGTGGCCGGCGCATCCACGGCGCCGGCGAAAGGATCGCTCACGACGACGCGCATGCCCAGGGCCGCGCCCAGCTCGCCGAGCCTGCGGCCGATGACGCCGTAGCCGATGATGCCGAGCGTCGCGCCGCGCAGTTCGCGGCCCATGCGCACCACCGGCGGCACGCCGCTGCGATAGGCATGCACGGCAGCGGCCTGGTAGCGGGCCAGCGAGATCATCGCGCCGACGATCCACTCGGCGACCGAATTGGCGAAGCCGGGGCTGGCGTGCGTCACCAGGATGCCAGCGGCGCTGGCCGCAGGAATGTCCACGTTGCGCACGTCGACCGCGCAGCGCTGGAACACCGCCAGGCCGGGCAATTGCGCGAACAGCGTGGCGGGCGCGGCGGCCTGCCGGTCGCTGATGATCACCCGGCAGTCGCGCGCGGCATCTACCAATGCGTCGCCGATCAGTGGCTCCTCGCCAGGGTTCAGCCGCACCTCCGCGATCTCCTGCAGTGCCGCCAGCGCCCTCGCCCCGTAGTAGTAGCGGCGGGCCGTTTCCCCGTGGGTGAGCAGCACGCGCGGCTTCATGGCGGCGCTCACTTGAACATCAGGTTGGGCAGCCACAGCGAGATGGCGGGCACGTAGGTCACGAGCGCCAGCACCAGCAGCAGCGCGCCGAAGAACGGGTAGAGCGCCTTCACCACCACCTCGATCTTCAGCTTGGCGACGGCACTGCCCACGAAGAGCACCGCGCCGACGGGGGGCGTCAGCAGACCGATGCCGAGGTTCACCATCATGATCATGCCGAAATGCACCGGGTCGACGCCGAGCTTCACCACCATCGGCAGCAGGATGGGCGTGAGGATCAGGATCAGCGGCGCCATGTCCGATCTGCATCAGCGTCATCAGGTAGCCAAAGGCCGCCGCGAAGCCGATCAGGATCATCACGATCGACACCGTCTTGACCGTCCGGTGCAGCAGCCTGGGCAGCTCGCGCCACTTGTAGTCGCGGTAGATGAACATCGTGACGAAGAAGGCCCACACCACCGCGATGGAAGCCGACTCGGTGGCGGTGAACACGCCGGTGAGGATGCCGCCCAGGATGATGAACAGCGTGGCCAGGCCCCACAGCGCCTCGACGCAGATGCGCAGCGCCTGCTTCAGCGGGATCACCTCGCCCTTGGGGAAGTTGCGCTTCCTGGCGATGACCAGGCACAGGGCCGCCAGCGTCAGGCCGAGCAGCAGCCCCGGCAGCACCCCCGCCATGAACAGCGCCCCGATCGAGACGGTGCCGCCGGCCGCCAGCGAATAGATCACCGCGTTGTGGCTGGGCGGGATCAGGATGGCCTGCACCGAGCCGCTCACGGTGACGGCGGTGGCGAAGTCGCGCGGATAGCCCTTGCGCTCCATTTCCGGGATCAGCACCGAACCGATCGACGCCGTGTCGGCCACCGAGGAGCCCGAGATCGCGCCGAAGAAGGTGGAGGCCAGGATGTTCACCAGCGACAGGCCGCCGCGGATGAAACCCACCAGCACGCCTGCGAAGGCCACCAGCCGGCGCGACATGCCGCCTTCCGCCATGATGGCGCCGGCCAGCACGAAGAAGGGGATGGCCAGCAGCGAGAACTTGTTGACGCCGGAGGCGATCTGGATCATCACCGCATCCAGCGGCAGCTCCATCCAGAGCGCGCCGGCCAGCGCCGCCAGCCCCAGCGCATAGGCCACCGGCACGCCGACGATCATGAACAGGAAGAAGCTTCCGAGCAGGACGAACGTGTCCATCAGATGGCCTCCTCCGCGATGCCGGGCTCGTGGTCGAAGGTGCAGATCGGCCGGTGGTGCTGCGAGCCGAACACCATGTGCTCCAGCACGAACAGCACCGTGACCAGGCTGCCCAGCGGCAGCGCGAGGTAGGTCACGCCCACCGGCAGCCACGGCAGCTCGCTGATGGTCTGGCCCATCATGCCTTGCACCAGCTGGAAGCCCCACACCACGACGAAGCCGCTGACGGCCAGCATCGCCAGGTGCACGATCCAGGAGCAGCCTGCTTGCAGGACGCGGGGCAGGCGGTCCGTCAGCATCTGCACCGCGATGTGCGCGCCGGCCCGATAGGCGGCTGCGGCGCCGAAGAAGGTGAACACCACCATCATCAGGATGGCGATGGGCTCCGGCCATTGCGCCCCGAAGCCGAAGACGTAGCGGGCGACGACGCCGACCGGGATGACGAGGCACATCACCATGAGCGCCACGCCGGCGATCCAGATGCAGGCGAGGTACAGCGCGTCCAGCAGGCGGACGACGGGATGGGTCATGGCGGTTCCGTGAAAAGGCCGCCTGCGCGGGCAGGCGGCCGGTCGGTTGCGGGAAGCCTTACTTGACGTCGTTGATGCGCTGCATCAGCGAGGTGAACTGCGCGCCGTACTTGGCGCGCACCGGCGCCGTGGCGTCGTAGAAGGGCTTGGTGTCGGTGTTGATGAACTCGATGCCCGCCGCCTTGAGCTTGCCGGTGTACTCGGCGACGCTCTTGTCCCACAGGCCGCGCTGCTCCATCTGCGCCTCGCGCGAGAACTTCTTCACCAGCGCCTGCTCGTCCTTCGACAGCTTGTCCCAGGTCACCTTCGACATCACGAAGATCTCCGGGATGATCAGGTGGTTGGTCTGCGTGTAGTACTTGACGGTGGTGTACTGGTTGGAGGTGAACAGCGTCGGCGGGTTGTTCTCGGCGCCGTCGATCACGCCGGTCTGCAGCGCGCCGAAGACCTCGGTGTGGCCCATCGAGATGCCGTTGCCGCCCATGGCGTTCATCGTGTCGACGAACAGCGGGTTGCCCATCATGCGGATCTTCTGGCCCTTCAGGTCCTCGGGCTTGCGCACCGGCTTCTTGGTGTACAGGCTGCGCGAACCGGAGTCCATGTAGCCCAGGGCCACCAGGCGCGCCGGGCTGTTGGTGATCTTTTCCAGGATCTCGGCGCCGATCGGGCCGTCGATGACCTTGCGCATGTGCGCCTCGTCGCGGAAGACGAACGGCATGTTGAAGACGTTGACGTCCGGCACCACGGGGCCGAGCACGCCCAGCGAGATGCGGGCGATCTGGATGGCGCCCACCTGCGTCTGCTCCACCACTTCCTTCTCGCTGCCCAGCACGCCGCCGGGGAACATCTGCAGCTTGATGCGGCCCTTGGTCGCGGTCTCGAGCTTCTTGCCCAGGTTCTCGATGGCCACCACGTTGGGGTAGCCGGCGGGGTGCACGTCGGACGCCTTGAGCGTGATGGTGCCTTGCGCGGCGGCGGACCAGGCCGCGCCGGCCATGGCCGCGGCCGCGGCGAGCTGGATGATGTGACGACGCTTCTGCATGCTTGTCTCCTTGGGGTTCACGGTTGGCTTTGCGGCCGGGGGTTATTCGTAGGGGCCCATGCGCACGTAGGCGCCGCCCTGGAGCAGGACCGCCGGGTCCTGCAGGTCCAGCGTGGGTTGCGCCGCCTCGCGCGCCGCGCGGTAAGGCTCCGAGCTGTCCTGCGGGCGAAAGCCGATGTGGCGCGCCGGGGTGTTGTCCCACCAGGTCCTGGCGTTGTCGGACATGCCGTAGACGATGCTGTGGCCGACGACGGGCGCGGTCAAGCTGGCAACCACCAGCCGCTCCAGGTCGTCGTAGCTGAGCCAGGTGGCCAGCATCCGGCGGTCCTTCGGCTCGGGGAAGGAGGAGCCGATGCGCAGGCAGACGGTTTCGATGCCGTAGCGGTCGAAGTAGAAGCGCGAGAGGTTCTCGCCGAAGGCCTTGGACACCCCGTAGTAGCCGTCCGGCCGCACCGGCATCGTCGCATCGATCACCTCGTCCTGCCGGTAGAAGCCGGTGACGTGGTTGGAGCTGGCGAAGACGATGCGCTTGACGCCATGCCGGCGCGCGGCCTCGTACAGGTTGTACACGCCGATGATGTTGGCCTGCAGGACGGGCTCGAAAGCCTGCTCGGTCGAGATGCCGCCGAGGTGGACGACGGCGTCGATGCCCTGGAGCAGCGCATGGATGGCGGGCTGGTCTTCCAGCGCCGCCTGCACCACCTCTTCTCCCGGCGCGGCGGCCGCCATCGCGGCGACGTCGCTCACGCGCAGCAGGGTGCATCGGGGCCGCAGCCGCGGGCGCAGTTGCTGGCCCAGGGCGCCGGCGGCGCCGGTCAGCAGCAGGCGGCCGAGGGCCGGGGTGGAAGGGGCTGGGGTCATGTCGTCCTTGGGGCGCCTGCTACAGTGCGGCGAAAATGCTTGTCATCTCTCATCAGTCGTCGTACAAGTATGGGCATGCCGTCGCTGCCGGCCAGAGAGGGTTTACCCGATGAATGAAGTGGTCCGTCGCCGCCCCCGCGGGCTGGCCCATGACCTGGTCGACACGCTGGGCGGCCGCGTGAGGGACGGCTCGCTGGCGCCGGGCGAGAAGCTGCCGACCGAGGCGGCCATCATGGAGGAGTTCGGCGTCAGCCGCACCGTGGTGCGCGAAGCCATCTCGCGCCTGCAGGCCGCCGGCCTGGTGGCCACGCGGCACGGCGTCGGCACCTTCGTCGTCGGCATGGGCGACGCCACCACCTTCCGCATCTCGCCCGACCAGCTGGGCACGCTGCAGGACGTCATCGCCGTGCTGGAACTGCGCATCGGCGTCGAGACCGAGAGCGCCGCGCTGGCAGCCATGCGCCGCACGCCGGAGAACCTGGACACCCTGCGCCATGCGCTGCGGGCCTTCACCTCGGCGCTCGAGGAAGGGCGGGACGCGGTCGGCCCCGACTTCCAGTTCCACCTGGAGATCGCGAAAGCGACGCAGAACCATCACTTCGTGGACCTGATGGCGACGCTGGGCGGGATGATGATCCCGCGCGCCCGGCTCGAGCCCGGGCCGCTGACGCCGGAGCGCCAGGCCTACCTGCGGCGCGTGAACGCCGAACACGAGAACATCGTGGACGCGATCTCGCGGCAGGACCCGGAAGCGGCGCGCGCGGCCATGCGCACCCACCTGGCCAACAGCCGGGAGCGGCGCAAGCGGCTGGCGGAGCAGCGCTAAAACACTGCATCGGAGTCGGAATTAGGAACCGACGTCGGACCAGGTCGTATGATGTCGTACCTCTTTCGCCGGAATCCGCATGTCCCCCTCCGAACTGAAGACGGCCCTCTCCTCGGGCCTGCTGTCCTTCCCCCTCACCGATTTCGACAGTGAACTGCGCTTCGAGCCCAAGGGCTATGCGCAGCGCCTGGAATGGCTGATGCCGTACGGCGCCACCGTGCTGTTCGCCGCCGGCGGCACCGGCGAGTTCTTCTCGCTCGAGCCGCAGGAATACGCCGCCGTCATCAAGACCGCGGCCGACACCTGCCGCGGCCGCGTGCCCATCGTGGGCGGCGCCGGCGGCGGGACCACCCTGGCCATCAAGTACGCCCAGGAAGCAGAACGCAACGGCGCGCAGGGCGTGCTGCTGCTGCCGCACTACCTGACCGAAGCCACGCAGGACGGCCTGGTGCAGCACGTGGAAGCCGTGTGCAAGAGCGTGAAGATCGGCGTCATCGTCTACAACCGCGGCGCCACGCGCCTGACCGCCGAATCCCTGCTGAAGCTGGCCGAGCGCTGCCCCAACCTGATCGGCTTCAAGGACGGCACCGGCGACATCGAGCGCATGGTGTCCATCCGCCAGAAGCTGGGCGACCGCTTCGCCATGATCGGCGGCATGCCCACCCACGAGGTCTACGCCCACGCGTACAAGGCCCTGGGCGTGCCCACCTATTCGTCGGCCATCTTCAACTTCATCCCGCGCACGGCGATGGAGTTCTACAACGCCTACTGGGCCGGCGACACCGCCGCCACCGGGCGCCTGATCGACGAATTCTTCCTGCCCTACCTGGCCATCCGCGCCAAGGGCGAAGGCTACGCGGTGTCCATCGTCAAGGCCGGCGCCACCATCGTCGGCAAGTCGGCCGGCCCGGTGCGCCCGCCCCTGTCGGACCTGAAGCCGCAGGAAGTGGAAGAACTCGCGGCCCTGATCCGCAAGCTTGGCCCCCAGTAAGACGCAACCAAGGAGACCCCGAACCATGATCAAGAAAACCCTGATGGGCCTGGCCCTCGCCGTGTCCGCCGTGACCGCCCTGGCCGCCTACCCCGAGAAGACCGTCACGCTGGTCGTGCCCTTCCCGCCGGGCGGCTCCACCGACGCCATCGCGCGCGTCATCGGCCAGAAGCTGCAGGAAAAGCTCGGCCAGACCTTCATCGTCGAGAACCGCGCCGGCGCCACCGGCACCATCGCCGCCGCCTACATCAAGCGCGCGCCGGCCGACGGCTACACCCTGTTCGTGTCCTCGCTCGGCCCGTTCGTCATCGCCCCGCACCTGATCAAGGGCGTGCAGTACGACGCGCTGAAGGACCTGGACCCGATCACGGTGGCCGTGCAGGCGCCCAACGTGCTGGTGGTGCCCGCCAACTCGCCGTACAAGAACGTCGCCGAGCTGCTCGACGGCCTGAAGAAGAATCCGGGCAAGGTGAGCTTCGCCTCCTCGGGCAACGGCTCCTCCGACCACCTGTCGGCCGAACTGCTCTGGCAGCAGACCAGCACCAACGGCCTGCATGTGCCGTACAAGGGCGGCGGCCCCGCCATCAACGACCTGCTCGGCGCGCAAGTCGACGCCGCGTTCGTCAACATCAACAGCATCATCCAGCACATCAAGGCGGGCAAGGTGCGCGCGCTGGGCATCTCCTCGGAAAAGCGCAACCCGCTGCTGCCCGAGGTCCCGACGCTGCAGGAACAGGGCGTCAAGGGCGCCGAGGTCCAGTCCTGGCAGGCCGTGGCCGGCCCGAAGGGCCTGCCGGCGGACGTGAAGGCGAAGCTGCAGGCCGAGATCAAGGCCGCGCTGAACGACCCGGCCGTGAAGGACAAGCTGCTGGCCCAGGGCTTCGAGATCGTGGCCAACACGCCGGATGAGTTCGCGCGCTTCCAGGCCGTGGAATTCGCCAAGTGGAAGAACCTGATCGAAACGCGCAAGATCACGGCGGACTGACACCCTGGGGGCCTTCGCCATGAATTCGACTCCGCGCCGCATCCGCATGCACGAGGCGGACAACGTGGCCATCGTCGCCAACGACGGCGGCCTGGCCGAGGGCGCCGCGTTCGAGGACGGGCTGGTGCTGCGCGAGCGGGTGCCGCAGGGCCACAAGGTGGCCCTGGCCGACATCCCGGCCGGGGGCGAAGTGCGGCGCTACGACGTGGTGATCGGCCGCGCCCTGAAGGACATCCGCGCCGGCAGCTGGGTGCACGAGCGCCTGCTGGCGATGCCCGAGGCGGCCAGCCTCGAAGGGCTGCCGATGGCCACCGCGAAATCCGCGCCGCTGGCCCCGCTGGAGGGCTACACCTTCGAGGGCTACCGCAACGCCGACGGCAGCGTCGGCACGCGCAACATCCTGGCGATCACCCAGACCGTGCAGTGCGTGGCCGGCGTCACCGACTTCGCGGTCGACCGCATCCGCAAGGAGCTGCTGCCGCGCTACCCGAACGTCGACGACGTCGTGGCGCTGGAACACGGCTACGGCTGCGGCGTGGCGATCGACGCGCCGGATGCGGTGGTGCCGATCCGCACGTTGCGCAACATCAGCCTCAACCCCAACTTCGGCGGCGAGGTGATGGTGGTCAGCCTGGGATGCGAGAAGCTGCAGCCCGAGCGCCTGCTGCCGCCCGGCAGCATCCCCCTCGTGGACCAGCGCGGCGACGGCAGCCTGGACGTGGTGCGGCTGCAGGACGACGCGCACGTCGGCTTCATGTCCATGGTGGAGTCCATCATGCGACAGGCCGAGGTGCACCTGAAGAAACTGGATGCGCGCCGGCGCGAGACCGTGCCGGCCAGCGAGCTGGTGGTCGGCGTGCAGTGCGGCGGCAGCGACGCCTTCTCCGGCGTCACCGCCAATCCGGCGGTGGGCTTCTGCAGCGACCTGCTGGTGCGCGCGGGCGCCACCGTGATGTTCTCCGAGACCACCGAAGTACGCGACGGCGTGGCCCAGCTCACGGCGCGCGCCACCACGCCGGCCGTGGCCGAGGCGGTGGTGCGCGAGATGGCCTGGTACGACGCCTACCTGCAGCGCGGCAGCGTCGACCGCAGCGCCAACACCGCCCCCGGCAACAAGGCCGGCGGCCTGTCGAACATCGTCGAGAAGGCGATGGGCTCGATCGTCAAGTCCGGCACCGCGCCGATCTCCGGCGTGCTCGCGCCCGGCGAGAAGCTGCCGCACAAGGGCCTGTTCTACGCCGCCACGCCGGCCAGCGACTTCATCTGCGGCACGCTGCAGCTGGCCGCCGGCATGAACCTGCACGTCTTCACCACCGGCCGCGGCACGCCCTACGGACTGGCCGAAGTGCCGGTGATCAAGGTGGCCACGCGCAGCGACCTGGCACGCCGCTGGCACGACCTGATGGATGTCAATGCCGGCGTCATCGCCGACGGCGAAGCGACCATCGAAGACGTGGGCTGGCAACTGTTCCGCCTGATGCTCGAAGTCGCCAGCGGCCGCAGGAAGACCTGGGCCGAGCAGTGGAAGCTGCACAACGCGCTCGTGCTGTTCAACCCGGCTCCCGTGACCTGATTTCCTTTTTCCCAATGACCGCACCCATCGTCAAGAGCATGCGCGTCGTCCCGGTGGCGGGACGCGACGGCATGCTGCTCAACCTCTCCGGCGCGCACGCGCCGTTCTTCACCCGCAACATCGTCATCGTCACCGACAGCGCCGGCCACACCGGCCTGGGCGAAGTGCCGGGCGGCGAGAAGATCCGCCAGACGCTGGAGGACGCGCGCCCGCTGGTCGAAGGCCAGGGCATCGGCAAGCTGCAGGCGGTGCTGAATGCCATGCGCGCGAAGTTCGCCGACCGTGACGCCGGCGGTCGCGGCAACCAGACCTTCGACCTGCGCACGACGATTCACGCGGTCACGGCCGTCGAATCGGCGCTGCTCGACCTGCAAGGCCAGCACATGGGCGTTCCCGTTGCCGCGCTGCTCGGCGAAGGCCAGCAACGCGACGCCGTGCAGATGCTCGGCTACCTGTTCTACGTCGGCGACCGCAAGAAGACCAAGCTGCCGTACGCGTCGGAACCCGAAGCGGAGGATGACTGGCTGCGCCTGCGCCACGAAGAGGCCATGACGCCGGCTGCGATCGTGCGCCTGGCCGAGGCGACGCAGAAGCGCTACGGCTTCCAGGACTTCAAGCTCAAGGGCGGCGTGCTGAGCGGCGACGAGGAAGTCGAAGCGGTCACGGCCCTGCACGAGCGCTTTCCGCAAGCGCGCGTCACGCTGGACCCCAACGGCGGCTGGCTGCTGAAGGACGCGATCCGCCTGGGCAAGAAGATGCAGGGCATCGTCGCCTACGCGGAAGATCCTTGTGGCGCCGAGGACGGATTCTCCGGCCGGGAAGTCATGGCGGAATTCCGCCGCGCCACCGGCCTGCCGACCGCGACCAACATGGTGGCGACCGACTGGCGCCAGATGGCTCACTCGCTGGCCCTGCAATCGGTCGACATCCCGCTGGCCGACCCGCATTTCTGGACCATGGCCGGTTCGGTGCGCGTGGCGCAGACCTGCCGCGACTGGGGCCTGACGTGGGGCTCGCATTCCAACAACCACTTCGACATCTCGCTGGCGATGTTCACCCACGTCGGCGCCGCGGCGCCCGGCAAGGTGACGGCCATCGACACGCACTGGATCTGGCAGGACGGCCAGCGCCTGACGAAGCAGCCGCTGCAGATCCGCGGCGGCTTCATCGAGGTGCCGAAGAAGCCCGGGCTGGGCATCGAGATCGACGAAGGCGAACTGGCCAAGGCCAACGCCCTGTACCAGCAGCACGGCCTGGGCGCGCGCGACGACGCGATCGCGATGCAGTTCCTGGTGCCGAACTGGAAGTTCGATCCGAAGCGGCCCTGTCTGGTGCGATGAATTCTTCCCTCCCCCTCTGGGGGAGGGCCGGGGTGGGGGCGCTCGGCGGAGGGCCCCCATCCCAACCTTCCCCCAGAGGGGGAAGGAGTGAAGGCAAGGAGACCCGAATGTTCAAGAACCTCATCAACGGCGAGTGGGTCGAAGGCCCCCGCGTCTCGCGCAACATCAATCCCTCCGATACCCGCGACCTCGTCGGCGAGTACGCGCAGGCCGACGCCGAACAGGCGCGCGCGGCGATCGGCGCCGCGGCCAAGGCTGCTTCGGCATGGGGCCTCTCCACCCCCCAGCAGCGCTTCGACATCCTCGACGCCGCCGGCGCCGAGATCCTGGCGCGGCGCAACGAGCTGGGCGACCTGCTCGCCCGCGAGGAAGGCAAGACGCTGCCGGAAGCCATCGGCGAAGTCGCGCGCGCCGGCAACATCTTCAAGTTCTTCGCCGGCGAAGCGCTGCGCGTCGGCGGTGAGGTCGTGCCTTCCGTGCGGCCCGGCATCGGCGTCGAAGTCACGCGCGAGCCGGTCGGCGTGGTCGGCCTGATCACGCCCTGGAACTTCCCCATCGCCATTCCCGCCTGGAAGGTCGCGCCGGCGCTGGCCTTCGGCAACGCCGTCGTCCTCAAGCCGGCGGACCTGGTGCCGGGCAGCGCCTGGGCCCTCGCCGACATCCTGCACCGCGCGGGCCTGCCCGCCGGCGTCTTCAACCTGGTCATGGGCCGCGGTTCCGAAGTCGGCCAGGTGCTGCTGGACGACAGGCGCGTCAACGCCATCAGCTTCACCGGCTCCGTCGCCACCGGCCAGCGCATCGCCGCCGCCTGCGTGGCGCGCATGGCGAAGTTCCAGCTCGAGATGGGCGGCAAGAACCCCATGGTCGTGCTCGACGACGCCGATCTCGACGTCGCCGTCAACGCCGCCATCAACAGCGGATTCTTCTCCACCGGCCAGCGCTGCACGGCGTCGTCGCGCCTGATCGTCACCGAAGGCATCCACGACCGCTTCGTGGAGGCGATGGCCCGGCGCATCGCGACGCTGAAGGTGGACGACGCCCGCAAGGCCGGCACCGAGATCGGCCCGGTGGTCGACGAAAAGCAGCTGGCGCAGGACCTCGAGTACATCGGCATCGGCAAGGGCGAAGGCGCGCGGCTGGTGGCCGGCGGCGAAGCGATGCAGAACAACGCCGACGGCGCGCCGGGCTGGTACCTGAAGCCGGCGCTGTTCGCCGACACCACCCCGGCGATGCGCATCAACAAGGAAGAGATCTTCGGCCCCGTGGTCAGCGTCCTGCGGGCGAAGAACTACGACGAGGCCTTGTCGCTGGCGAACGACACCGAGTTCGGCCTCTGCGCCGGCATCGCCACCACCTCGCTCAAGCATGCAACGCACTTCAAGCGCCATTCGCAGGCGGGCATGGTGATGGTGAACCTGCCGACGGCGGGCGTGGACTACCACGTGCCGTTCGGCGGGCGCAAGGGCTCCAGCTACGGCCCGCGCGAGCAGGGGCGCTATGCGGCGGAGTTCTACACCACGGTCAAGACGGCCTACACCCAGGCCTGAGGCGAGGCGTCGCGAATGCGGCGCCTTTTTTTTATCTGTGCGAGGAAACTAGAGATGACCATCACCCGCCGCAAGGCCCTGCTGTCCACCGCCGCGGCCATCGCCGCGCCGGCCGTGTTCGCGCAAGCCGGCTGGCCCTCGAAGCCGCTGCGCATCGTCGTGCCCTACCCGCCCGGCGGCTCCTCCGACATCATCGCCCGCGCGATCAGCAACGTGATGTCCGAGTCGCTCAAGCAGTCGGTGGTGGTCGACAACAAGCCGGGCGCCAACGGCAACCTCGGCGCGGACCTGGTCGCGAAGTCGGCGCCGGACGGCTACACGATGCTGCTCTGCGACGTCGGCGCGCTGGCGATCTCGCCTTCCATGTACCCGAAGCTGCCGTTCGACCCGTCGAAGGAATTGCGCGGCGCGACGATGCTGGCCTACTCGCCGCACCTGCTGGTGGTGCACCCCTCGGTGCCGGTCAGCAACCTGAAGGAACTGGTCGCGCTGTCGAAGCAGAAGGACCTGAACTTCGCGGTCAGCGGCACCGGCGGCGCGCCGCACCTCGCCGGCATCTCGCTGGCCCAGGCCGTGGGCGCGCGCTGGGAGTACGTGCCCTACAAGGGCGGCAGCCAGGCCATCACCGACACCGTGGGCGGCCAGACGCAGGTGATGATGAACGGGATGCTGGCCACCTATCCGCACGTGCAGAGCGGCAAGCTCAAGCTGCTGGCCGTCTCCAAGCGCTCGCGCATGCCGCTGATCGGCGACGTGCCCACCATCGCCGAACAGGGCGTGCCCGGCTTCGAGTCCGGCAGCTGGCAGGGCATGCTGGTGCCGAAGGGCACGCCGGATGCCATCGTGCAGAAGCTCAATGCCGCCCTGGTGAGCGCGATCCGCTCGCCGGACGTGCGCGCGCGGCTGGCCGGCCAGGGCGCGGAGGTGGTGACCATGACGCCGGCGGAGCAGGACAAGTTCTTCGAGGCGGAACGCAAGCGCTGGGCGCAGGTGGTCGCCTCCGCCGGCCTCAAGGCGGAGTGATCGCGAGGAACGCGTCGAGGATGTGGAAGTGGTCGTCGTGGAACTGGTCCTCCAGCGAGGGCAGTTCCGCGATCGGCACCCAGCGCGCCTCCTCGGCGTCGTCGCTGCCGGCGACCTCCGGCCGCATGCGCTCGCCCAGGTCGAAATAGAAGGCATGGGTGATCACCCGGCCGCGCTGGCTGCGGTCCGGGTGGTCGAAGATGCGCATCGCCTTGCAGGCATGCTCCATCTCCTGCGGCAGCAGCTCGAACCCCGTTTCCTCCTGCAGTTCGCGCAGCGCCGACTGCCAGGCCGTCTCCCGCTGCTCGATGAAGCCGCCCGGCACCGCCAGCAGGCCCTTGCCCGGGACCCGGCCGCGCCGGATCAGCAGCACCTCGTCGCGCACGCGCACCACCGCATCCACCGTGACCAGCACCGGCGGGTACGGCGAGCCGGCCCACTTGTCGTGTTCCGCCGCGAGCTCCCGCCATTCCTCGCGCAGGCGCGGCAGGAAGGGCAACTGCGACCACGCGCGCAGGAAGTCGAGGGTGCTGGCGGGCACCTGCCCGGAGATCGCCGCGAGCCCGGCTGCCGCCGTGTCCGCGCTGAACAGCGCCGCGCGCAAGGCCTTGCCGTGCACCTCTCCTTGCCGGCCCACGTCGTGCAGCGGCCAGCCGGGCGAGAAGCCGTCGAGGTAGTCGCTGGTCGCGTCCTTGCGGTGGCCCACCAGCACCACCCGCGGATGCGGCGTGCCGGCCAGGCGCGCCATCTCCGCCCGCACCGACGCCACCCAGCGCTTTTCGCCGTAAACGTCGCGGATGGCGACGAAATGGACGCGGGCGCGCTCGTCCTCCGTCAGCGCCAGGCGGATGGTCTCGACCCGCTCGGCGAAGGTGAAGGGGTTGCGGGGCGAACGCGCGTTGTGAGCGGAGCCGACCAGCACCGCGCAGCGGGGCGCCAGGCGCAGGGCCTCGCGCAGCAGCGCGAGCTGCGCATCGTGGAAAGGCTGGAAGCGGCCGATGCAGGCGGCCCATTCGTACTTGGCGGACATCCCGCCCATTCTGCGGGAGGGCCGGGCCGCCGGGGCGCGCCCCGCGCGCTCAGAACCGGCCGAGGCCGGCGAAGGTGCTCATGGCGGCGGAGCGGTGCGGCGCCAGCGTGATGCAGGCCTGCGTCACCCCCTGCTCGTCCATCTCGGTGGTCACCACGCCGTCGCGCACCGAATCGGCGAAGTCGCCGCCCAGCTGTTCGTGCGTTTCCGCCGAGACCAGGATGGTCCCCGCCGCCGCGCGCGCCAGCGCTGCCTCGGCTTCCTCCATCTCCGGCCCGACGACCACGCGGTGCTCCCGGCCGTCCACCTCGAAGCAGGCCACCATGCACAGCACGGTGCTCACCGCGATGCGGACGCGGCGGCCTTCCGACAGGCGCTGCAGCGTGACCGCCGCTTCCAGGGCGATGTCCGGCTCGGAGAAGGACAGCACCATGTCGGCGCGGCTCGCGATCTGCACGTCGCCGCCGACACGCTGGGCCAGCCGCTCCAGCTCGCCGCGGTGGATGCCGGCCAGCGGGGCGTCTCCGGCCAGCAGCGTGAGCTGGCGCGCCTCGAAGCGGATGGTGGCGCAGGCGGCGCCGAGGAACAGCTTGCGCCAGAAGGCGATGTCGCCGCGCCACAGCACCCGCTGCGACAGCGACTCCAGCAGCATCGCCTCGCGCTGCGCGCCCACGTTGCCCGCGCGGTGCGCGTTCGATTCCGTCCCTTGCATGTCCTGCTCCTTGGCCAACGACTGTCTGATGTGACCGGCTGCTCTGCCGATGTATCAAAGTGTTGCACCGGCGGACGGCCGCCACAAGTTCTCCAAGTGCCTATGCCGGGGAGGGAGTTCTACCTAAGCCTGCCGCTTTCTACGGCTGCATCAGCAGCTGCATGGTGCGCTGGCCGGCGCGGCGTTCCGGCGTCAGGCCCTTGGCGGCCCGCTCCGCGGCGATGGCATCGCGCGTGTGGCGGCCCATCACCCCATCGGGCTGCACCAGGCTGTGGCCGCGCTGCTGCAGCCAGGCCTGCAACTCGCGGACCTGGGCGCGCGTCAGCCCCGGGTCGTCGGTCGGCCAGGGCGTGAAGAAGCCGGGGCCGCCGGCGATGCGGGTGGCCAGCAGCGCGACCTCCATCACGTAGCGCTCGGAGTTGTTGTAACGGTAGATGGTGTTGAAGTTGCGCGACACCAGGAAGGCCGGCCCGGGCAGGCCCACCGGCAGGAAGGGGTAGACCTCGGGGTCGCCGGCAGCCTGCAGCGGCGCCGGCTGGCCGTCGGCGGCGAAGCCCGTCCAGCCCATCGCCACCCACTCGGAGAGCTTCCTTGCCTGCGCGGGCAGCCGGATCGACTTGCCGGTGGCGGCGAACGCGGCTTGCTGCTCCTTGGGGATCGTGACTTCCATGTACACCGGCACGCCGGGCAGCCAGCCGCCGCGCGTGCGCAGGTGGTTGGCGGTGGTGGCCCAGGAGTCGGCCTCGGAGTTGACGATGTCGGCCACGCCGTCGCCGTCGAAGTCCACGCCGAGCTGCTCGAAGCTGTCCGGGACGAACTGCGTCCGGCCGAAGGCGCCGGCCCAGGAACCCTGCCAGTTCTCGGCGCGCACCTTGCGGTCGCGCAGCAGCCGCACCGCGGCATAGGCGCGCTCGCGCGAGATGCACGCGGTGGCGCGCTCGGGCGGACAGGGCCGCAGGCAGGCCAGCGTCAGCGTCGAATCCAGCACCGGAATCCGGCCTTGCGAGGGGCCGAAGTTGGTTTCGATGCCGTAGATCGCGACGACGATTCCCTTCGGGATGCCGAACTGCGCTTCGATGCGCTGCAAGGTGGCCAGGTTGGACGCCAGGATGCGCTGGCCGTCGCGCACGCGGTCGTCGTCGGTGGTGGCGGCGAGTTCGTCCCACCAGAAGGTCGGCTCGCCGGCCTGCACCAGCAGCGACTGGCGCACGCGATCGTCGTACCGGGCGGCGGTGGCGATGCGCAGGAAGTCCTCGCGGGCCAGCGGCCGGCCGGCCGAGCCGGTCAGGTCGCCAAGCTGCTGCACGCAGGCGGCGAACTGTTCGGGCGCCATCGGCTGCGCGATCAGCGAGCCGGAAGGAGCCACGGCGGGCGCGGGCGCCGAGGCGGGAGCGAGCGGCGCGGGCGATTGCGCGAGGACGAGCTGGGTGATGCACAGCGCGGCGGCGAAAACGGCTGCGCTACGCCTGGAAAAAAGCGATGCCATGGTGAATGCCTGGGGGTTCGCCCCAGTATAGGGTGACCCCCGGCGGGGCGGGTGCGATTGCACGACAATGCAGCGCATCCCCACCCTGACAAGCACCGCCGTGAGCCAACGCCCTGTCCTGCTGCAAACCATCTCCCTGCTGCCGTCGCTCGAACGCCAGCTCGCCGAAACCTACGACGTGCACCGCTTGCCGGCCGCCGGCCCCGAGCGCGACGCCTTCCTGGCGGCGCGCGGCGCGGAGTTCGACGGGCTCGTCACCTCCGCGGCCAACGGCGCCGGCGCGGCGCTGATCGCGGCGTTGCCGAAGATTCGTGCGATCTCCAGCTTCGGCGTCGGCCTCGACAAGCTGGACCTGGAGGCCGCGAAGCAGCGCCGGCTGCCGGTGGGCTACACGCCCGACGTGCTGAACGACTGCGTGGCCGACCTCGCCTTCGCGCTGATGCTGGCGATCGGCCGGCGCATCCCCGAAGGAGACCGCTACGTGCGCGCGGGTCGCTGGGTGGAAAAGGGCGCGCCGCCCTTTCCGTTCGGACGGCAGGTGAGCGGCGCCAAGCTGGGCATCGTCGGCCTCGGACGCATCGGCCGCACCATCGCCCGGCGCGCGGCAGGCTTCGACATGGAGGTGCGGTACCACAGCCGCCGGCCGGTGGAAGGCGTGGCCTGGCAGCACGAGCCGAAACTGCTGGAGCTGGCGCGCTGGGCCGACTTCCTGGTCGTCATCACCGCCGGCGGCGCCGAAACCCGCCACCTGGTGAATGCCGAAGTGCTGGACGCCCTCGGCACCAAGGGCTACATCGTCAACGTCGCGCGCGGCACCGTCATCGACGAAGCGGCGCTGGTGAAGGCGCTGCAGGAAAAGCGCATCGGCGGCGCGGCCCTCGACGTGTTCGAGCGGGAACCGCAGGTGCCGGCCGAGCTCTTCGCCCTGGACAACGTGGTCATGGTGCCGCACATCGCGAGCGCCACCGTGCAGACGCGCGAGGCCATGGGCCGGCGCGTGCTGGACAACCTGGCCGCCGGACTGGCGGGCAAGCCGATGCCGAGCGACGCGACGGCGGGCTGATTCGGCGCACACCGGGGTTCGCCTCCGGGCTCACCGCCGGCCTACGACGCCTATTGCATCTGCCAGGCTGCGCCCGGCGGCGGCTCGGGCACGCCGAGCACGGTGCGGATGGCGCGCAGCAGCGACTCCGGTTCGAAGGGCTTGGTGATGTAGCCGTCGGCGCCGCCGGTCATGCCCTTGAGCACGGCCTCCCGGGTGGCCTTGCCGGTGAGCATGATCACCGGCACGTCCTTCAGCTGCGGATGCTGCCGCACCCGCTGGAGGATGTCGAAGCCGTCCGCGTCCGGCAGCACCACGTCCAGCAGCATCAGGCCCGGGATCGGCGGACGGCGGATCTGCGCCACCACCTCCGCGCGCGTGCCGGCCTGGCGCACGTCGAAGCCGGAGAGCGTCAGCAGCGTGGCGATGAAGCGGGCCAGCGCGGGATCGTCCTCGACCACCACCACCGGCATGCGGCCCCCGCCCGCGGGCCGGGCCGGCGCGCGGCCCCTGGCGATCTGCACGAAGAAGCCGGCGCGCTGCAGCGAGGCGAGGCCGGCATCGACTTCCGCCTGTCCGACCGCGCGCGTGAGCTGCGCGACATCGGCATTCCACTGCACGGTGAACGGGTCGGGCTCGACCCGGCGGATCAGGTTCTGGTCCTGCAGCTCGCGGAGCACCGCGGTGAAGGCGGCGCGCTGCGCCGGCGGCATGCCGGCGGTGAGCTGCTCCAGGGTGAGGATGCCGTCGAGGCGGACGAGCACGTCGATCTGCGCCGTGGTGAGGCGGGTCGCGCTGCCGCGGAGCTCGGACTCGCCCAGCGGCGTGGGGGCGTAGGTTTCTGCAGGTTGCATGGAGATTTCTTGCGCTGCGGCACCATAACGCAGATGGACCGCCGCGTCACGCCGGTCCCGGCCCGCGAAAGCCGGCGGCCCAAAGAAAAGGAGCGCCCATCGGCGCTCCACGCGCGGACACGAGGTCCGCGGGATTCTTGTTTCTTTTTTTCGTCGCTTAGCGAACGCGGCCGCGGCGGAACAGGTTCACGATGGCCAGCAGGATGATCGCGCCCACCAGGGAAACCACGATCGAGCCGATGCTGATGCCGTCATTGATGGTGCCCGTGCCCACCAGCGGGGAGATCAGCCAGCCACCCAGGAACGCACCCACGATGCCCACCACCACGTTCAGCAGGATGCCCTGCTGGCCGTCGGTGCGCATGACGAGGCTGGCGAGCCAGCCGACGATGCCGCCAATGATCAACCAAATCAGAAAACCCATATCGCACTCCTTATGCCGCGAGCGGCGTGTTGTTGAAGGTCGGGCCGCGGCCCCCGGGAGGGAGGCCTGGCCCACCTGCCCCTTTTTTCGGAGGGCCGGTGCGGTGACTATGGTTGGGGCTGCGCGGCCCGGGCGTAGTCGCCTGTAAAGCGAAGGGGTGCGGCCCCAGCGCATGGCAGCGTCGGACAACGCGCCACCGGCGCGGCTTTTTTTCACGCGGGTTCCTGCCGAGTCGCCGGCCAGGTGTGCTGGGCCACAATACGGCAGCAGTGGCAGCTCGGCGGCACCGATCTTGCTACCTGCACCGGGGTCTTCTACTTTCCAGTCTTTCCGGAGCTTTCCAATGCACAAGAGGGTCTTTCTCCAGCTGGCCGGCACGGCCGCATTGTTCGCCGCATTCTCTGCCGCGGCCCAGCCGGCCACCCCGATCAAGTTCCAGCTCGACTGGCGCTTCGAAGGCCCCGCCGCCTTCTTCCTGCTGCCGGTGGCCAAGGGTTACTTCAAGGACGCGAAACTGGACGTCCAGGTCGACGCCGGCACCGGCTCCGGCGCGGCCGTGCAGCGCGTCGCCAGCGGCACCTACGACATGGGCTTCGCCGACATGGCGGCGCTGATGGAGTTCCACGCCAACAACCCGGACGCCCCCAACAAGCCGGTGGGCGTGATGATGGTCTACAACAACACGCCGGCGGCGGTGCTGGTGCTCAAGAAATCCGGCATCAAGTCGCCCGCCGACCTCAACGGCAAGAAGCTGGGCGCGCCGGTGTTCGACGCCGGCCGCCGCGGCTTCCCGATCTTCCAGAAAGCCAACAACATCCCCGGCGTGACCTGGGTGTCGATGGACCCGCCGCTGCGCGAAACGATGCTGGCCCGCGGCGACGTCGACGCCATCACGGGCTTCTCGTTCACCTCGCTGCTCAACCTGGAGGCGCGCGGCGTCAAGGCCGAGGACGTGACGACCTTCATGTACCCGAACCACGGCGTCAAGCTGTACGGAAACGTGATCATCGCTTCGCCCAAGCTGATTCGCGAGAACCCGGGCGCCATCAAGGCCTTCCTGGCCGCCTTCGCCAAGGGCTCGAAGGAAGTGATGGCCAATCCGGACGCGGCCGTCGAATTCGTCAAGCAGCGCGACGGCATCATCAGCACCGACCTGGAGAAGCGCCGCCTGCGCATGGCGATCAACGACGTCA
Source organism: Ramlibacter sp. (assembly GCA_021323335.1). GTDB lineage: Bacteria > Pseudomonadota > Gammaproteobacteria > Burkholderiales > Burkholderiaceae_C > Ramlibacter. The sequence goes on from JAJTCN010000033.1 coordinate 24,206, forward strand.
TCGCCAGCCCCGACGCCCGCACCGAAGGGTACGGCCAGGTCAACCCGGCCCGCCTGTCGCTGATGGCCTCGCAGGTCTCCGACGCCTTCGCCACCAAGACCCGCGTCAACCCCGAGACGGTCTGGAACGGCTCCTTCCTGCCCACGAAGGCCGAGCTCAACGTGCTGCCCGCCGCGAAGAAATGAGCGCGGAGCGAGACACCACCGCGTTCATCGATTTCTCGGACGTCTGGCTCGCCTACAACGACGAACTGCTGCGCGAAGGGCAGTTCGCGGTGGAGGCGATCGACCTGCAGGTGGGACAGGGCGAGTTCATCGCCATCGTCGGCCCCTCCGGCTGCGGCAAGTCCACCTTCATGAAGCTCGCCACGGGCCTGCGCGGCCCGTCGCGCGGCCGCATCCGCATCGACGGCCAGCCGGTGACCGGGCCGCTGAAGATCTCCGGCATGGCGTTCCAGGCGCCGTCGCTGCTGCCCTGGCGCACGACGGTCGACAACGTGCTGCTGCCGCTGGAGATCGTGGAGCCGTACCGCAGCAGCTTCAAGCAAAAGCGCAAGGAATACGAGGCCCGCGCCCGCGCCCTGCTGCAGAAGGTGGGGCTGGCCGGCTACGAGGACAAGTTCCCGTGGCAGCTGTCCGGCGGCATGCAGCAGCGCGCCAGCATCTGCCGCGCCCTGATCCACGAGCCCAAGATGCTGCTGCTCGACGAGCCGTTCGGCGCGCTCGACGCCTTCACCCGCGAGGAGCTGTGGTGCATCCTGCGCGACCTCTGGACCGAACAACGCTTCAACGTGATCCTGGTGACGCACGACCTGCGCGAGTCGGTGTTCCTGGCCGACACCGTGTACGTGATGAGCAAGAGCCCCGGCCGCTTCGTGGTCAAGCGCCACATCGAGCTGCCGCGCCCGCGTGAGCTGGAGGTGACCTATACCAAGGAGTTCGCCGACATCGTCTACGAGCTGCGCGGCCACATCGGCGCCATGCGCGGCAGCAAGGTCGCGACGGAGGCCAGGGCATGAAGCCGCATCGCCATTTCGAGCGCTGGGCCCCCGTGCTGCTGGCGGCCGCGCTGGTGCTGCTCTGGCAAGTGGTGGTGACGGGCCTGGACATTCCGGAGTACCTGTTCCCGAGCCCGTGGCAGATCGCGCAGCAGTTCGTCGAGTTCAAGGGGCCGCTGCTGGCCGCAGCCTGGAGCACCCTGTGGGTGACGACGGTGGGCTTCGGCCTGGCCATCGTGGTGGGCGTGCTGCTCGGCTTCCTGGTCGGTTCCTCGCGCATCGCCTATGCGGCGGTGTATCCGCTGATGGTGGGCTTCAATGCCGTGCCGAAGGCCGCGATCGTGCCGATCCTGGTGGTGTGGTTCGGCATCGGCATCGGGCCCGGCATCCTCACCGCCTTCCTGATCTCGTTCTTCCCGATCACGGTGAACATCGCCACCGGCCTGGCCACGCTGGAACCGGAACTGGAGGACGTGCTGCGGGTGCTGGGCGCCAAGCGCTGGGACGTGCTGGTCAAGGTGGGCCTGCCGCGCGCCATGCCCTACTTCTACGGCTCGCTGAAGATCGCCATCACGCTGGCCTTCGTCGGCACGGTGCTGGCGGAAATGACGGCGGGCGACTCCGGCATCGGCAACCTGATCCAGACCGCGGGCAGCCAGCAGCGCATGCCGCTCGCCTTCGCCGGGCTGGCCGCGATCAGCGTGATGGCGATGGCCATGTACGAGATGTTCAGCTGGCTGGAGAAGCACACCACCGCCTGGGCGCATCGGGGCTCGCAGGCTCACTAAGGTCGCCATGTCCTGGCATGCCAGCCTGCAGCTGGACTACGCGCGCGAGGGCGGCCGCAGCGTCGCCCGCTTCGCGCACGACGGGCCGCTGCGCATCCTGCAAAGCCTGTGGCCGGAAGGCGATGCCATCTGCCACAACGTGCTGGTGCACCCGCCCGGCGGGCTGGTGGGCGGTGACACGCTGGAGGTCCGCGTCAGCGGCGCCGAGGGCAGCCACGGCCTGGTGACGACCCCGGGCGCGTCGCGCTTCTATCGCAGCGAGGGCGACATCGCCTTGCAGGACGTCCGCATCCGCCTGGAGCCTGGAGCCCGACTGGAATGGCTGCCGCTGGAGGCGCTGTACTACAGCGGCTGCCAGGCGCACAACCGGATGGCGATGGAGCTGGCGCCCGGCGCCGAACTGCTCGGATGGGACGTGGCCGCCTTCGGCCTGCCGCAGGCCGGCCAGCCCTTCGTGCGCGGCAGCGTGCTGCAGCACATCGAGCTGGCAGGCCACTGGCTGGAGCGCGGCCGCATCGCCGCGGACGATGCGCGCCTGATGGACGGGCCGCTGGGCCTGGCCGGGCAGCGCTGCCTGGCCAGCCTGTTCTTCACCGCCGGCAGCGAACTGCCACGCGCGCGCCGCGAGGCCCTGCTCGAGGCCGCGCGTGAGGTGATCGCGGCCCATCCGCTGGCGGCCGGCGCGGGCGCCACGTCGCCCACGCCGCAGGTGGTGGTGGTCCGGGTGCTGGCGCCGCTGGTGGAACCCGCGATGGGACTGCTGCAGGCGATCCGGCGGGCCTGGCGCCCCCTGGCCTGGTCCACGGCGGGCGCGGACCCGCGCGGCTGGGCGATCTAGGCGCCGGCTGCTCTGCCGGAGCGGCGATGTCCTACCCGACCATGGGCAGCGGGGCGGCCTCTCGCTGGCATCCCGCTGGCAGGCAAGGCCCCGCGGCCGCAGCACACTTGTTTCCATCGATCCCAAGGAGCCAGAGAAATGAAAAACCAGGACGCACGTTCGACCAAGAGCCTCGTTTCCTTCGGCGTGGCGGCCCTGCTGGCCGTTGGCGCCGCCACCGCCCAGGTTGCCTCGGGAACCACGGGCATCGATGCCACTGGCAGCTTCCAGTCCGAAATGCAGGCCTGCATGAGCGGCCAGACCCAGCAGAGCCGCGAGGACTGCATGAAGGAAGCCCGCAACGCACGCGCCGACAAGCAGCGCGGCGTGCTCGACAACTCCGGCGCCCCGGTCAGCAACGCCATGGGCCGTTGCGACGTGCATTCCAGCGGCGAAGACCAGGCCGCCTGCCGCGCCCGCATCATGGGGATGGGCAACGTGGACGGCAGCGTCGCCGGCGGTGGCGTGATCCGCGAAGTCGAAACCGTGGTGATGCCCGCCGGCCAGACCTCGGTGACCGTCCAGCCCCAGACCTCTTCGGACCCGGTGGTCCTGGTCCCCGCGAAATAATTCCCTCGTCCGACAGCCCGGCCCGCCGCAAGGTATTACCTTGGGCGGGTCAGCTTTTTTGTGGAGATGCCATGACCGACAACGATCGCAAGGACCCCGGCGAGGCCGCCGGTGACGGCCGCGCCCAGCACGGCTACCGCAACGAGGTGAGCTGGGACGGCGGCAAGGGCCGGCAGCCCTATGCCAACCAGGGCAGCGAGGAGCAAGGCAGCGCCGCGGCGCCCGAAGTGGAAGCCGGCAATCGCGGCGACGCTTCCGGACGGAACCTCGACCAGCTGGAAGAAGTGGACGGGAAGCCGGGCGTCCCGGAGGGCACATCGCCCCGGGACGCCGGCTGAGGCGCTCAGAACACGAGCATGAACAGCAGGATCACGACGAGCGGGACGCCGAGAAGCCAAGCGATGACGGGCATGGAAATCTCCTAGTGAAGGTGTTGCTGCCAGCATAAGGAGACCGCGGTGCCGCCAGTGCCCTCCTGATGCGCGGTCGCGGGTAGGAGGGAGCCGGTCAGATCGCCACCAGTTGGCGGACGCCCTGCGATTCCATGTCCTTGCCGAGGCCGCGGGCGACCACCTCGCCCCGTTCCATGACGAGGTAAGCGTCGGCCAGCTCCTCGGCGAAGTCGTAGTACTGCTCCACCAGCAGGATGCCCATGTCGCCGCGGTCCGCCAGCATGCGGATGACGCGGCCGATGTCCTTGATGATGCTGGGCTGGATGCCTTCGGTGGGCTCGTCCAGCACCAGCAGCCGCGGCTTCGCGGCCAGTGCGCGGGCGATGGCGAGCTGCTGCTGCTGGCCGCCGGAGAGGTCCCCGCCGCGCCGGTGCAGCATCTGCTTCAGGACCGGGAACAGCTCGTACAGCTCCTGCGGGATGGGCGTGCCGGAGGGCTTGTACGACAGGCCCATGCGCAGGTTTTCCTCGACCGACAGCCGCGCGAAGATCTCGCGGCCCTGCGGCACGAAGCCGATGCCGGCGCGGGCGCGCTCGTACGGCGTCATGCCGTGGATCGGCTTGCCCTCGAACGCGATGCTGCCGGTCTTGATCGGCACCAGGCCCATGAGGGACTTGAGCAGCGTGGTCTTGCCCACGCCGTTGCGCCCGAGGACGACGGTGACTTCCCCCGGCTTCGCTTCGAGGCTGACGTCCCGCAGGATGTGCGAGCCGCCGTAGTACTGGTTGACGTGTTTGATCGCTAGCATGTGGGTACGGGGTCAAGGACGCAAAAGTCGCGAAGGTTCCGCAAAAGTCGCAAAACGAAAATCCGAATTCCTTTTGCGACTTTTGCGTAGCTTTTGCGCCTTTTGCGTCCTCGCCTTCGGAAGTTCAACGCCCAAGGTACACCTCGATCACTCGTTCGTCCGACTGAACCTGTTCCAGCGTGCCCTCCGCGAGCACCGATCCTTCGTGCAGCACCGTGACCTTCTCGGAGATCGTCTTGATGAAGCTCATGTCGTGTTCCACCACCATCAACGAGTGATGGCCCTTCAGGGACAGGAAGAGTTCGGCGGTGCGGGCGGTTTCCTCGTCGGTCATGCCGGCCACCGGTTCGTCGAGCAGCAGGAGTTTCGGGTCCTGCATCAACAGCATCCCGATCTCCAGCCACTGCTTCTGCCCATGGCTCAGGTTGCCCGCAAGGCGGTTCACGCTGTCGGCGAGATGGATCGTGCGCAGGATCTGCGCGAGGCGGTCGCTTTGAGCGGAATCGGGCTTGAAGAACATCGACGCCTTGACGCCCTTGTCCGTCTTCAGCGCCAGCTCGAGGTTTTCGTAGACCGTGAGGTGCTCGAACACTGTCGGCTTCTGGAACTTGCGGCCGATGCCCATCTGCGCGATCTCGGCTTCCTTGTAGCGCAGCAGGTCGATGGTGCTGCCGAAGAACACCGTGCCCGCGTCCGGCCGCGTCTTGCCGGTGATGATGTCCATCATCGTGGTCTTGCCCGCGCCGTTCGGCCCGATGATGCAGCGCAGCTCGCCGGGCGCGATGTCCAGCGAAAGCTTGTTGATCGCCTTGAAGCCGTCGAAGCTGACGCTCACGTCCTCCAGGTACAGGATGCGGCCGTGCGCCACGTCCACCTCGCCGGGAGTGACCGGACGCGAGAAACCGGCGGCGCGGCCGCCCGATTCCGTGCGGTTGCGCGCCGCAGCCTGGCCGTAGGCGGTGGCGCGCCGCGCGCCCTCTTCCATCAGGTCCGGCGTCATGCGGCCTTCCTCCCCAGCTTCTTCACCAGGCCGACCACGCCCTGCGGCAGGAACAGGGTGACCGCGATGAACAGCGCGCCCAGGAAGTACAGCCAGAACTCCGGCGCGAACACGGTCAGCCAGCTCTTGGCGCCGTTGACGAGGAAGGCGCCGACGATGGGGCCGACCAACGAGGCCCGCCCGCCCACCGCCGCCCAGATGGCGATCTCGATCGAGTTGGCCGGGCTCATCTCGCCCGGGTTGATGATGCCCACCTGCGGCACGTACAGCGCGCCCGCGACGCCGCACATCACGGCGCTGAGCGTCCAGATCGTCAGCTTGTAGGGCAGCGGGTTGTAGCCGGAGAACATGACGCGCGATTCGGCATCGCGCACGGCCTGCAGCACCCGGCCGAACTTGCTGGCCACCAGCCAGCGCGCCAGCAGGAAGAAGGCGAGCAGCGTGAGGCCGGTGACGACGAACAGCGTCATGCGCGTCTGCGGCGTGGCGATGGCGATGCCGACGATGCGCTTGAAGTCGGTGAAGCCGTTGTTGCCGCCGAAGCCCGTCTCGTTGCGGAAGAACAGCAGCATGGCCGCGTACGTCAGCGCCTGCGTGATGATCGAGAAGTAGACGCCCTTGATCCGCGAGCGGAAGGCGAAGTAGCCGAACACGAAGGCGACGACGCCGGGCACCGCGACGATCAGGATGCAGGTGGCCAGGAAGCTGTCGGAGAAGGTCCAGTGCCAGGGCAGTTCCTTCCAGTCCAGGAACACCATGAAGTCCGGCAGGTCGCTCTGGTAGTTGCCCTCGCGGCCGATCTGCCGCATGAGGTACATGCCCATCACGTAGCCGCCGAGCGCGAAGAACAGGCCGTGCCCGAGAGAGAGGATGCCGGTGTAGCCCCAGATCAGGTCCATGGCCAGCGCGCAGATGGCGTAGCACATGATCTTGCCGACCAGCGCCACGGCGTAGTCGCTCATGTGGAAGGCGCTGGATTCGGGGACGACCAGGTTCAGCAGGGGCGCGAAGGCGCAGACGGCGACGAGGGCGGCGAGGAAGGCGGTCCAGCCGGTGCGGGTGAGGAGGGGCGGCCGGCTGGGGAGAATCACTCCCTCTCCCGCTTGCGGGAGAGGGCTGGGGTGAGGGTCGGGGCGCGCGGAACCCTCACCCCCCGCCCTCTCCCGCAAGCGGGAGAGGGAGCTTTCATCCACCGGAGGAAGAACTGCGCTCATGCCTCCGCACTCCGTCCCTTGACCGCGAACAAGCCCTGCGGCCGCTTCTGGATGAACACCACGATGATCACCAGCACCGCGATCTTGGCCAGCACGGCGCCGGCCCAGCCTTCGATGAACTTGTTCAGCACGCCCAGCCCCAGCGCCGCATACACCGTGCCGGCCAGCTGGCCCACGCCGCCCAGCACCACCACCATGAAGGCATCGACGATGTAGGCCTGGCCCAGGTCCGGTCCCACGTTGCCGATCTGGCTCAAGGCGCAACCCGCCAGCCCGGCGATGCCGGAGCCGAGCGCGAAGGCATAGGTGTCCACCCGCGCGGTGTTCACGCCCATGCACGACGCGATGGGGCGGTTCTGCGTGACGCCGCGCACGAACAGCCCGAGCCGCGTGCGCGCAATGAGGAAGGCCATGCCGAGCAGCACCGCGAAGGCGAAGCCGACGATCACGATGCGGTTCCACGGCAGCTGCAGGTTACCGGTGATCGCCAGGCCGCCGCTCATCCAGCTGGGGTTTTCCACGCCGACGTTCTGCGCGCCGAACACGGTGCGCACCAGCTGCATCAACATCAGGCTGATGCCCCAGGTGGCCAGCAGCGTCTCCAGCGGACGGCCGTAGAGGAAGCGGATGACGCCGCGCTCCAGCACCGCGCCCATCAGCGCGGACGCGCCGAAGGCCACCGGCACCGCCGCCACCAGGTACCAGTCGAAGGCGCCCGGCAGGTATCTCTGGAACAGGCCCTGCACCACGTAGGTGGCGTAGGCGCCGATCATCATCAGCTCGCCGTGCGCCATGTTGATCACGCCCATCAGCCCGTAGGTGATCGCCAGGCCCAGGGCGACCAGCAGCAGGATCGAGCCGAGGCTGATGCCGGAGAACGCGGCGGCTGCGCGCTCGCCCCACACCAGCGACGACTCCATGCTGCGGATCGACGCCTGCAGAGCGGCCTTGACGTCGGCGTCGCCTTCGTCCTTCAGCCGCTGCAGCAGCAGGCTGCGCGTCGCCGGGCTGCGGGCGCTGGCGAGAAGTTGCGCGGCTTCGAGCCGTCGCGCCTTGTCGCTGCTGTTCAGGAGCGCAGCCGCGCGCACCATCGCCAGCTGCTCCTTGATCGCCGCATCGCGCTCGGAGGCATAGGCCTTCTCGATCAGCGGCAGCTTGGATTCGTCGGGGTCCTTCTGCAGTTCGGCGACGGCCGCGGCCCGCAGCTTGTCGTCTTTCGAGAAGAGCTTCAGCGCCGACAGCGCCGAGTCGAGCTCGCCGCGCATGCGGTTGTTGTTGACCACGTCCTCGGCGTCGGGAGGCACCGCGAGGTCGGCGCCCGTGACGGGGTCGGTTGCCTTGTCGTCGCGGACGACGAAGACCCTGCCGCCCGCGGTCTTGACGGCGTCGTCGGCGAGGGCCTGGATGAAGGCGGCCGTCCTGTCGTCGGCGGCCGAGACGGCCTGGTTGAGGGCTTCGATGCGGGCGTCGGATTCGCCTGTGGCCATGGCCAGCGCCTCTGCGGCCGTGAGCGCGTGCGCAGTGGATGACGCCACGAGAAACAGTGAAAGGAGAAGCTTGAAGAGCATGAGGGTCCCGAGGCTCCCTCTCCCCGCCGGGGAGAGGGCTGGGGTGAGGGGCGCCCCTGAGAGCGGCCCCCCCCCCCCCCCACCCCCGGGGGGGGGGGGGGCACACAAACCGAACACAGCTTCGATGTACGGCGACCAGGGCTTGGCCTTCACCGGGCCCGGCGTCTTCCACACCACGTTGAACTGGCCGTCGGCCTTGACTTCGCCGATGAACACCGGCTTGTGCAGGTGGTGGTTCTTCATGTCCATGGTGGCGGTGAAGCCGGACGGCGCCTTGAAGGTCTGGCCGGCCATGGCCGCGATGACCTTGTCGGTGTCGGTGGACTTGGCCTTCTCCACCGCCTGGGCCCACATGTGCACGCCGATGTAGGTGGCCTCCATCGGGTCGTTGGTCAGGGGCTTGTCCTTGTGGCCGGCGATGCCCTTGGTCTTTGCATAGCTGCCCCACTTCTTGGTGAACTCCGCATTGGTCGGATTCTTCACGGACATGAAGTAGTTCCAGGCGGCCAGGTGGCCCACCAGCGGCTTGGTGTCGACGCCGCGCAGTTCCTCCTCGCCCACCGAGAAGGCCACCACCGGCACGTCCTTGGCCTTCAGGCCGGCGTTGCCCAGCTCCTTGTAGAAGGGCACGTTGGAGTCGCCGTTGATGGTGGAGATCACCGCCGTCTTCTTGCCCTCGCTGGAGAACTTCTTGACCTTGGCGATGATGGTCTGGTAGTCGCTGTGGCCGAAGGGGGTGTACTCCTCCATGATGTCGGCCTCGGCGACACCCTTGGACTTGAGGAAGGCGCGCAGGATCTTGTTGGTGGTGCGCGGGTACACGTAGTCTGTGCCCAGCAGGACGAAACGCTTGGCGCCGCCGCCGTCCTTGGACATCAGGTATTCGACGGCCGGGATGGCCTGCTGGTTGGGCGCGGCGCCGGTGTAGAACACGTTCTTGGACAGCTCCTCGCCCTCGTACTGCACGGGGTAGAACAGCAGGCCGTTCAGCTCCTCGACCACCGGCAGCACCGACTTGCGGCTGACCGAGGTCCAGCAGCCGAAGATCACGGAGACCTTGTCCTGCGTCAGCAACTGCTTGGTCTTCTCGGCGAACAGCGGCCAGTTGGAGGCCGGGTCCACCACCACGGGCTCGAGCTTCTTGCCCAGCACGCCGCCCTTGGCATTGATTTCGTCGATGGCCATGAGGACCGTGTCCTTCAGGACCGTCTCGGAAATGGCCATGGTGCCGGACAGGCTGTGCAGCACGCCGACCTTGATGGTGTTGGACTGCGCGAAAGCGGGAAGGCCGGCGCCGGCCAGGGCGACGGCGGCGGTGAGGGCCTTGAGGGTGAATCGACGTTGCATGTGTGCTCCAGAAGTGCGCGAAGAGATGACGCAGGGCCATGCTAGGGATGAGCGGGTGGCTGGTCTGTACGACACATGGCGTACGGGGCGCGGCCACGGCCGACTACGGGGCCCACCGGCGTCGTCCGACAGCGCTTTCCTGCCGGGCAGGGCCCAATCCCCTCACTGCATGCGATGCGAAGAGGTGCCCCCATGTCCCTGATGTCCCAGCTGTCCCCGAGCGTGACCAACCAGATCCGGCTGGACCACACGCACGTGCTGAGCGCCTTCCACCAGTACGAGGTGGGCTCGCCGGCCCGGCTGAAGAAGGGGCTGGCCGACCAGGTCTGCCTGGCGCTGGAGATCCACTCCCAGCTGGAGGAGGAGATCTTCTATCCCGCGCTGCGCGTGGTGGCGGACACCGACATCCTGCGCAAGAGCACGCCCGAGCACGACGAGATGCGCGGGCTGATCTCGCGCCTGCGCAACATGCCGGTGGCCGACCCCGCTTTCGACGATGCTTTCTTCGGGCTGATGCGGCACGTGATGCACCACGTGGCCGACGAAGAGACGCAGTTGCTGCCGGCCGCCGAGCGCCTGCTGCCCAACCAGCTGGGCGAACTGGGCGCGCAGATGACGCGGCGCCGGCTGGAACTGGCCGGGCCCCGCACCCCGCAACTGGCCAGCAGCATGGCGCGGTCCTTGAGCGCCGGCAGCATCGTCGCCGCCGGCAGCGCGCTGCTCGCCGGTGCGCAGTTGCTCACGCGCCACCGCTACGGCGACCGCCTGGCCAGCGCCCGAAGCCGCTTCGCGCGGCGCTGAGTTCGCGAGCAGGGAGCCCTGGATCCCCGCCTGCGCGGGGATGACGGAGGTATGTCATTCCCGCGCAGGCGGGAATCCAGGGCTTCCTGTCTTCAATCCTTGGGCGCGTTCCCGGACGGTCGCCCCAGCGGCGTCGCCGGATCGATACGACGCTTGTAATGCGCGTAATCCGCGCCCGGGTCCGATACCCCTGCCTTGCCCACGGCCTGCGGCAGTTCGGACTGGATCGCTACATGGCTGATCGCTTCGCCCTGCGCACGACGCCCGCGCAGCTGCTCGGCGAACTGCAGCGCCGCGCCCAGCGCGTCCTCCGCGAATTCCGCGTGACGCGCTTGCGCCGGCGCCTCGGGGCTTTCACGTTCGAGCCAATACACCACGATCATGACGCGATGCTACCCCGCTGCCCGCAAGGCGTGCGCGAAACCCTGGGCGGCCGGTGACAGTTCGCGGTGGCGGCGCGTGATGAGGTGGATCGACGGCACCCGCAGCGGCAGCTCCAGCGGCACCACCCGCAGCACGCCCAGCCGGGCGTAGTGCGCCGCCAGCGACGCCGGCATGATCGCCGCCATGTCGCTGGCTTCCAGCAACACCGTCGTCGCCACGGTCGATGCGGTCTCGGTGATGTCCAGGCGGGAATGCAGGCCGGCCTCGCGCAGCGCCGACTCGAAGCGGCTGCGCTGCGGCGAGCCCGGCGGCTGCAGCACCCACGGCCAGCGCACCAGGTCTTCCAGCGTGATCCCGCCCTGCGACAGCAGCGGGTGGCCGGTGCGCACCACCGCCACCTGCGGCTCGGCGAGCAGCGGCTCGATGTCCAGTTCCTCGTCGCTGTGGCGTTCGGTCGGGCGGCCGAGCACCAGGTCCACTTCGCCGCGTTCCAGCAGCGCGATCATCACGTCGCTGGTTTCCACCAGCACCGAGACCGCCACGCGCGGGTGGAGCCGCTTGAACTCGGCCAGCGCCGGCGCCAGCAGCTGCGGCAATGCCCCCGGCACCGTGCCCAGGCGCAAGCGGCCGCGCAGCCCGGAGCGCAGCGCCGCCACCTGTTCGCGCGCGAAGCCGAAGTCCACCAGCGCCTGCCGGGCGTAGCGCACCAGCACCTCGCCGGCGGGCGTGGGCTCCATGCCGCGCGCCAGGCGGGTGAAGAGGCGCGCGCCCATCGTTTCCTCCACCTGCTGCAGCAGCTTGGTAGCGGCCGGCTGGCTCATGCCCAGGCCGGCCGCGGCGCGACCCAGGTTGTTCTCGCGGCCCAGCGCCTCCAGCAGCAACAGCTGCCGGGTGCGCAGCCGCAGCAGCAGGGCGGCGTCGGATATGGGGGCTTTGGCCAAGGAAGGAATATACGGATGTATATGGATTATTCCGGGAATTTCATTGGCCGGGAATGGCTGGACCTCTTACCCTGCCTTTCCAGCGCCGGCGCCCGACCGGCGCGCAGGAGACATTTCATGCCCCAGACCACCCGCCGCGTCGCTGCCCTCGCAGCGCTCGCCCTCTGCCTTGCCGCCGGCACCCCCGCTTTCGCGCAGGCCTGGCCCGACAAGCCGCTGCGCATCATGGTGGGGGCTTCGCCGGGCGGCGGCACCGACATCCTGGCGCGCATGCTGGCGGAAAAATTCGCGCCCACCTTCAGGCAATCGGTGGTCGTCGAGAACCGGCCGGGCGCGTCGAACACCATCGCCGCCGACATGACGGCGCACGCGACGCCCGACGGCACCACGCTGCTGCTGGCCACGAACACCGGCCAGGCAATCGCCCCGCACCTGCTGAAGCTGAAGTTCGATCCGCTGAAGGACCTGCAGCCGGTGGGGCTGGTGGCCGTGATGCCCAACGTGCTGGTGGTCTCGGCTGCCTCGCCCTACAAGTCGGTGAAGGACCTCACCGCGGCGATGGCCGAGAAGCCGGGCTCGCTGAAGTACGCGTCGTCCGGCATCGGCAGCACGCAGCACATCGCCGGCGAGGCCTTCAGCCTGAGCACCGGGACGAAGTCCATCCACGTGCCGTACAAGGGCAGCTCGCAGGCGCACATCGACATCATCGGCGGCGACGTCACCATGATGTTCGACTCCACCTCCTCCGCGATGGGCCAGATCCGCGGCGGCAAGTTCCGCCCGCTGGCTGTGATGTCGGAGCGCCGCACCGCCGAACTGCCCGACGTGCCCACCATGACCGAAGCCGGCATCAGGGGCGCCGACGTGCAGACCTGGTACGGCCTCTACGTCACCGCCGGTACGCCCAAGCCCGTGGTCGACGCGCTGGCGGCGGAACTGGCGCGCGTGCTCAGGTTGCCGGACGTGCAGGCCCGCATCAAGGGCCTGGGCGGCGAGGTCGGCACGCTCGGCGTGGAACAGTTCGCCGAGATGAACCGGCAGGAGTTCGAGCGTTTCCGCAAGCTGGTGCGCGACGCCAACATCAAGGCGGACGGCCAGTGAGCACCGTGCAGAAGCCGCGTCTCGCCGTGCTGCTCGGCGACCCCGCCGGCGTGGGGCCGGAGATGGGCGCGAAGCTGCTGGCGCGCGCGGGCAACCGCGAGGCCGCGGACATCCTGCTGGTGGCGCCCGCATCGGTGCTGGCGGGCGGCGAGATGCTGGCCGGCATCCGGCTGGACGTGCTGCGCCTGCAGCCCGGCGAGCCGCTGCGCTTCGAGCCCGGCCGCATCACGCACCTGGTGCAGCCGGAGCCCACCGGCGGCGCCGCGCCCATGGGCCAGTGCAGCGAAGCCGCGGGCCAGGCCGCGCTGCAGGCCCTGGCCACCGCCACCCTGCTGGCGCGCGACGGCGCGGTGCAGGGCATCGTCTTCGCGCCGCTGAACAAGCATTCGCTGCGCATGGCGGGCATGCAGGAGGAGGACGAGCTGCGCTTCATGCAGGGCCTGTTCGACGTGCGCACCTTCACCTGCGAATTCAACATCACCGGCCAGCTGTGGACCTCGCGCGTCACGTCGCACGTGCCGTTGAAGGAGGTGGCCGCGCTGATCACCGAGTCGGCGGTGGCGGACGCGGTGCACATCATCGACGCGGCCCTGCGCCGTGCCGGCATCGCGCGGCCGCGCATCGCGGTGTCGGGCCTGAACCCGCACGCGGGGGACGGCGGTTCGATCGGCAGCGAGGAAATCGAGATCATCGCCCCGGCCGTCGAGCGCCTGCGCCGCGACGGCCTGGAAGCCAGCGGCCCCTGGTCGCCCGACACGGTGTTCATCGCGGCGCGCCGCGGCGACTTCGACGCGGTGGTCTCGATGTACCACGACCAGGGCCAGATCGCGATGAAGCTGATGGGCTTCGAGCGCGGCGTCACGCTGCATGGCGGCCTGCCGGTGCCGGTGGCCACGTCGGCCAGCGGCAGCGCCTTCGACATCGCCGGCAAGGGCGTCGCGGGCATCGAGGGGCTGCAGCATGCCTTCGACCTGTGCGTGCGGATCGCGTCGGCCTGAGACCTCCACGACACATCACCGGGGTTCCTGCGTCACCCCGGCCTACCGACGAAGTTCGACTTCATTCCGTAGGCCGGCGGTGAGCCCGAAGGCGAACCCCGGTGACGCAGATCCACGTCACCCCGCCAGGTTGCGGATGATGTACCGCAGCAAGTCCACCCCGAAACCTTCGCCGGATCCGTTGCGCGAGAGCGCCTGCATGTCCTGGTAGCCCTTGTGCGCGATCATGGCGAGGATGCCCGCCAGGCACAGGATCGCGATGATCTGCGCGATCGTCTTGAAGTGGTCGTGGGGCGGCTTGGACATGCAGTCCGCAGTTTGGCAGAAGCGGTGCCGCGCCTGCCCCTCACCCCGGCCCTCTCCTCAGAGGGGAGAGGGAGCTAAAGGCCATCACCCCTCGAACTGCGGATGCACCTGCCGGATGCGGTTCATCGCCATGCCTGCCGCAGCGGTGCGGGTTTCGACGCCCAGCTTGGCGAAGACGCGTTCCAGGTGTTTCTTCACGGTGCCCGGGCTGGCGCCCAGGATGTCGGCGATGTCGCGGTTGATCTTGCCCTTGACCACCCAGTACAGCACCTCGGCCTCGCGCGCGGTGAGCTTGAAGGCCAGGCTCATCGACTCGATGATGGCGGCGTCCGAGACCTCGCGCATGACGATCAGCCAGTCGTCGTCGCCGGTCTGCTGGTGCAGGCGGATCGACAGCCGCCGCGCGCCGATCTCCGCGGAGAGGCGCGGCGGCTCGATCTGCCTTTCGGCCTCCGCCAGGTGGCGCCGCAGCCAGGCGAGGATGGCCGCCGGCGTCTCCGGCGCGCTGGTGCCGTAGTACGTCTCCAGCAGCTGGCGCGCCAGCGGCGTCTGCCACAACAGCCTCCCGTCGCTCGCGCGCACCGCGATGCTGGCATAGCCGAAGGCGTCCAGCGCATTGCGGGTCTGCCGCGCCTGCCGCGCGCTCTGCAGGTGCACGCCCATGCGGGCCAGCACCTCCTTGGGCTTGATCGGCTTGGTGACGTAGTCCACGCCGCCGGCCTCCAGCGCCGCAACCAGGTGCTCGGTTTCGGTGAGGCCCGTCATGAAGATGATCGGAATGTTGGCCGTGGCGGCCTGGCTCTTGAGGCGCTTGGCCACCTCGAATCCGTCCATGCCCGGCATCATCGCGTCCAGCAGCACGATGTCCGGTAGGGCCTGCGCGGCGCGCTGCAGGGCGGCTTCGCCGCTGGTGGCCACCAGCACCGTGTAGCCCGACTCGTCCAGCGCATCGTGCAGCACCGACAGGTTGTCGGGCACGTCGTCCACCACCAGCACGACGTCGCTGTCCGAGCGGTCCAGCAGCGGCTTCATCGCGTCGCTCCTTCCAGGGTGGGCCGGGCCCGCGCCAGCTCGCGGCCGATGGCCTCGAACTGGAACTGGCGCGCCAACTCGCGCATGGCGGCGGTGAAGGCGCCGCAGTCCGGCTGCTCCGCATCGATCGCATCCAGCTGGTTCAGGATGCCGCGGTAATAACCGAGCTGCACCGCCTGCTGCAGGGGCGCCAGCGACTCGGCGCGCGGCCAGCACCAGGCGCCCGGCAACACGGGCGCCGGCGCGGCCTGCACCGGCTCCTGCAGCCAGCGCAAGCCCAGTTGCCGCTCCAGCCAGTCCAGCAATTCGCTGTGCCGTACCGGCTTGACGATGAAGTCCTCCGGCCGGATGCCGGCGTCGTTGTCCAGCGCCTTGTCGAAGGCATTGGCCGAGACCACCGCGATCTTCGGCTGCGCGCCGGCCAGGCGGCGCACGCGGCGGATGGTCTCCCAGCCGTCGATGCCCGGCATCGCCAGGTCCACCAGCATCGCGTCCGGCTGCAGGCCGGCGGCCAGCAGGTCGAGCGCATCGTGGCCGCTGGCCGCGGTGCGCAGCTCGAAGCCCAGTGGCTCCAGCAACGCCACCAGCAGCTCGCGATCGGCTTCCTCGTTGTCCACCACCAGCAGCTTGCGGCGCGCGCCGGCGTAGCCGCGGCGCGCCGGCTGAGGAGCGGGTGCCGCGGCGACGACCGCATGCACTTCGGGCAGGAACAGCCGCACGCGGAAGACGGAGCCCACGCCGGGCGTGCTGGTGGCGCTGAGTTCCCCGCCCATCAGGTCGGTGAGCATCTTCGCGATGGTCAGGCCCAGGCCGGCGCCCGGAGCCGAGTGGCTGGCGCTGTTGCCGCGCGCGAAGGGCTCGAAGATCTGCGCCAGTTCCTCGTCGCGCAGGCCGGGACCGGTGTCCTCGACCTCCACCACCGCCATCTCGCGCGCATGGCGCACGCGGAACACCACCTGGCCCTGTCCCGTGAACTTGATCGCATTGCCCAGCAGGTTGATCAGGATCTGCCGCACCCGCTTCTCGTCGGCCCGCACCACCTCCGGCAGCGCGCCCTCGGCTTCGAAGCGGAACGCCAGGCCTTTCGCGGCGGCCTGCAGCTCGAAGAGCGACGCCATTTCGTGCACGAAATCGGCAAACCGCATCGGCTTGACCTGCAGCGTCAGCTTGCCCGATTCGATGCGGGCGATGTCGAGCGTGCCTTCGATCAGCTGCAGCAGGTGTTCGCCGCCGCGCTTGATGACGTGCACCGCGTGCTTGCGGTGCGCCGGGATCGCGGCATCCTCGCCCATCAACTGCGCGTAGCCCAGGATGCTGTTCAACGGCGTGCGCAACTCGTGGCTGATGGCGCTGATGTAGCGGCTCTTGGCGTGGTTGGCCTGCTCCGCGGCGTGGCGCGCCTGCTCGGCGGCCTGCTTGGCGTGCTGCAGCGCGTCGTCGGTCTGCCGGTGCGACTCGATCTCGCGCACCAGCAGGTGCGTCTGGCGATTGGATTCTTCCTGCGCCACCTGCCGGCTCTTGTGCGCCAGCACCAGCCACCACGCCACGATGCCGGCCACCAGCAGCAGCGCGAAGTAGGCCTTGATGAAGGTGGCGCGCAGCGCCTGCAGCGCCGCCGGATCGGCCGTCACCGGCTCCTGGTGGTACAGCAGCCCGAGCAGCGCGGCCAGCAGCGGCGCGATCACCAGCATCAACAGCAGGAAGTGGCCGAGGCCCGTGTCGAGGTAGGGCCAGACGCGCCGCGGCAGCAGGGTGCGCAGGGCGCCGGACCATTGCGCGGACAGGCTCGCGTGCGGCTTGCACAGGTCGCCGCAGCGCGCGTCGAGCGTGCAGCACAGCGAGCAGATCGGCCCCTGGTAGGCCGGGCAATGCGCCATGTCCGGGCCTTCGTAGCTGCGCTCGCAGATCACGCAGCGCTTCTCCGCCGCCTGCAGGTAGTCGCCTTGCGGCTCGCGTGCGATGTAGTAGCGGCCCCGGGTGGCCCAGGCGATCAGGGGCGCGGCCACGAAGGCGACGCCCATGGCGATGACCGCCGAGAACGCCTGCGCCGTCGCACCGAACACGCCGAGGTAGGCGGTGATGGACAGCGTCGACGACAGCGCCATCGCGCCCACGCCCACCGGGTTGATGTCGTACAGGCAGGCGCGCTTGAACTCGATGCCCTTGGGCGACAGGCCCAGCGGCTTGTTCACCACCAGGTCGGCCACCACCGCCATCATCCAGGCGATGGCGATGTTGGAGTACAGGCCCAGCACTTCGCCCAACGCCTGGAACACGTCCATCTCCATCAGCATGAAGGCGATGAGCGTGTTGAACACCACCCACACCACGCGCCCGGGATGGCTGTGGGTGACGCGCGAGAAGAAGTTGGACCAGGCGAGCGAGCCCGCATAGGCGTTGGTGACGTTGATCTTCAGCTGCGAGACCACCACGAAGAACGCCGTGGCCGCCACCGCCATGCCGTAGTGGGGGAACACGTACTCGTAGGCGGCCAGGTACATCTGGTTCGGGTCGACGGCGCGGTCCAGCGGCACCATGTGCTGGATGGCCAGGTAGGCGAGCAGCGCGCCGCCCAGCATCTTGAGCACCCCGAGGACCACCCAGCCCGGCCCGCCGGCGAACACCGCGAACCACCAGGAGCGCCGGTTCTTCGCGGTCTGCGCCGGCATGAAGCGCAGGTAGTCGGCCTGCTCCCCCATCTGGGTGATCAGCGCAATGCCCACCGTGAGGGCGGCACCAAACAAGTGCAGGCTGAAGCCCGAACCATTGGACTTCTCACCGGCGTAGTGCGAAATCCCGGCGAACGCACCAGGATCGCGCGCCAGCACGTAGACGAAAGGCACCACCAGCATCACCAGCCAGATCGGCTGCGTCCACACCTGCAGCCGGCTGATGGCGGAGATGCCGTGGGTGACGAGGGGAATGACCACCAGCGCGCAGACCAGGTAGCCCCAGGCCGGCGGGATGCCGAGGGCGAGTTCCAGTGCATACGCCATCACCGCCGCCTCGAGGGCGAAGAAGATGAAGGTGAAGGAGGCGTAGATCAGCGAGGTGAGCGTGGAGCCGATGTAGCCGAAGCCGGCGCCGCGCGTCAGCAGGTCCATGTCCACCCCGTAGCGGGCGGCGTAGATGCTGATCGGCAGGCCGGCCAGGAAGATGATCAGGCCGGTGGCCAGGATGGCCCAGAAGGCATTGAGGAAGCCGTACTGCACCAGCAGCGTGGCGCCCACCGCCTCCAGGATCAGGAACGACGCCGCGCCGAAGGCGGTGTTGGCCACCCGCCAGGTGGACCACTTGCGGAAGCGCTGCGGGGTGTAGCGCAGCGCGTAGTCTTCCATCGTCTCGCTGGCCACCCAGGTGTTGTAGTCGCGGCGCACCTTCACCACGCGCTGGGGAGCATCGTGCAGGTCGGCGGGAAGGATGGGGATGGTGCGGCTCACGCCGCAACGGTGCATCTTCCGTGCCCGGGCACGGCTGTTGCAATAGGATGCTCGACATGGAACTCACGCCGCGTGAAAAAGACAAGCTCCTGCTGTTCACCGCCGCCCTGCTGGCGGAGCGGCGCAAGGCGCGGGGGCTCAAGCTCAACTACCCCGAGGCGATGGCGCTCATCTCCGCCGCGGTGATGGAGGGCGCGCGCGACGGCAAGTCGGTGGCCCAGCTCATGAGCGAAGGCCGTGCCGTGCTCACCCGCGCCGACGTCATGGACGGCATCGCGGAAATGATCCCGGAGATCCAGGTCGAAGCCACCTTCCCCGACGGCACCAAGCTCGTGACCGTCCACCAACCCATCGTCTGATCCCGAGGAAGATCCCCATGTCCTTGCTGCGTCCCTTCTCCGCCATCGCGCTGCTGGCCTCCGGCGCTGCCCATGCCCACCCCGGCCACGGCCTCCCGCAGGCATGGCACTGGCATTCCACCGACACCGTCGGTTTCCTGGTGGTGGCGGTGCTCGCCGGGCTGGCGCTCTGGTTCACCGGAAAGAAGTGAGCATGACCGTCCCCGGCGAGCTGATCACCGATGCCGGTGACCACACCTTGAATCCTGGCCGGCGGACCCTCACGCTGGTCGTGCAGAACGGCGCCGACCGGCCGATCCAGGTGGGCTCGCACTACCACTTCGCCGAAACCAACGGCGCGCTGCAGTTCGACCGCGACGCCGCCCGCGGCATGCGCCTGAACATCGCTTCCGGCACTGCGGTGCGGTTCGAGCCCGGGCAGCAGCGCACCGTGGAACTGGTGGACTTTGCCGGCGACCGCAAGATCTACGGCTTCCGCGGCCTCGTGCAGGGAGCGCTCTGATGGCAACCATCCCCCGCCGCGCCTATGCGGAAATGTTCGGCCCCACCACGGGCGACCGCGTGCGGCTGGCCGACACCGAGCTGGTGATCGAAGTCGAGGACGACTACACGCTGCGCGCGGGCGGCTATGGCGAGGAGGTCAAGTTCGGCGGCGGCAAGACCATCCGCGACGGCATGGCGCAGTCGCAGCGCACCAATGCGCAGGGTGCGATGGACACGGTACTGACCAACGCCCTCGTCATCGACCACTGGGGCATCGTCAAGGCCGACATCGGATTGAAGGCAGGCCGGATCGCGGCGATCGGCAAGGCCGGCAATCCGGACACCCAGCCGGGCGTGGACATCGTCATCGGCCCCGGCACGGAGATCATCAGCTGCGAAGGCTCGATCGTCACCGCCGGCGGCATCGACAGCCACATCCACTTCATCTGTCCGCAGCAGATCGAGGAGGCGCTCGCCTCCGGCGTCACCACCATGATGGGCGGCGGCACCGGCCCGGCCACCGGCACCTTCGCGACGACCTGCACGCCGGGCCCCTGGAACATCGAGCGCATGCTGCAGGCAGCGGATGCGTTCCCGATGAACCTGGGCTTCCTGGGCAAGGGCAACGCCAGCCTGCCGGAGGCGCTGCGCGAACAGGTGGACGCCGGCGTCATCGGCCTGAAGCTGCACGAGGACTGGGGCACCACGCCCTCCGCCATCAGCAACTGCCTGGACGTGGCGGACGCGATGGACGTGCAGGTGGCCATCCACTCCGACACGCTCAACGAATCCGGCTTCGTGGAGAACACGATCGCGGCCACCAAGGGCCGCGGCCTGTGTGCCTTCCACACCGAAGGCGCCGGCGGCGGCCATGCGCCCGACATCCTGCGCGTGGTGGGCGAGGCGAACTTCCTGCCTTCTTCGACCAATCCGACGATGCCCTACACCGTCAACACGCTCGACGAGCATGTCGACATGCTGATGGTGTGCCACCACCTCGACCCCGGCATCCCGGAAGACCTGGCCTTCGCCGAAAGCCGCATCCGCAAGGAGACCATCGCGGCGGAGGACATCCTGCACGACCTGGGCGCCATCAGCATGATGTCCAGCGACTCGCAGGCCATGGGGCGCGTGGGCGAGGTGATCCTGCGCACGTGGCAGGCGGCGCACAAGATGAAGGTGCAGCGCGGCAAGCTGCCGGGCGACAGCGAACGCCACGACAACTTCCGGGTGAAGCGCTACATCGCCAAGTACACGATCAATCCCGCCATCGCGCACGGCATCGGCCACGAAGTGGGCAGCATCGAGCCCGGCAAGTGGGCCGACCTGGTGGTGTGGAAGCCGGCGTTCTTCGGCGTCAAGCCGGCGCTCGTCCTGAAGGGCGGCTTCATCGCGATGGCGGCCATGGGCGACCCCAACGCATCGATCCCGACGCCGCAGCCGGTGCATTACCGGCCGATGTTCGGCAGCTTCGGCGGCGCGGTGCACAAGGGGTCGATCACCTTCCTGTCGCAGTCGGCGCTGAAGGCGGGCGTGCACGAGCGCTACGGCCTGCGCAAGAACGTGAGCGCGGCGAAGGACATTCGCCGCGTGCGCAAGCAGCACATGGTGCACAACGCCTTGCTGCCGAAGATGGAGATCGACGCGCAGACGTATGCGGTGCGGGCGGATGGGGTGCTGCTCACCTGCGAGCCGGCGAAGGTGCTGCCGATGGCGCAGAGGTATTTCCTGTTCTAGGATGTGTCGGGGTCGCTGCGCGAACCCGACCTACGAACCCGGTAGGTCGGGTTCGCGAACGCGACCCCGACACCCACCCACGATGCTCACCGCCACCAAACTCCTCCCCCCAGGCCACGGCCTCGCGCCGGTCTTGCTCAAGCGCGCCGCCACCATCGAACTCGACTGGGACGTGCGGCAAAAGAGCCGCTTCGACGCCATCGATTCGCAAGGCCGCGCGCTCGGCGTGTTCCTGCCGCGCGGCACGGTGGTGCGCGGCGGCGACGTGCTGGTGGCGGAGGACGGCTCGATGGTGCGCGTCATCGCGGCGCCGCAGCCGGTGCTGGTCATCACGCCGTGCAGCGAACACGGCTCACCCTTCGACCTGGTGCGCGCGGCCTACCACCTGGGCAACCGGCACGTGCCCATCGAACTGAAACCCGACCACCTGAAGATCGAACCCGACCACGTGCTGGCCGCCATGCTGCGCGCCATGCACCTGACGGTGAAGGAAGCCGATGCGGCCTTCGAGCCCGAAGGCGGCGCTTACGGTCCGCAGGGCCGCCACGCGCATGGACACGATGAACACGGCCACGACCACCATCACTGACGCGGCGCTGCTGCGGCTGGTGTGGCTCGCCTCGCCGGCGCTGCCGGTCGGCGGCTTCTCCTATTCCGAGGGGCTGGAGGCGGCGGTGGAGGCGGGGCTGGTGCGCGACGAGCAGAGCGCGGGCGACTGGCTGGTGGACCAGTTGCACCTGGGCCTGGCACGATCCGACCTGGCCGTGGTGGCGGCGGTCGCCGCGGACCCGGGCCGTGCGGAAGCGCTGGACGCATGGGTGCGGCAGACGCGGGAGACCAGCGAGTTGCGGCTGCAGACCGAGCAGATGGGACGATCACTCCTCGAATGGCGCAAGTCCGTAGGCTGGGGTGACGCAGGAACCCCAGCGATGCGCGAAGGCGCTGGGGTTCACTCCGTTCACCACCAGCCTACGTATCCCGTAGCCTTCGCCCTCGCAGCCGCGATCACGGGCGCATCCGCCCGCCACATCGCCCTCGCCTTCGCCTTCGGCTGGTCCGAGAACATGACGCAGTCCGCCATCAAGTCGGTGCCCCTCGGCCAGGGCTCCGGGCAACGCATGCTGGCGCGGCTGGCCGCGGACATTCCGGCGGCCGTCGATGCGGCGTGCGCGCTGCCGGACGACGCGCGACAAGCCTTCACCCCGATGCTGGCCATCCTCTCGGCGCAGCACGAAACCCAATACTCCCGACTGTTCCGATCATGAGCACCCTGCTGCACCACATCCCCCGCCGCACCAAGAAGCTGCCGCCGCTGCGCGTGGGCATCGGCGGCCCGGTCGGCTCCGGCAAGACGACGCTGCTGGAGATGCTGTGCAAGGCGATGCGCGACCGCTACGACCTGGTCGCCATCACCAACGACATCTACACCAAGGAAGACCAGCGCCTGCTCACCGTCAGCGGCGCGCTGGCGGCCGAACGCATCATGGGCGTGGAAACCGGCGGCTGCCCGCACACGGCGATTCGCGAGGACGCCTCGATCAACCTCGAAGCCATCGACCGCATGCTGGAGGACTTTCCCGACGCCGACGTGGTGTTCGTGGAGTCCGGCGGCGACAACCTGGCCGCCACCTTCAGCCCCGAGCTGTCGGACCTCACCATCTACGTCATCGACGTGGCGGCCGGCGAGAAGATCCCGCGCAAGGGCGGGCCCGGCATCACCAAGAGCGACCTGTTCGTCATCAACAAGACGGACCTCGCGCCCTACGTGGGAGCCGACCTGGGCGTGATGGAGGCCGACACGAAGCGGATGCGCAAGGACAAGCCCTTCGTGATGACCAACCTGAAGACGCTCACCGGGCTGGACGAGGTGGTGCGCTTCATCGAGCGCAAGGGCATGCTGCAGCCGGGCTGACGCTTCCCGAAAGCAGACGTAACGAATGCGCTTCCGTCCTACACGGAGGCGGGCAACGCGCGCTTAATTTCCGGGCGATGGAACTGCTGCAAGATCCGCCGTCGGGATTCGACACCGTCGTCAAGGCGTACGAGATGGCGCGGCACCTGCCCGCCACGCACAAGCTCGACCTGCAGGTCGGGCTGGCCCGCGGCGGCACGCTGCTGGCCACCGGGCGCCTGGACGGCTACCGGCAGGTGGCCTTGTTCTCCGAGCACCTGCGCGACGCCGGCTGGCACGAACACCTCCTGGGCAGCGAGGTCGACATGCACGGCTGCGACCTGCTGTTCTCGCACCCCGACGACCACGAAGACAGCCGCATGGCGGACCCGTCGTTCATCCGGCGCGCGCCGATGCAGCTGTGGGGCGAGCAGCTGCCCGCCACCACCTGACGGTCACCTGCGCGGCAGCTCCAGGATGAAGGAGGTGCCGGCCTCCGCCGTGGACTCCGCCCGCACCGTGCCGCCGTGCGCCCGCAGGATCGCGGCCACGATGTACAGCCCCAGCCCGACGCCCTGGCTGCCGGCATCGGCGCCCCGCACCATCGGCTCGAACAGGCGCGGCAACACATCGGGCGGAATCGGCTTGCCTTCGTTGTGCACGCAGATGCGGAATCCTCCCTCCGTCGACTCCGTCCGCACGGTGACCGGCCGTCCCGGCTCGCCATGGCTCGCCGCGTTGGACACCAGGTTGCCCACGGCCTGGATGATGCGGTCCGCGTCGGCCATGCAGGTTCCCCCGCCCAGGCGCTCGTGCCGCAGCGTCGACGCAGGGTAGGCGACGGCGAGTTCCGCGATGCTGTCGGCGACCGCCTGGTGCAGGTCGACCTCGCTCGCGCGCACGCTGATCCCGCCGCCCAGCCGGGCCTGGGTGAAATCGAGCAGGTCGCCGATGAGGTGCCGCACGCGCAGCACGGCGCGGTTCACGCGGGCGAGGGCCGCGCGTTGCTGCGCATCGAGGCTGCCGCGCTCCAGCAGCACCGTGCTCATGTGGATCACGGACAGGGGGTTGCGGATGTCGTGGCTGACCACGCCGACCATCTGCTCGGCGAACTGGGCGCGGTCTTCGGCTTGCGCGCGGGCAGCCATCAGGTCCTGCTGGTCCTGCGCGTGCCGCGTCGCCAGCTCCTCCAGCCGGCGCCGCTGCAGCAGCAGCTCCTGCTCGTACTTGTGGCGGTCCTCGGCGATGAAGAAGGAGATGTGCAGCAGCATGCGGCCCTGCCATGGCCCCTCCGCCATGTTCACCATGGTGGGCAGCACCTTGCCCTGCGCGTCCTTCATCTCCAGCTTCACCTCCGCCACGGAGGCCTGGATGCGCAGCAGCGGCTGCAGGTGCGTGTGGTGGAAGATGCGCCCGCCCATGGTGAGCAGGTCCTGGAAGCGCAGCTTGCCCACCAGGGCGTCGCGCTCGTGGCGCAGCCAGCGGCAGGCCGTCGCATTGGCGGCCAGCAGCCGGCCGTCCGCGTCGGCCACGAGCAGCCCGCAGGGAACCGAGTCGTAGAGCGCTTCCGCCCCTGGCAGCGGGGGCGTGTCCACGGCTACAGGCCCGCCAGGAACTGCTCCATGGCTGCGGCGCTGGCGCTCGGTGCGCTGAGGTGCGGGCAGTGCCCCACGTTCTCGATCACGCGCAGCGTGCAGTTGGGCAGCGTGCGCTGCAGGTACTGGCCCACCGACATGGGGGCGATGATGTCCTCGCTGCATTGCAGGACGAGGGTGGGCGCCTGCAGCCGGGGAAGGTCCGCCCGGTGGTCGGACAGGAAGGTGACGCGCGCGAACTGCTTGGCGATCTCCGGGTCCGTGCGGCAGAAGCTGTTCGTCAGCTCCACCCCCAGCTCCGGCTTGTCGGGCGCGCCCATGATGGCGGGCGCCATGGTGCTGGACCAGCCCAGGTAGTTGCTCTCCAGCGTCTCCAGCAGCGAGTCGATGTCCGCGCGCTCGAAGCCGCCGACGTAGTCCCCGTCGTTGATGTAGCAGGGGGACGGGCCCACCATGACCTGCGCGAGGAACTGGTCCGGGCATTTCAGGTTGGCCAGCATGCCGATCATGGCGCTGACGGAATGGCCGACGAAGACCACGGGAGCGCTGGTCACTTCGTCCAGCACTTCGCAGACGTCGTCGGCGTAGCCCTGCAGCGTGGCGTATTTCTGCTTGTCGTAGGCGGACAGGTCGGAATGGCCGCTGCCCACCAGGTCGAGCAGGATCACCTTGTAGCGCTCGGCGAAGTAAGGTGCCAGCCGGCGCCACATGGACTGGTCGCAGCCGAAGCCGTGGACGAAGACCATCGGCGGACCGTCGCCCTGCACGTGGACGTTGTTTCTCTGGAGGGCGGACATGGTCGCGCATTCTGTCTGATGGCGTCCTCGATCCCTGTAGGAGGAAGCTGACTTTGCAAAGCGAGCCTCTGGGGGCGGCAACCTCGCGCACATGCCGTGCACATGGCATTTCGCTACTCGTGCGCCGCTCTCCAAAGCTTGACTGTCGCGCTTGCCCGCCGAGCTCCTGCTGGTCAATACTAGGCCGCATCAAGAACGAACAACACGACATATTGGCCTCGCCCAACTCGGTGAAGCTGTTCACGGCGTGGGCAGCCAAGCACAAGGAAGTCATTGCCATCGAGGACCGGTGGAACCTCGCCGTGCAGCAAGATCCCGCCATCGCGGAACCGGTGCGCCTGGAACTCGAGCGCGCCCGCGGAGAAGCGCAGCGGATGCTGGCGCAGGCCCAAACGCTCTTCCACGAGGAACTGCGCGCGCGCGGCATCCGCGAATAGCGCTGTTCGCGCAGGCCGGCGGAGCCAGCCGCCCGATCGGCGCAAAGGCTAGTGCAGCGCCCCCGCCTGTTCGCCCAGACGCTCGCGCAGGCTGCGCACCGACTCCTGCAGCCGGGTCACCTGCGCCATCGCCGCGTCGACCCGCTCGCTGGGGGCCCCGGACTGCTGGAGATCGAAGGCGAGTTCGAAGGCCTGCTCCGCGTTCCTGCTGGTCACCCGCAGTTGCGAGCGGAGGTGACCGACGTCGGCAACGGATACGGTGTTCATCATGCTCTCCCGGCTGGAAGTGTCGATGCCCGCAGTGTGGTCCCGCCCGCTGGGGCAGCCTGTAGGCCGGGTCGGATCATGGCGTGGGCCGGCGCCGAGCTGCGATGCAGCACGCGGGCGCGCGGGCAAGCCGGCTCGCGGGACCCTGGCGGAAGCGGTGAGATTCGAACTCACGGATGTCTTGCGACATCGCCGGTTTTCAAGACCGGTGCATTCAACCGCTCTGCCACGCTTCCTTGGGCGGGATTGTAGGGGGCCCGTAGGCCGGGGTGAGGAACGAACCCCGGTCAGGCGAGGAACAGCGACTGCAGGTCCGACAGGAAGTCGAACCCCCGCTCCGTCGGCTTGACCTGCACCAGGTCGCGCTCGACGAGACCCTTCGCCTGCGCTTCCTGCAATGCCGGCTCGATGGTGCTCAGGGGCAGGCCGGTGCGGTCCACGTAGTCCTGCAGCAGGAAGCCGTCCTTCAGCCGCAACGCATTCAGCATGAACTCGAACGGCAGGTCCGCGCGCGACACTTCCTCGTCCTGGGCGATGGCCTGCCCGCGCAGGGCGTTGTCCATGTACAACTTGGGCTCGCGGTAACGCACCTGGCGCACCACGCGATGCGGGAAGCTGATCTTGCTGTGCGCGCCGGCGCCGATGCCCAGGTAGTCGCCGAACTGCCAGTAGTTGAAGTTGTGCCAGCAACGGTGCCCCGGCTTGGCGTACGCGGAGACCTCGTAGCGCTCCAGCCCGGTGGCCACCGTCATCTCGGTGATGCGATCGAGCATGGCGTACGCCAGGTCGTCCACCGGAATCACCGGCGGGAACTTGGCGAAATAGGTGTTCGGCTCGATCGTCAGGTGGTAGATCGACAGGTGCGGCGGCATCAGCGACAGCGCCTGCGTCACGTCCGCCTCCAGTTGCTCCAGCGTCTGGCCGGGCAGCGCGTACATCAGGTCGAGGTTGAAGGTGTCGAACGAAGCCGCCGCCTCCTCCACCGCCGCGATCGCCTGCCGGCTGTCGTGCACGCGGCCCAGCGCGCGCAGGTGCGCGTCGTTGAAGCTCTGCACGCCGACGGACAGGCGCGTGACGCCCGCGGAGCGGAAGGCCTTGAAGCGGTCCTTCTCGAAGGTGCCGGGGTTCGCCTCCAGCGTGACCTCGCAATCGGCCACCAGCTTCAGCCGCGCGCGAACTTCCGACAGCAGCCGGTCGATCGCCTGCGGCGAGAACAGGCTGGGCGTGCCGCCGCCGATGAAGATGCTGTGCACCTGCCGCCCCCACACCAGCGGCAACGCAGCCTCGAGGTCCGCCACCACCGCGTCGATGTAGCGGTCCTCCGGCATCACTGCCGGGTTCATCTCGTGCGAATTGAAGTCGCAGTACGGGCACTTCTTCAGGCACCAGGGCAGGTGCACGTACAGCGACAGCGGCGGCAACGCAGCCAACTGCAGCGTGCCGGGCCGCATGTACTTCTGGATGTCCGTGTTCATAACCAGCGCTCGCGGATCAGCTGCACCATCTGCCTGGCGGCCTGGCCGCGATGGCTGTGCGCGTTCTTCACGTCCGCCGGCAGCTCGGCGAAGGTCTTGTCGAAGCGCTCGATGTACATCACCGGGTCGAAACCGAAACCGTTGTGGCC
>JAJTCN010000123.1 GCA_021323335.1 Ramlibacter sp.
CCTGCAGACCGGCGTGGCCGGCGTCGCGATGCTGGATTTGAGCTGGTGCGGCGGCCTCACCGAGGCGCGCAAGATCGCCGCGATGGCGGACGCCTGGCAACTGCCGGTGGCGCCGCACGACTGCACCGGGCCGGTGGTGTGGACCGCTTCGACGCACCTGTCGCTGCACGCGCCCAATGCGCTGGTGCAGGAGAGCGTGCGGGCCTTCTACACCGGCTGGTACAAGGAACTCGTGACCGAGCTGCCGAAGGTGGAGAACGGGATGATCAGCCTGAACGCGAAGCCGGGGCTGGGGATCCAGCTGCTGCCTGATCTGCACAAGCGCAAGGATGCAATTGTGCGGGTGTCCTAGCTGGGGTTCGGCTTCGCGCTCACCGCCAGCCTACGAAGGGTGGCTCTCGTAGGCTGGCGGTGAGCGCGACAGCCGAACCCCAGCGATTCAGCGCTGCATCTCCCCCGACAACATCACCCTCGTCCCGCTCGCCCTGGGCACTTCCCGCAACACCGCCGCCGCCACATCCCGCGCCGCGATCGAGCGCAGGTTCGCCGGAATCACCGGCCGCAGCCACTGGCTGACGCGCAGCGCCAGCTTCTCGCCGCCGCGCACCGGCTGGCCGAGCGACTCGCGGTCGCCGGCCAGGAAGGAGGGACGCGCGATGACCACGGTTTCGTAGCCGAGTTGCGCAAGCGCAGCCTCGAGCTCACCCTTCACGCGGTTGTAGAAGATCGACGAGCGCGCATCGGCGCCCATCGCGCTCACCAGGCCCAGCCGTTTCGCACCGGCCGCGCGCGCGGCCTGCGCCACGGCGAGGTTGGCGTCGAAATCGACCGCCCGGAAAGCGGACTGGCTCCCGGCCACCTTGATCGTGGTCCCGAGAGCCAGGTACGTTTCAGCGACGGCAGGCAGCGCCGGCAGTGCAGCGAAGTCGACGAGGTGGGCCGTCAGCTTCGGATGCTGGATGCCGAGGGGACGGCGGACCAGCGCATGCACCGCCGCCACCGCGTCATCGGCCAGCAGGCCTCGCAGGATCTCCCGTCCCACCAGCCCGGTCGCACCGGCGACGAGCGCGGTGCGGGAGGCCGGCGGGGACGGGGCCATGCCGAAGGTCAGCGACCGTAGTTGTTGCGGGCCGGCGGGCCGCCGCGGCCGCGGTTGCCGCCACCGCCGCCACGGCGACCGGCACCCATGCTGTCGATGCTGGTGCGGGTGGGATCCGGCTGGCCGCCGGCGTTGACGCGCTTGACGCCGTTCATGTCGCGCACGCTCGGCATGTTGGTGCGCAAGGGATCGACGTTGCTCGGCATGCGTTCCTCGCCGTCGTCGTCGCGGTCCTGGCGCACGTCACGCGGTTGCTGTTGCTGCGGCGGACGCGCGCCCTGGCCGTTGTTGCCATTGCGCTGCGACGGCTGCTGCGAGCGGCCGCGCGGCGGGCCGCCATTGCCGTTGCGCGCCTGCTGGCCGCCATTGTTGCCATTGCCATTGCCGTTGGCACCGCGGGCGGGCTGGCCTTCGCTGCGCTGGCCGTTGCCGCCGGCATTGCGGCCGCTGGCGTTGGCAGTGCGGCCGGCGCTGTTGCGCGAGGCACCGCGGCTCGGCTGGCCGGACTTGTCCTTGTTCTCGCGGATGCGCTGCATCATCTCGCTGCGCGCGGCCTTGGCGGCGGCATTGAGCACTTCGCGCGACGGCGGGCGGCCCTTGCCGCCCCACAGCACCTGGCGGCCCATGGCGATGGGCTCGGCCTGCTCGCCTTGCTCGGGGCCGAAGCCCTCCACCACCACGGTGGGGATGTCCTGCTTGGTGAAGCGCTCGATCTCCTGCATGAAGCCCTCCTCGTCCAGGCAGACCAGGCTGACGGCGGCGCCGTCGTTGCCGGCCCGGCCGGTGCGGCCGATGCGGTGGACGTAGTCTTCCGGCACGTTGGGGATCTCGTAGTTCACCACGTGCGGCAGTTCATCGATGTCGATGCCGCGGGCGGCGATGTCGGTCGCCACCAGGGCGCGGATGTCGCCGCTCTTGAAGCCGGCCAGCGCCTGGGTGCGCGCGGTCTGGCTCTTGTTGCCGTGCAGGGCCATCGCCGTGATGCCCTTCTTGTTCAGGAATTCGGCGACGTTGTTCGCGCCGAACTTGGTGCGGGTGAACACCAGCACCTGCGACCAGTCGTGTTCCTGGATCACGTGCGCCAGCAGTTCCTTCTTCTTGCCGCGGCCGACCGGGTGGACCACCTGCGTGATGCGCTGCACGGTGGTGTTGCGCGGCGTCACCTGGATGCTCACCGGGTTCTTCAGCAGGGTGTGCGCCAGGTCGCGGATCTCGTCGCTGAAGGTGGCCGAGAACAGCAGGCTCTGCTTTTCGCGCGGCACCAGCGCCAGGATCTTCTTGACGTCGGGCAGGAAGCCCATGTCCAGCATGCGGTCGGCTTCGTCCAGCACGAGGATCTCGACGGTCGACAGGTCCAGGTGGCCCTGCTGCTGCAGGTCCAGCAGGCGGCCCGGCGTGGCCACCAGGATGTCCACGCCCTTCTTGATGCGGTCGATCTGCGGGTTCATGCCGACGCCGCCGAAGATGACGGTGGAGGACAGCGGCAGGTACTTGCCGTAAGTGCGGATCGACTCTTCCACCTGGGCGGCGAGTTCGCGCGTCGGCGTGAGCACCAGGGCGGCGACGCCGTCCTTGCCGAACTTGTTGGTCTTGCTCTTTCCCTTGCTGAGCATGTGCAGCATCGGCAGCGTGAACGCCGCCGTCTTGCCGGTGCCGGTCTGGGCGCCGCCAAGGAGGTCCTTGCCTTCCAGCACGGCGGGGATCGCCTGGGCCTGGATGGGGGTGGGGGTTTCGTAGCCTTGTTCGTGGACGGCCTTGAGGATGGCCGGAGCGAGATTCAGTTCATCAAAATTCATGGAGCAATATGGCGCCTTCCCGGGCGCTGGGGCATCGGCCGTTCCGGGCCAAGCAGGCCGGATCCAGTGAGTGGCAGATGAGGTTTCTAGGGGTCGGGAGCCACAGGCGAGAAGCCTGATCGTCCCCAGCGTTACGCTGAACTCGCAGGCAACTGGAGGCCGCGAGAAACCCATTGTCGCATGGTTTGCCCGGCAGCGCGCGGGCCGCCTGCGTTGCGCGGATGCACCGCCTGTCCGGCCCGGGAGGCGCGAACACGGTGGGAAAGGGTAGGAGGACCGTTGAGCCAGACCCATAATGGCATCGATACCCGCAGGACCACATGGCCAAGTTGATGAAGCTGAGAATGGGCGTCTCCGACGACCCAACCGCGCTGCAGCCGTCGCTGAGCGACTGCCTCGCGACCATGCTCCGTCAGGCCGAGCCGCTGATCACCGACGTGCTGCAGGGGCTGGTGGACGCGATGGCGACCACCGGGCCCCGCCGCATCGCGGCCTTCCAGTCGATCCCGGTGCGCCATGCCATCGAGGACCTGCAGGTCGACGGCGAGCTCTTCAAGGAGACCTTCCTCAAGGAGCTGACCCGCCTGGTGTACGAAGGCGGCGGCAAGGACCAGGCGCAGATCGAGGTGCTGCGCTTCCAGGACCTGCAGCTGTTCGAGGACGCCGACCTGGACCAGAGCATCGAGGTGGCGCGCGCGCAGCAGGAAGTCGCGATGTCCGTGGACGACACGCTGCCGCCGCTGGACGCGCTGATCAGCACGATGCTGGGCTGGCGCACCATCCAGCCGGGGCTGAACCCGTTGCGGCCGGAGGTGTTCGTGCGGGCCCTGCAGAAGGCGCTGGCGGACCACGTGAAGGACAACCCGGCGCGCGAGGCGCTGATAGCGCCGGCGGCGGGCATGCTCGGCGTCAACCTGCGCAAGCTGTACCGCGAGCTCTCGGAATGGCTGCGCTCCACCGGCGTCGAGCCGGCGGTGCCGCTGGGCGGGCGCATCGACAAGGGGACTGGCGCCGGGGGCAAGCCCGTGACGGACACGGTGGCCAAGACCCTGCTCACCCTGGATCGCCTGCGCAAGCTGCTGGCGGGTGACTTCGACCAGCCGCGCAAGGCCGAATTCCTGCACACGGTGCCGGCGTCGATGGCCCTGCTCAAGGACCTGGACAAGACGGACGAGCTGGTCAAGCGGCTGGAGCAGCGCGCCAAGCCGGCGGCCGCGCCGGCCCAGCCGGTGGACATGCTGGCCGAAATGGCCGCCCCGGCCGCGCCGCCGCAGCGCATCGGCCAGCAGCTGGGTGCGGAAGTGGTGAAGATGATGTTCGACCACCTGGCCGACGACCGCCGCCTGCTGCCTTCGCTCAAGCGCGAGCTGAAGAAGATGGAGAAGGCGGTGTACCGCCTGACGCAGGAGGACTCGCGCTTCTTCAGCGACCGCAACCATCCGGCGCGGCAGGTGCTGGACCGCATCACGCAGCGCAGCCTGGCCTTCAGCTCCGAGCAGGACGCCGGCTGGAAGCGCTTCCTCGAATCGGTGGAGTCGGCGTCGCACTGGCTCGAAAGCAAGGTGATCGACGCCGACACCTTCGGCGAGCTGCTGGACCACCTGCAGTCGCAGTGGGGCGGCCAGGACCAGGGCGCCCGGCAGAAGCGCGAAGAGGCGGCCCGCGCGCTGCTGCACGCCGAGCAGCGCAACCTGCTGGCACAGAAGCTCGCGGCGGAATTCACGGCGGACCTCGACGGCCTGGAGATGGCCGACTTCGTGCGGGACTTCCTGAAGAACGCCTGGGCGCAGGTGGTGGCCGAGGCGCAGCTGAGCTGCGACGACGGCTCGTCCGACCCATACGGGTACAAGGCGCTCGTGGAAGACCTGATCTGGAGCGTGCAGAAGAGCACGTCGCAGCGGGGTCGCGCCCGCCGCCTGGTGCAGATGATCCCCGGGCTCCTGCAGCGCCTGCGCGAAGGCCTGGACCGCATCGGCTACCCGCCGGAGCTGACGCAGCGCTTCTTCGACCACCTGATCACGTTGCACCGCGCCGCCGTGCAGGAGGGCCGGGACGCGGCCGTCGAGGCGGCGGCCGACCAGGCCTGGGCCGAGAAGTCCCAGTTCCAGGACAGCGGGCAGGAGGAAATCCAGATGTGGCTGGACGAAACCGAGGCGCAGGAATCCGGCTTCGTCACGGAGGAGCCCGACCTCGCCCCCGAGAACGTGGCCGCGCCGGAAGCGGCGGCCGAGGAAGAGCGCCGGGAGCAACTGGCCGAGGCCAGGGCGCCCCAGGCGGCGGCCGAGCCTGCGCAGGCGGATGCGGTCCCGGCCCAGCCCGAGGACCTGCGGATCGGCGCCTGGGTGGAAATCCAGATCAAGGGCGAGTGGGTGCGCGCCCAGCTCACGTGGAGCAGCCCCCATGCCACCCTGTTCATGTTCACCTCCATCGGCGGCACGGCGCATTCGATGTCGCGGCGCACGATGGACAAGCTGCGGCAGAACGGCCACCTGCACGTGGTGGCCGATCGCCCGGTGATGGACGAGGCCCTCGACCAGATCGCCCAGGCGGCGCTCAAGAACACGGTCGACGGCAAGGAATAGGGGCCCCGGGCGGGGGGCGGGCCCCTCGTCCCTGATAATGCAAGGTTTCCCCGCAGAAACCCCGCATCACCCATGGCCCAGTACGTCTACACAATGAACCGCGTCGGCAAGATCGTGCCGCCGAAGCGGCAGATCCTGAAGGACATCTCCCTCAGCTTCTTCCCCGGCGCCAAGATCGGCGTGCTCGGCCTGAACGGCTCGGGCAAGTCCACGCTGCTGAAGATCATGGCCGGCCTGGACACGGAGATCGAGGGCGAGGCCACGCCGATGCCGGGACTGAAGATCGGATACCTGCCGCAGGAGCCGCAGCTCGAACCGGAGCAGACCGTGCGCGAGGCGGTGGAAGGCGGCATGGGCGAGGTCAACCAGGCCAAGACGCGGCTGGAGGAGGTGTACGCGGCGTACGCCGAGCCGGACGCCGACTTCGACAAGCTCTCCGAGGAGCAGCAGAAGCTGGAAGCGATCATCGCCGCGGCGGGTGCGGAAAGCGGTGGGGAGCACCTGCTCGAGATCGCGGCCGATGCGTTGCGGCTGCCGCCCTGGGACGCCGTCATCAAGAACCTGTCGGGCGGCGAGAAGCGCCGCGTGGCGCTGTGCCGGCTGCTGCTGTCCAAGCCGGACATGCTGCTGCTCGACGAGCCCACCAACCACCTGGACGCCGAGTCCGTGGAGTGGCTCGAGCAGTTCCTGGCCCGCTTCCCCGGCACCGTGGTGGGCATCACCCACGACCGCTACTTCCTGGACAACGCCGCCGAGTGGATCCTGGAGCTGGACCGCGGCCGCGGCATCCCCTACAAGGGCAACTACTCCACTTGGCTGGAGCAGAAGGAAGCGCGCCTGGAGACCGAGCAGCGCACCGAGGACGCCCGCACCAAGGCGATGAAGAAGGAACTGGAGTGGGCGCGCTCCAACCCGAAGGGCCGCCAGGCCAAGAGCAAGGCGCGCCTGGCCCGCTTCGAGGAGCTGTCCGACTACGAATACCAGCGGCGCAACGAGACCAACGAGATCTTCATCCCGGTGGGCGAGCGCCTGGGCCACGAAGTGATCGAATTCGTGAACGTCAGCAAGTCCTTCGGCGACCGCATGCTGATCGACAACCTCAGCTTCAAGGTGCCGGCGGGCGCCATCGTCGGCATCATCGGCCCCAACGGCGCCGGCAAGTCGACGCTGTTCAAGATGATCTCCGGCAAGGAGAAGCCGGACTCGGGCGAGGTGAAGATCGGCAAGACGGTGCAGATGGCCTTCGTCGACCAGCACCGCGACGAGCTGGCCAACGACAAGACCGTCTGGGAGGACATCTCCGGCGGCCTCGACCTGATCCAGATCGGCAAGTTCACGATGGCCAGCCGCGCCTACTGCGGCCGCTTCAACTTCAACGGCGGCGACCAGCAGAAGAAGGTCGGCATGCTGTCCGGCGGCGAGCGCGGCCGGCTGCACCTGGCCAAGACCCTGCTGCAGGGCGGCAACGTGCTGCTGCTGGACGAGCCGTCGAACGACCTCGACGTGGAAACGCTGCGCGCCCTGGAAGACGCGCTGCTGGAATTCGCCGGCAGCGTGATGGTGATCAGCCACGACCGCTGGTTCCTGGACCGCATCGCCACCCACATCCTGGC
>JAJTCN010000124.1 GCA_021323335.1 Ramlibacter sp.
TTAAGCGCCGGCGATGTCACCGATTTGCAGTTCGGTGTACTGCTGGCGATGGCCCTGGTGCTTCTGGTAGTGCTTGCGGCGGCGCATCTTGAAGATTCGCACCTTCTCGTGCTTGCCGTGCGCCAGGATGGTGGCTTTGACCGTGGCACCGGATACCAGGGGGATGCCGATCTTCAGGTCGCCGCCGTTTCCGACTGCGAGCACCTGGTCGATCGTGATTTCCTGGCCGATGTCCGCAGCAATCTGTTCTACTTTGATCTTGTCGCCGGAAGCAACGCGATACTGCTTGCCACCGGTTTTTATGACCGCGTACATGGTTTGACCTCACAAATGGATGGCCCGATCCCTGCCGGACGGATTTCCGCAGAGCCCAAGACTATAACATTGTTTGCGGTCACTCACAAGCGGCAGCCCGCGCCGGGGCCGATGGCCCGAGGGGGCTTTCTATAATCGGCCCATTCGCCGGATCCCCCATTTGACCGACTCCTCTCCCAGCGCCGCCTCCGTCCTGAGCCTGATCGCCGACGACATGGGCCAGGTCGAC
Organism: Ramlibacter sp.; assembly: GCA_021323335.1. Classification (GTDB taxonomy): domain Bacteria; phylum Pseudomonadota; class Gammaproteobacteria; order Burkholderiales; family Burkholderiaceae_C; genus Ramlibacter. The sequence goes on from JAJTCN010000124.1 coordinate 545, forward strand.
GCCGTGATCGCCCGCCGGCTCGCCTCCAGCGTCCCGCTGGTGGGCCAGGTGTCGCGCTACATCATCTCCTCGGGCGGCAAGCGCCTGCGCCCCGCCCTGCTGCTGATGGTGTGCGGCGCGCTGGGCTACCGGGGCGAGCAGCAATACAACCTGGCCGCGGTGGTCGAGTTCATCCACACGGCGACCCTGCTGCACGACGACGTGGTCGATGAGTCCACCCTGCGCCGCGGCCGGGCCACGGCCAACGAGAGCTTCGGCAACCCGGCCAGCGTCCTGGTGGGCGACTTCCTCTACTCGCGCGCCTTCCAGATGATGCTGGACGCGCACGACGTGCGGGTGATGGAGATCCTCGCGGAGGCCACCAACATCATCGCCGAGGGCGAGGTCATGCAGCTGATGAACATGCACGACCCGGAGCTCGACGAAACCGCCTATATGCAGGTCATCCGCTCCAAGACCGCCAAGCTGTTCGAGGCCAGCGCGCGGCTCGGCGCCGTGCTGGCCAAGGCGCCGCCGGCGATCGAGCGGGCCTGCGCCGACTACGGGCAATCGCTCGGGACGGCCTTCCAGGTGATCGACGACGTGCTCGATTACGCGGGGGCGCCCGAGGAGATGGGCAAGAACCTGGGCGATGACCTGCGCGAAGGCAAGGTGACGCTGCCGCTGATCGCGGCGATGCGCCGCGGCACGCCGGAGCAGCGCGAGCTGATCCGCCATGCCATCGAGACGGGTGCGCTGGAGGAGCTGGACCGCATCAGCGCCATCGTGCGGGAAACCGGCGCGCTGGAAGTGGCGCAGGAGGCTGCCGCGGCCGAAGCGCGCCGCGCGATGTCAGCTGCGGCACAGCTGCCGGACAATCCGCATGCTCAGGCTTTGGTACAATTGGCGGCTTCGCTGCTGCAGCGTCGCAACTGAGGCCGGTTCGCCGGCCCTGGCATCGCGGCGCACCGCGGGCAACATCGGGGTGTAGCTTAGCCTGGTAGAGCGCTACGTTCGGGACGTAGAGGCCGGAGGTTCGAATCCTCTCACCCCGACCAGGTTTTCCTTGTCATCGAGTCATGCGGCGGCTGCCGCCGCATGGCCCAGCCCTGCGGACTCCCCGCGTTTTCCGTCACCCCTCGACCGGAAGCTGCCGGGCGAATTCCGCCTTGACGCCGGCCAGGCCCGGCGACGCCGCCAGGTTGACCCATTCCATCGGGTCCGCGATCCGGTCGTACAGTTCTTCCGTCCCGTCCGAATAGCGCGTGTAGCGCCAGCGCGCGTCGCGCACCGAATGGTTGCCGCGCAGCCAGGTCATCACGGGCGGGGCCGGCCGTTCGCTCGCGGCGGACCGCATCAGCGGCACCAGGCTGTGGCCGTCGATCCCCTCGGGCATCGGCAGGCCGCACAGCTGCGCGATCGTCGGATAGATGTCGACCAGGCTGACCGGCGCATCGACGACCTGTCCGCGCGTCTCGCCCGGCGGCACGATGACCAGCGGCACCCGGGTGGCCTCCTCCCACAGCACGAACTTGCGCCAGTGCAGCTTCTGCCCGAGGTGGAAGCCGTTGTCGCCGCAGAACACGATGGCGGTGTCGCCGGCCCGGCCGCTGTCCTGCAGCGCCTGCAGCAATTCGCCCACCATCTCATCGCAGAAGCTGATGCACGCCAGGTAGCCCTGCACCGCCGCGCGCCACTGCCCGTGCTTGCGCACCAGCGCGTGGTCCGCCGGCGTCAGCGCCCACCGGCGCGCGATGGGAGGCACGTCGTCGAGGTCGTCGTCGCGAACCACGGGCAAGGTGATGCGGGCGGGATCGTACATGTCGAAGAACCGCTTCGGCACGTGCCAGGGCAGGTGCGGCTTGTACAGGCCCGCGGCGCAGAAGAACGGCTGCGCGGGCGGCGCGTGGAGGAAGTCGCGGACCGCCCGCACCACGCGACGGTCCGGCATGGCGGCCTCGTCCTCGTCGGGCAGCGGTCCCCAGTCGAACAGGTGGTACGGCGGCGGCACCTTGGAGAAATCCGAAAAGTCGAAGATGCGGTTCAGCGGCCGGTGCGGCGGCAGCGGCTCCGTCGTGTTGGGCGCGAAACCATCCCAGACCTCGGCGCGATTGGCGAACTCGCGCCAGGCCGCGGCGCGGCTGGCGGTGGCGCCGGCTTCCGCGTAATCGAACACGCCATGGAACACCTTGCCGGCGCCGAACGTGTGGTAGCCCTGGGCCCGCCACGATTCCACGAAGGTCTGCCGCCGGCCCGGCCGTTCCCAGAACGGCTCGTTCTGGTAGATGCCGGTGGTGGCCGGCAGGCAGCCGGTGAGCATGCCCATGCGGCTGGCGTTGCAGTAGGGGGCCGGACAGTACGCGCGCGAGAAGAGCGTGCCGCGCGCGGCCAGCCGGTCGATGTGGGGCGTGCGCACGTCCGGGTTCGCGCCGAGCGCCCCCACCCAGGCATTGAGGTCGTCGGCGACGATGAAGAGGATGTTGGGGAATGCGCTCATGCTGCTTACCGGGGCATCGGCTCGCGGTAGGCAGGGTCGAGCCAGTCGTCGAGGGAAAGCCCTGCCAGTTCGGCGGCCTGGCGGATGTCTGCTTCGAACCGGCGGGTGAGCCGCAGCAGCATGTCGGCCTGCGCGGGCGGTGCCCGCGGCGCTTCGCGCGGGTACGCGGGGACGATGTAGCGGCGCTCGGCCTCCGCCCCCGCGACGCCGCCGACGAAGCGCAGCACCCGCGAAACCACGGGCGCGGGCTGCTCCCAGAGATCGTCCGTGCGCAGCACGAGCACCTGGTCGCGCGGGAACAAGGCGAACACGCGCCGCAGTTGCGGGGCATACAGGCCCCGCTCCACGTACGAATGGACGCGATGGACCCCGCCCGGCGCGGCACGCATCCGCTCGCTTCCCTTCGGGCCGACCGCGTCCTCGAAAGCCAGGGTCTCGGCGCCGCGCTCGGTCTCCATGCGCCAGTGCGAATAGGCGCGGTACGCCGGCTGGCGCAGCAGCAGCACGAGCCTCGCGCGGGGGTTGTACCGGCGCAGGCGCTCCAGCGCGCCGGGCCAGTAGCTGTAGATCGGCGTCGACTCGCCGCGCGGCTGGGACGCGTCCCAGGTGAACTGCGAATGCAGCGGGTCCAGGCAGGGGCGTGACCAGTCGGCCGTCTCGTCGTCGAAGAAGTGCACTTCCTTGCGGCGCGCCATCTGGACCGCTCCGGACTCGCGAAGGTAGGCGTCCAGGGCGGTGGTTCCGCCCTTCTGGACACCGATCACGAAGAAATCGACCAACGGCGCGGGATGCGTCAAGCCCAAGGAAAGATTCCCTTCACGCTTGCGAGGGCGCCGGCCGCATCGCGTGCCTGGCAACGCCCGTCGCCTGCCGATGCTACCAAGCACCGCGCCCGAACTTGATCTTCCTCAATGCCCGCGCGCAGCATCGGCCTACCGTGGGGCTCCAGGGGGGTGCCACATGGTCCACACAGCCAACTTCGAATCCGGCGCCGGCGGCCGGGGCGTGCCGGCGCATCAACCGGCCGTGCCGGTCTTCAACCGCATGACGCGGCGCATCCAGGGATCGGCCCGTCACCGGCGTCCGATGGCGGGGGCCGATGCGATCCAGCGCGCGCGCCTGCAGGAGCGCGAACACCTGGCCAGGGAACTGCACGACGTCATGGGCGGCCAGCTGACGGCCGCCCGGCTCCAGCTGGCCTGCCTGCGGTCCCGGCTGGCCGGCCACTCGGCCGACGTCGACCAGCGGCTGGACCAGCTGGACTCCACGCTGGGCGCCGCCGCCGCGCTCAAGCGCCGCATCATCGACGGCCTCGAACCGCCGTCGCTGGCCAGCCTGGACCTGGCCGGCGCGCTGGCCGCCATGGCGCACGAATTCGTCGACGGATCGGGCATCCGGCTGAGCACCGATCTCGACGCGATCGCGGTCGACAAGGCGACCAGCCTCGCCATCTATCGGCTGGTGCAGGAGTCCCTGACCAACATGGCCAAGTACGCCGCGGCCAGCGAAGTTGCCGTCGTGCTGCGCGACCGGGCGTGCGATGTCGCGGTGTTCGTGCGGGACAACGGCCGCGGCTTCGATGCGGGGCCGGGCGGCCAGCGTGGCCATGGCCTGGACGGGATGCGGCACCGGATCGAAAGCGTGGGCGGCCGCCTGAGCGTGGCGAGCGCGCCGGGGCAAGGCACCCGGATCGCCGCCGTCGTGCCGAAACACCCGGGCCCCACCCAATGAGCACCGTGGCGAAGCTGGTGCTGGGAGCCATGGGCCGACTGCGGCCCGAGCCGGCCACGGGGTCGGGTCCCGACTTGCTGGCGCTGCCACCGCCGCAGACATCCGGCGGCCTCGGCTTGATGCAGGCGCTTGCCGCTCGCCGCTCGGCCCGCGAGTTCGCTTCCCGGCCGCTCCCCCTGCCCCTGCTGTCCGACCTGCTCTGGGCCGCCTGCGGCGTCAACCGCGCCGACGGCGGCCGCACCGCCCCTTCCGCGCTGAATGCCCAGGAAGTGGAGGTGTACGTGGCGCTGCCCGCGGGCGCCTACCGCTACGAGCCCGCTGCCCATGCGCTGCGGCTGGTGGCGGGCGCGGACGTGCGCCGCGTCACCGGCTACCAGGACTTCGTGGACGAGGCACCGCTGGACCTCGTGTACGTTGCCCATCACGCCCGGCTCTCCGCGGTGCCCGTGGCGCAGCGGGAGGCCTACGCCCACGTCGCGGCCGGCGCCATCGCGCAGAACGTGTACCTGTTCGCCGCCGGCAACGGGCTCGCGACCGTCATCCGCGCCTGGATCGACCGCGACGCGATCGGCGCGGCCCTGGGCCTGGCCCACGACCAGCAGGTCCTGTTGTCGCAGACGGTCGGCTATCCCGCCGCCTGAGGACTTCGATCGGGGCGGAGACGCCCTTGCAGCCCGAGGGCGATGAAGAGGACGCCCAGCACCGCGGCATAAGCGAAGACCAGCCGCGAAGGGCCCGCCACGCCGGCGCCGGCGAATGCGAGCAGGTAGCCACCGAGCAGGATGGACAGGACGCCCGCCGTGCCCCAGAGCCACCCGGTCCGGATCTGCCGGCGCAGCCGGATGGCGATCCAGACGTCCAGCACGCCGGTGGCCAGGGCATGCAGCCCGATCGCCAGCACCAGCGCGATGGCCACGGGCGCCGGGTACACCAGCGCCAGCGCCACGGCGGCAAGGTGGGCCACCCCCAGCAGCGCCAGCAGGTCGGCGCCGGGGCGGCCGCGGTTCAGGAGGGCCGCGGCGACGCCGGCCAGCCCCGCCAGCGCGGCGTACGCCACGAACAGCATCAGCACCAGCAGGATGGTGCCGAACACCACCTCCGCCTGCGGGCGAACGAAGCCCGCGACGCCGAACAGCAGCGCGCCGGCTCCGCGCAACAGCAGCATCCACCATGCGTTGGAGAGGACGGGAAGCATGCTAGGGGACGAGGCCCGCCTTTCGGTAATAGTCCAGGGCCCCGGGGTGGATGGGCATGGCGCCCACCGGCACCAGGCCCTTCGGGGTCAGCGGCGACAGCACCGGATGCAGGCGCCGGAAATCGGCGAAGTTCTCGATCACCGCCTGCACGACGGCGTGCGCCACTTCGTCCGGCAGGTCGGCCGACGCGAGCAGCACGGCGCGCGTGCCGAAGGTGGGCACCGCATCGGGATTGCCGGCGTACATGCCGGCGGGAATGGACGTGGCGAAGTACCAGGGATGCGTCGCGACCAGCCGGTCGACCGGCTCGCCGGCGACGCTGACCACCTTTGCACGGCAGCCCGCGGTCACTCCCTGCGTCACCCCGTTGGGATGGCCCGCGACGAAGAAGACCGCGTCCACCAGATTGCCGCACAGCGCCTGCTCCTGTTCCTCCGGAGCGAGTTCCAGGACGGGCCCGAGCTCCGCGATGGTCCAGGCGTGCGCCCGCAGGACGGCGTCGCGGGTGAACGGATAGCCGGCGCCGCTGCTGCCGACGCCGACGCGCTTGCCGCGCAAGTCCCGGAAGTTGCCGATGCCGGCATCGGCGCGCGCGACGACGGTGAACGCTTCCGGATGCAGCGCGATCAATGCGCGCAACCTCCCGTCGGCGCCGGCGCTGGCGAACGGCCCCTCGCCACGATAGGCGGCGTGGGCCACGTCCGCCTGCGCGAGGGCGAAGACGGATGCCCCCCGCCCGATGCGTCGGATGTTGTCGACCGATCCCGCGGAACTCACCGCAACGCACGGCCTGGCCTCATGCGCGCCCGCCAGGTTGTACATGCGGCAGACCGCATTGCCGACCGGGTGGTAGTCGCCGCCGGCGGTCCCGGTCGCCAGGCTCAGGGGGGGCGGCGCCAGGACGACCGACACCGCCACGCACCCGGCAAGCTGGCCGGCCGCCAGGACCGCGGCGAGGATGAGTGGTCGAACGCGCATGCCCGTTGCCCTCACGTCTCGAGCTGGTACTGGATCTTCGCGCCGTCGCGCTCGAACTCGCCGCGCACCCATAGCCCGTCCCCGTCGTACCAGATGCTGCCGGCCAGGTAAGGCGTGATGAACGTGTAGCGCGTGACGGGCAGCTGCCGTCCGCCCTCCACGATGTGCTCGTCGCCGAACCTGCGCGCGCTGACGCCGATGATGCCGCCGTGCTGTGCGTCCACCAGGGACTCCTGCTCCAGGACCGCCGGCGTCCAGAGGCTGTTCGACGTCAGGGTCGCGGCCGGGGCGACGAAGGGCCCGCTGGCGCCCAGGACCCGGAAACCATCGGGCGCCGCCGCG
>JAJTCN010000125.1 GCA_021323335.1 Ramlibacter sp.
GTCGTGCTCGATCAGCAGGATGGTGCGGCCGTCGTTGCGGATGCGGTCGATCAGCTCGCGCAGCACCACCTTCTCGGTGCTGTTCATGCCGGCGGCGGGCTCGTCCAGCGCGATCAGCTGCGGGTCCGTCGCCAGCGCACGGGCGATCTCCAGCCGGCGCTGGTCTCCATACGACAGCGTGCGGGCCTTGTACTCGGCGAACTTGCCGATGCCCACGTAGTCCAGCAGTTCCTGCGCGCGGGTGGTGATGGCCAGCTCCTCCGCCACAAAAGTCCTGGTGCGAAGCATGGCGCCCATCAAGCCCGACTTGGTGCGGATGTGGCGGCCGACCATGACGTTCTCCAGCGCGGTCATGTCGGCGAACAGGCGGATGTTCTGGAAGGTGCGGGCGATGCCGGCCTTGGCGACCTCGTGCACCGCGCTGGGCGTGTAAGGCTTGCCGGCCAGCTCGAAGGTGCCGCTGTCCGGCGTGTACAGGCCGGTGATGACGTTGAAGAAGGTGGTCTTGCCGGCGCCGTTGGGGCCGATCAAGCCATACACCTGGCCGCGCTCGATGGTGAGGCCCACGTCCGACAGGGCCTGCAGCCCGCCGAAGCGCTTGGAGATGCCGGCGACGCGGAGAACGACTTCTGCCATGTTCCCGCTCCCCTTACTTCGCGCCGTTCGGGCGCAGCACCTTGCCGTGCTCCGCCGTCGGCCACAGCCCGCGCGGCCGCATCAGCATGACGATGATCATGGCCAGGGCGATGAGCAGCTGGCGCAGGATGGAGGCGTCGAGCCGGCCGCCGGTGAGCTGCTGCAGGTCGAGCACGCCCGACACCCAGCGCAGCACTTCCGGCAGCGCGGAGAGCAGCACCGCACCGAGGATGACGCCCGGCAGGTGGCCGATGCCGCCCAGCACCACCATGGCGACGATCATCACCGACTCCATCAGGCTGAACGACTCGGGCGAGACGAAGCCCTGGAAGGCCGCGAACATGGTGCCCGACACGCCGCCGAAGGTGGCGCCCATGCCGAAGGCCAGCAGCTTCATGTTGCGGGTGTTGATGCCCATGGCCTTGGCCGCGATCTCGTCTTCGCGGATGGCCGCCAGGAACAGGTAGTAGTAGAGCGTGACCGAGTTGATGGTGTACGTCTCGGTGATGTCGAGCGGGCGACCGAGGTTGAGGCCGGGGATGCCGAAGGCGTCCCACTTGGCCAGCGTGATCGAATCGATCTGGCTCAGGCCCTTGGGGCCGTTGGTCAGGTTGACCGGGTGGTCCAGGTTGTTCAGGAACACCCGGATGATTTCGCCGAAGCCGAGGGTGACGATGGCCAGGTAGTCGCCGCGCAGCTTGAGCGTGGGCGCGCCGAGCAGGATGCCGAAGAAGCCCGCCACCCCCGCCGCCAATGGAATGATCAGCCAGATGGAGGTGTGCAGGCCGTTGGGGAACATCTGCGCGAACCACGGGAAGTTCTCGGACAGGTGCGGCGACGCCATCAGGGCGTACAGGTAGGCGCCGATGGCGAAGAAGGCGACGAAGCCCAGGTCCAGCAGGCCGGCGTAGCCCACCACGATGTTCAGGCCGATGGCCAGCAGGATGTACAGCAGCGCGGTGTCGGCGATGCGCACCCAGAAGTTGCCGGCCTGCTGCAGCAGCAGCGGCAGGATGCACAACGCCAGCGCGCCGAGCACGTAGACGACGGTCTTGTTCTGCTTGGTGATCATGGCGTGGCCCCGGTCAGGCGCGGTCGGCGACGCGTTCGCCCAGCAGGCCGGACGGCCGCAGCGTCAGCACCACGATCAGCACGATGAAGGCGAAGATGTCGGAGTAGTGGCTGCCCAGCACGCCGCCGGTGAGCACGCCCAGGTAGCCGGAGCCGATGGCTTCGATCAGGCCCAGCAGGATGCCGCCCAGCACGGCCCCGCCCAGGTTGCCGATGCCGCCGAACACGGCCGCGGTGAAGGCCTTCAGGCCGGGCAGGAAGCCCATGGTGTGCTGCACCGTGCCGTAGTTGGAGGCGTACATCACGCCGGCGATGGTGGCCAGCACGGCGCCGATGATGAAGGTGGCGGAGATCTGATCTGGGTGGGAGTGATCACCGCGCCGCCCACGTGGATGGGGGCGGCCGGCAGCAGCGTCGGGTAGGGCTTGTAGTTCGGCTTGAAGATGATCATGGCCAGCGTCTGCAGCAGGATCGACATGCCGATGGCGGTGATCAAGGGCGCCAGCTTGGGGCTGTTGCGCAGCGGCCGGTAGGCGACCTTCTCGATGACGAAGTTCAGGGTGGCGGCGACCACGCAGGAGATGAGGGTGGCCAGCAGGAGGATCATCCACCCGGGGACGCCGGGCATGGACTCTCGCGCGGTGCCGATGATCGCCCAGCTGGTGAGCGCGCCCACCATGAGCACCTCGCCGTGGGCGAAGTTGATCAGGTTGATGATGCCGTACACCATGGTGTAGCCGAGAGCCACCAGTGCGTACATGCTGCCCAGGACCAGACCGTTGATGATCTGCTGCAGCAGGATCTCCATAGAGGTTTTCTCCAGTTTCTTTGCGCGAATCGTGGTGGTGTTGCGGCGCGCCTTTGTGAGGCGTTCCACCATCTAGCAAAAAACCCGCCAAGCGCGATCCACAGGCGGGTTGTACGGGGCGGATTGTAAATGGCCGAGGCTGGGGCTCCCTCGCGGAGTTCTAGGGGTTTCTCCCTTTGAATGGTCGCTTCGCGAAGGGATTGGAGGGGGAGCTCTGGATTCCCGCCTTCGCGGGAATGACGGAACCCTCGTCATCCCCGCTTCCCCTTCGTCATCCCCGCGAAGGCGGGGATCCAGGGCTTTCCTCCCCGAGGATCTCCGGCCAGAGATCGCGCCACTCCGGGTTCCGCTCCTCGATCAGCCGAACCTTCCAGGCCCGATCCCACTTCTTCAGCCGCTTCTCCCGCTCGATCGCATGCTCCATGTCGCCGTGGAGTTCGTAGTGCACGAGCCGGTGGACGGCGTAGCGGGCGGTGAAGCCGGTGGCGTCTTGCTGGTGCTGCCAGACGCGCTGGACCAGGTGGCTGGTGACTCCGATGTACAGGGTGCCGTTGCGGCCACTGGCCAGGATGTAGACGCACGGCAGCTTTTCGCGCATGCGCGCGATCTAATGCGGGAGCCCTGGGTTCCCGCCTCCGCGGGAATGACGTATGGACGCCAATGCGGTGCCTTATTCCCTTTGTCGTTCCCCGCCCCTCCCCCGTCATCCCCGCGAAGGCGGGGATCCAGGGCTCCCAGGAAATTCGGAAGCCCTGGATTCCCGCCTCCGCGGGAATGACGAATGCTCCCGCGCCATACTTACGTCCGGACCATGGACCTCTTCACCACCGCCCCGAAACCGCCCCTGGCCGAGCTCATCCGGCCCAAGACCATCGACGAAGTGGTGGGGCAGCGGCACCTGCTCGGGCCGGGCAAGCCGCTGCGGCTGGCGTACGAGGCCGGAAAGCTGCACTCCTTCATCCTCTGGGGTCCCCCCGGCGTGGGCAAGACCACCCTCGGCCGGCTCGCCGCTTCGGCCACCAACAGCAACTTCATCGCCGTGTCCGCCGTGCTGGCCGGGGTCAAGGACATCCGCCAGGCGATCGAGGACGCCCAGAACTCGCTCGACCGCGATGGCAAGAGCACCGTGCTGTTCGTCGACGAGATCCACCGCTTCAACAAGGCGCAACAGGACGCCCTGCTCCCGCACGTGGAGTCCGGGCTGCTGACGCTGGTGGGCGGAACGACCGAACACCCCGGCATCGAGGTGAACAGCGCGCTCCTGTCCCGGGCCCAGGTCTACACGCTCACGCCGTTTTCGAGTGACGAGCTCCAGCAACTGCATGACCGCGCACTGCCCCACCTGCAGGGCGTGACGTTCTCGGCCGACGCGCTGGACCTGCTGAAAGGTTTCGCGGACGGCGACGGCCGCCGCTTCCTGAACCTGCTGGAACAGGTGGCTGCGGCGGCCAAGGGCGCAGGCATCGCGGAAGCGGACCTCGAGTTCACCAAGAACTCCACCAGCCCCTCGCTGCGCCGGTTCGACAAGGGCGGCGACGCCCACTACGAGCTGATCTCGGCACTGCACAAGTCGGTGCGCGGCTCCAACGTCGACGCATCGCTGTACTGGCTGGCGCGGATGCTGGAGGGCGGCGCGGACGGCCGCTACCTGGCGCGACGCCTCGTGCGCATGGCCATCGAGGACATCGGCCTGGCCGATCCGCGCTGGCGCTGGCCGAAGCGGCGGTGTACCTGTGCATCGCGCCCAAGAGCAATGCCGTCTACAACGCCTGGAACGCGGTGCAGGCCTTCATCAAGAAGGACGGCTCGCGCGAGGTGCCCGTGCACCTGCGCAATGCGCCGACCAAGCTGATGAAGCAGATGGGGTACGGCAAGGCGTACCGCTACGCGCACGACGAGCCGCACGCGTATGCGGCGGGCGAGGACTACTTTCCCGAAGGCATGCCGGCGCAGCAGTGGTACGAACCCACCGACCGCGGGCTGGAGCAGAAGATCGCGGAGAAGCTGGCCTTCCTGCGGCAGCTGGATGATGAATTCAAGCGGGGGCAGTAGCCCTCATTCCGGGCTAAGAGAACGCTAAGGGTGGGCTAACGCCGGCTGCCTACATTGGCTTCACCGGCGGCGCACGCCGGGCCAACCAACCCTCGTTCTCACAGGAATTCATCATGATCCGCAAGTCCTTCGCCCTCTCCTCCCTCGTGCTCGCTTCCGCTTTCGCGACCTCCGCTTTCGCGGAGACGCCGACCATCGTGACCGAGCCCTTCGTCTCCACCAAGACCCGCGTCGAAGTGCAGGCCGAACTGGCCGCGTACAAGCAGGCCGGCGTGAACCCCTGGTCCACGCAGTACAACCCGCTGCGCGGCTTCCGCAGCGCCACCACGCGTGAAGCGGTGACCGCCGAATACATCGCGTCGCGGAACGTCGTGCGTGAACTGGGTGGAGAAGACAGCGGCTCGACGTACCTGGCGCAACAGCGTTCGACCGGGTACGAGGCCAGCACGCTGGCCGGTCAGCCGCGCAACGCGCAGTAAACAAGGACGTCATTCCCGCGAAGGCGGGAATCCAGGGCTTCCGGATTCGGGTGCATGGGAGCCCTGGATCCCCGCCTTCGCGGGGATGACAAAACCGTTTACATTGCGCCTCCATGGATCCAGCCATCTGGTCTGCGCTCTCCGCCCTGCTCGGCGCCGTCGTCGGCGGCGGCATCAGCTACCTGTTGAATCGCCAGCAGCTGGCCAACCAGTTGCGCGTGCAGCAGGAGACGCACAAGGTGGAGTTCATGGCGGAGACCACCGCCCGCCACTTCCTCGCGCACAAGAGCTTCACGGACCGGTCGTTCGAGACCCTGCGAAATCACCTCGGTGGGTTCACCGACGACGAGCTCCGGCGGATTTTGGTCCGCGCCGGGGCCATCCGCATTTATCGCGCGGATGGGTCGGAGTGGTGGAGGTTGTTGTCGCGGATGGAGGAGTTCATCGAGCGCAAGCAGCTCGATGAGATCGCGCGGGAGATTTGAGGTGCCACGTCATTCCCGCACCGTCCGTCATTCCCGCGAAGGCGGGAATCCAGGGCTTCTGAATTCGGGTGCAAGGACGCCCTGGATCCCCGCCTTCGCGGGGATGACGGATAAGCGCGGGGATGACGCCTAAGGCGCCTCCACCACATCCGCCCCCTTCGGCGGCGTGAAGGTGAACGACGCGACGTTCACCGCGCCATTCACCTGCATGTTCGAGAAGGTCAGCACCGAACGCTGGCCGAAGCTGTCCTGGATGTCCAGCGCGGCGAGCTGCTCGCCGCGGAAGCCCACCTTCATGCTGGTCAGCTGGCCTTCCTTCTGCTTCGGCGTCGCCTGCACCCACTGCAGGCCATCGCGGTCGGGCAGCGCCTGCAGCTCGAAGTCGCGCTTGAGCGACTCGAGGTCCGGCGACGAGGCGATCAGCGCGGCCGGCGTGGAACCCAGCACCTTGGCCTGCTTGCGCTGGCTCACCTGGTTCAGGTCCTTGTCGTGCAGCCACAGCGTCTGGCCGTCGGCCACGATGCTCTGCTCGAAAGGCTTGCGGTACTCGAAACGGAATCGATTGGGCCGCTGGAATTCGAAGGTGCCGCTGGATGTCCTGGTGCGCGCTGCCTGGCCGTCCTTGGGCGGCGCCGTGATCACCTGCGTGAAATCGGCGCGGCCGCTCTTGGCATTGCGGATGAAATTCTCCAGGCTCTCCATCGCGCCCGCATGGGCCGCCACGGCCAGGGCCGACAGCGCGAAGCCCGTCAACAGTCTCTTCATGAAATAGTTCTCCAACACGACATTGTCGGTTGGGTGGCCGAACGGCGCTGAAGTTCGTTACGAACCGTACGTTTTACTCGGCGCGGCCGGGCACGAGAATCTCGCGCTGGCCGCGACCGTTCATCGCGCTGACCAGCCCGGCCTTTTCCATCGCTTCCAGCAGGTTGGCCGCCTTGTTGTAGCCGATGGCCAGGTGCCGCTGCACCAGCGAGATGCTGGCTTTCTGGTTCTTCAGCACCACCTCCACCGCACGGTCGTACAGCGGGTCGCCCTCGCCGCCGGCGCCGCCTTCGCCGGGAAGGCCCAGGCCGTCCTCGCCGTCGATGGTGCCGCCTTCCAGCACGCCCTCGATGTAGTTCGGCTCGCCGCCCTGCTCCTTGAGGTACGCGACGACGCGGTGCACTTCCTCGTCGCTGACGAAGGCGCCGTGCACGCGGATCGGCAGGCCGGTGCCGCTCGGCATGTAGAGCATGTCGCCCATGCCGAGCAGCGCCTCGGCGCCCATCTGGTCCAGGATGGTCCGGCTGTCGATCTTGCTCGACACCTGGAAGGAGATGCGGGTGGGGATGTTGGCCTTGATCAGGCCGGTGATCACGTCCACGCTGGGGCGCTGCGTGGCCAGGATCAGGTGGATGCCGGCCGCGCGCGCCTTCTGCGCCAGGCGGGCGATCAACTCCTCGATCTTCTTGCCCACCACCATCATCAGGTCGGCGAGTTCGTCGATGACCACCACGATGTAGGGCAGGCGCTCCAGCGGCTCCGGGCTCTCCGGGGTGAGGCTGAAGGGGTTGTAGATGAACTGTTCCTTGGCCTTGGCTTCGTCGATCTTGTGGTTGTAGCCGGCCAGGTTGCGCACGCCCAGCTTGGACATCAGCTTGTAGCGCCGCTCCATCTCCGCCACGCACCACGTCAGGCCGTTGGCGGCCTGGCGCATGTCGGTGACCACCGGGCACAGCAGGTGCGGGATGCCCTCGTAGACCGACATCTCCAGCATCTTCGGGTCGATCATCAGCAGGCGCACGTCGCGCGCCTCGGCCTTGTACAGCAGGCTCAGGATCATCGAGTTGATGCCCACCGACTTGCCCGACCCGGTGGTGCCGGCCACCAGCACGTGCGGCATCTTCGCCAGGTCGGCCACCACGGGGTTGCCGACGATGTCCTTGCCCAGGCCCAGCGTGAGCTGCGACTTGGCTTCGTTGTATGCGTTGGAGCCCAGGATCTCCGAGAGGCGGATCGACTGCCGCTTGGCGTTGGGCAGCTCCAGCGCCATGTAGTTCTTGCCGGGGATCGTCTCGACCACGCGGATCGACACCAGCGACAGCGAGCGCGCCAGGTCCTTGGCCAGGCCGACGATCTGCGAGCCCTTCACGCCGGTGGCGGGCTCGATCTCGTAGCGGGTGATCACCGGGCCGGGCGAGGCCAGCACCACGCGCACCTCGACGCCGAAGTCCTTGAGCTTCTTCTCGATCAGCCGCGAGGTCATCTCCAGCGTGTCGGAGGAGACGGTTTCCTGGCGGCCCGCGGAGGCGTCGAGCAGGTCCACCTGCGGCAGCTTGCTGTCCGGCAGCTCGGTGAACAGGGGCTTCTGCCGCTCCTTGGCGACGCGCTCGCTCTTGGGCACGTCCGCGATCACCGGCTCGATCAGCACTGGCACCGGGTGGTGCTCCTCGATCTCGATGCGCTCGACCTGCACCGTCTCCTCGCGTTCGCGCGCGGCCCGCTGGCCCAGGGCCAGGTCTTCGGCCACTTCGCGCTTGTTGCGGCGGGACTCGATGAAGCCGTCGATGGCGGCGCCGATGCGCTCGGCGACATGGCTCCAGGAGAAGCGGAAGACGATGGCGGCGCCCAGCACCAGCAGCGCGATGAACACGAGGCCGGAGCCGATGAACCCGAACAGGTTGACGCCCAGCGGGCCGACCAGGTAACCGAGGGCGCCGCCGGCGTGGTCCGGCAGGCGCGGCTCCAGTCGATACAGGCGCGACCACTCCAGGGCCGTGCTCGCCGCGAGCAGCACGGCCAGGGCGATCCAGAACGCCAGTTTGCTGTGCAGCCAGGGGTGGGCGGGCGGCTGCGGCGCCGGTTCGTCGGCGCGCATCCAGCGCGCCAGCGACGCCAGCCAGGCGCGCACGCCGGCGGCCACGCACCACCAGGCGGAGTAGCCGAGGAGGAAGTAGCAGGCGTCGGCCAGCCAGGCGCCGAGCCGGCCGCCCCAGTTGTGGACCGGGCCGCCGTCGCCGGAGGTGGAGAAAGCGGCGTCGAGCGGGGAGTGGCTGACCATCGCCAGCAGCCAGAACACGAGCGCCACCGCGCCCAGCACCAGCGCGGTTTCGTGGGCGAAGCGGGCAAGCCCCGCGCGGGGACCGGACGACGCGCGGGACGTGTCGTTCAGGGTGTTGAGGGAGTACGTCATGGGGCCACCTGAGAGCTTAGCTCAGGGCAACGGCGGGGCCCACGGGGGTGTTGTTTGGCCGTCATTCCCGCGCACCACCCGTCATTCCCGCGGAGGCGGGAATCCAGGGCTTCGGAATTCGGGTGCATGGGAGCCCTGGATCCCCGCCTTCGCGGGGATGACAGGGATAAGGCGGGGCGACGGAATTTCGTAGGCCGGGTTCCGCCGCAGGCGGACCCCGGCGTGTCCGTCACCCCAGCGTCGTCAACCGATCCTTCACCAGCATCGACCCATCCTCCCGCGTCTCGATGAAGCCGCGATCCTCCAGGTCCTTCATCACCCGGCTGACCATTTCGCGCGAGGCACCGACCATTTTGGCGATGTCCTGACGGGAAATGCGCTCGCGAATGGTCATGAGGCCCTCGCGATCGGGCTGGGCGAATTCGAGCAGCGCGCGCGCGACGCGGCCATAGACGTCCATCAGCGCCAACGACTCGATCTTGCGGTCCGCCTGGCGCAGGCGCTGCACCAGGCCCTTCATGATGGCGTACGACATGCTGCTGTTCTCCGGCAGGCAGCGCGCGAATTCGGCGCGGCCCAGCGTGAGCATGTCGGTCTGCACTTCGGCGCGGCAGGTGGCCGAGTGCGGCTCGTTGTCGATCAGGCTCATCTCGCCGATGTAGTCACCGGGGTTGAGCGTGGCCAGGATCACCTCGCGGCCGCGCTTGTCGGAGGTGACGACGCGCACGCGGCCCGTGAGGATGATGAACAGGGTGTTGGTCTTCTCGCCCTGCTCCACGATGGTTTCGCCGCGCTTGAAGCGCCGCTTGATCACCGCATCCGCCACGGACTCAGCCTGGGTGGAAGTCAGCAGGGCAAACAAGGGCACCCGGCGGATCAACTCCAGGTTGGACAACATCGACATTCAAATCCCTCCTGCGCGGCAGACGTTGATGGGTTCTTACAATCGCTTTGATTGAGGCGACGCAAGCATTCGGCATGCCTAAGTGCTTGATACTTCTCGAACCGGACAGAAATGTACACCGAGCTGTCGTGTTTTCCACACAGGCTTTTCCATCATGACCCATAAGCACGCCAAAGTATTGATCCTGGGCTCCGGCCCCGCCGGCTACACCGCAGCCGTCTATGCGGCCCGCGCCAACCTGCAGCCGCTGCTGATCACCGGCATCGCGCAAGGTGGCCAGTTGATGACCACCACCGATGTGGACAACTGGCCCGCCGACGTCCACGGCGTGCAAGGCCCCGAGCTGATGCAGCGCTTCCTGGAGCACGCGGAGCGCTTCAAGACCGAGATCGTGTTCGACCACATCAACAAGGTCGACTTCTCGAAGCGCCCGTTCACCCTGACGGGGGATAGCGGCACCTACACCGCCGATGCCCTGGTCATCGCCACCGGCGCCTCGGCCCAGTACCTGGGGCTGCCCTCGGAGGCCGCGTTCATGGGCAAGGGCGTCAGCGCCTGCGCCACCTGCGACGGCTTCTTCTATCGCGACCAGGTCACCTGCGTCATCGGCGGCGGCAACACCGCGGTGGAGGAGGCGCTGTACCTGTCGAACATCGCCAAGAAGGTGTACCTGGTGCACCGCCGCGACAAGTTTCGCGCCGAGCCGATCCTGGTGGACAAGGTCAAGCAGAAGGTCGAGGAGGGCAAGATCGAGCTGAAGCTGTTCAAGACCCTCGACGAGGTGCTGGGCGACCAGACCGGCGTGACCGGCGTGCGCCTGAAGGACACGCAGACCGGCGCCACCGAGGACATCAAGCTCCAGGGCGCTTTCATTGCCATCGGCCACAAGCCCAACACCGAGATCTTCCAGGGCCAGCTGGAGATGAAGGACGGCTACATCATCACCAAGGCGGGGCTGCAGGGCTTCGCCACGATGACGAGCGTGCCGGGCGTGTTCGCGGCGGGCGATGTGCAGGACCACATCTACCGCCAGGCGATCACCAGTGCGGGGACGGGGTGCATGGCGGCGCTGGATGCGCAGAGGTTCCTCGAGCAGCAGGAGTAAAGACAGCCGTCACCCCCGCGAAGGCGGGGGCCCAGGGCTCCCATGCACCCGAATTCGGGAGCCCTGGATCCCCGCCTCCGCGGGGATGACGAAGGGGGCCTCCGCGGGAATGCCGGGCGGCTTGCTATAATCGCAGGCTTCGCCGGATTTCCGGCCGGTTACCGCCCCCGTCAGGGCGAGGTGAGCCCCTCATGTGAATGAACGGGCGGCAATCTGAGGAGTGCCCATGGCACGCGTCTGCGACGTAACGGGCAAAGGCCCGATGGTGGGGAACAACGTCTCCCACGCCAACAACAAGACCAAGCGCCGGTTCCTGCCGAACCTGCAATATCGCCGTTTCTGGGTCGAGAGCGAGAACCGCTGGGTGCGCCTGCGCGT
>JAJTCN010000034.1 GCA_021323335.1 Ramlibacter sp.
GTCACCGGGCGCGAAAGCATCCGCTGGCGCGGAATGACCGGCCTGCGCCATCAAGCCCGACCACGATCCTAGTCGGTTTGCCGCTTCCTCATACGGCACACCCCGGTGCTGCTCCGGGATGACAGGGTTGCCCACCCACACCATGCCGTGCTGCATGGCGAAGACGAACATCGACAGCAGCGTCGATTGCTTGTCGCCGGCCGGCAGCGACGAGACCGTGAAGCCCGACGCCAGCTTGCCCTTCAGGCGCAGGTCCCGCCACAGCTTGCCGGTCGCGTCCATGAAGGCCTTGAAGGGCCCGGACACGCCGCCCAGGTAGGTCGGCGATCGCGCGGGCCGCTTCTTCGGCCTTCAGCACGTGCACTTGCACACCGGCGACGCTGCGTGCGCCCTCGGCGACATGCAGGGCGATGTGTTCGGTGTGGCCGTGGCCACTGTGGTAGATGACGGCGAGCTGCTTCATTGCGGTTTCTCCTTGGGGTGGCGGATCAGGCGATCCCTGCGATGGCGGCGGCGGCCAGGTACAGGCCGGCGCCGAAGACGGTGTGGTTGGCCACGCTCTTCAGGCAATTCAGGGCGGGGGTGCGCGTGCGGGACGACGCGATGCCGGCGCCCATGGCGGGTTGCATGACGAACAGCGGCGCGGCGACGGTGGCGACGCCCACCAGGACGGCGGGCAGCAGGGTGGGGACGCGCAGCCACTGCGTGCCGACGATCGCCACCAGCAGCGCGGCGAAAGCGACGCCGATGGCGTAGTGCGCGAGCCAGCCGATGGCCAGTTCGCCGCGCACCGGCGGCGCCTTGGCGATCGCGTGGTGCGCCCACTGGCCCTGCGCCAGGTGACCGACCCAGCGCCCGAGCAGCGCGAAGTCCAGCGTGGGCACGTTCAATCGCTTGAGCAGCAGGCTCCACAGGTCCAGCAGCGCCGTGGCGCCGATGCCGATGAAGAAGATGCGGGCGAGGTGTTCTGCAAGTGGGGTCATGGGGCCTCCTGGTTGACCGTTGGCGAGGAAGCCGTCAGGATGCAAGTTCAAGTCAACTTGAGGTCAAGAGGTTTTTGCATGGACATCGCGGAAGTCGCCAGGCGGTCGGGCCTGCCGGCATCGACCTTGCGGTTCTACGAGGAGAAAGGCGTCATCGCCTCGGTCGGCCGCCAGGGGCTGCGGCGCCGCTTCGGCCCCGGCGTGCTGGACCAGCTGGCGCTGGTCGCGCTGGGGCAGGCGGCCGGCTTCACGCTGGACGAGATCCGCTCGATGTTCTCGCCGGAGGGCAAGCCCAGCATCGACCGGCGCATGCTGACGGCCAAGGCCGGGGAACTGGATGCGACGATCAAGCGCCTGAAGGCGATGAGCGAGGGGCTCAAGCACGCCGCGGTGTGCCGCGCCCCCAGCCATGCGGAGTGCCCGAGCTTCCAGCGCCTGCTGAAAGCGGCGGCGGCGGGTGCGCTGGAGCCCAGCGACAGGAAGCCACGGCTGCAGCGCCGCGCGGCCTGATCGCCCCCGGCGCTATCATCCGCCGCGCAACCCTGGAGCCGCCATGTCCCTGCTGGGAAAAGCCGCCCTCGCCATGTGGTGGGACATGGCGCCGACCGCGCGAAGCGATTTCGAGGACTGGCACGCGCACGAACATTTCCCGGAACGCCTGTCGATCCCCGGCTTTCGGCGCGGCACCCGCTGGATGGACGCGCGGGGCGGCGAGCCGGTCTTCGTGATGTACGAGCTGGAGGCTTACGACGTCATCGCGTCGGCGCCCTACCTGGCGCGCCTGAACGCGCCCACGCCCTGGTCCACGCGCTTGATGCCGCACCACCGCAACATGGTGCGCAGCCAGTGCCGGGTGCTGGAAAGCGCGGGCGGGGTTGTCGCCGCGCATGCGCTCACGGTGCGGCTGTCGCCCGCTGAAGGCGAAGCCGGCCGCTTGCGCGCGGCATTGAAGGCGTTGACCGGCACGCTGCCCACCCGGCGCGGGCTGGTGGGAGTCCACTTGCTGCAGCACGAGGCGCCGCCGATCGCAACCACCACGGAGCAGAAGATCCGCGGCAACTCGGACCAGGTGGCGGACTGGGTGGTCGTCGCCTGCGGCTACGACCGCCAGGCGCTCGAGGCATTGGCCGCGCACGAACTGTCCCCGGGCGGGCTCGCCGCCGCGGGCGCGCAGGCGGGCGCCATCATCGGCTTGTACGCGCTGGCCTATTCCGCCACGGCGGGCGAGATAAGCGATTCGCTGGGCCAAGGCAGCGCCTGAGCGCGGCCATTCGGCCTATCATGGCCCTCCACCAGTCACAAGGCATTCATGCGCAATTCCGGTAAGGCTCCGACCATGGCGGTCTGGATCATCTCGCTCGTGCTGTTCCTGGTCGCCCTGGCCGCACAGTTCGGCGTGGTCAGGATTCCCGCTCCCTATGGCACCTGGTCCTGGATCCTCGGCTTCGGCCTGTTGCTGGCGGCCTGCCGCATCCGCGGCCTGTAGCAAGCTGCACGGGAGAGCATGCGCCGCGCCGTCGCCCACCTGGCCCTGACCATCGCCAGCGCCGGCGCATGGGCCGGCGACATGACGGTTCGCGACTTGCCGCTGTCGGGCGCCGGCGTGCCGGTGCGATGCTATTCGGCACCCGGTCCCCAGCCGCGGCCGGTGATCGTGTTGCTGCACGGCGCCGCCGGCTTCACGAAGTTCGCGCGCCATTACGAGAGCCATGCGGAGGCACTGGTGCAGCATGGGTTCCGCATCTGCGCGGTGCTGTACTACAGCGCCGCGGACGCGCGGACGATGGCGGGCACGGGCCGCTCCGACCCGCGCACCCTGTTCCAACGGCGCTTCCTGGACTGGGCTCGCACCATCGACGGCGCGGTCGACCGCCTGCGCGAGCTTCCGACCACCGAACCCGGCGCGATCGGCATCCTCGGGTTCTCGCAGGGCGGCTACCTGGCCGTCGCCGTGGCGGGCACCAATCCCAACGTCAAGGCGCTGGCGGAGTTCTACGGCGGCTTTCCGTTCCTGCTGGAAGCCCGGATCACCCGGTTGCCGCCCACCCTCATCGTGCACGGCGAGGCGGATACCGTGATCCCGGTGCAGGAGGCGCATGCGATGGAGGGCATGGCCAGGGCGCGCGCGGCCAGCCACACGACCAGGCTGTATCCAGGGGCCGGCCACGGGTTCGACGTCCAGCCCGACGATCCGCAGGGCCTCGATGCGCGCAGGGAAACCGTCGAGTTCTTCGTGCGTCACCTGAAGACCAAAGCCAGGTGAGGCCGCGCGCCTCACCCGCAGCGCTGCCGCGCCTTCTCCAGCGCCCTCGCCACCCGCTTCGCCCCGCCTTCCACGTGCTCCAACAGGCTGACGCGTCCATGGCGGAACGCGTCGAGCACCGCGAGCATGTCGTCCGCGGTTTCGGCGTCCGGGCCGCGCAGCACGTGCAGCGGCAGCGGCGTGCCGTCGCGGACCGCGGTGACGAAGGCGGCGGTTTCGCGCAGGTGGCGCGACATGCCTTCCTCCAGCAGCCGCAGCAGGCGCGCCAGCGCGGCGAGGCCGGCTTCGGTGGCCCGGTGCGAGCAGATCTCCTCCTCGAGCATGCGGGCCTGCTCGATCAGCGTGCCCTCATGGTCGATGCGCGTGCGGTCTCCCACACCCACCAGTTGCTGCACATGCTGGATGCGCTGCAGGTTCTGTTGGTGGCGGCGCTCCCGTTCGGCTTGTTTCATCGCAGTCCCCTCCATCCAGCACCGCCGCCGCCTAGGCCAGCGGATAGTTCGGATACGGCAGATTCGCCTCCGCCGGCACCGCGACGACCTGCGCCGCGTAGGCGCGGACCGCGGCGTCGCTGACGGCGTAGCCCCAGTTGACCAGCTCGCACTGCTCCTGTTCCTTGAAGCGGTCCAGCCGCGTGCGGATGGCGCTCAGGTCGGCGATCTTCTCCGGCGACACGGGCAGGCTCGTGGTCCGGTAGTCGGTGATCGGCGTGTTGATCGCCCAGAACGCGCCCTGGGTGCGGCCGGCCTGGTACTCGTTGATCAACATGCGCTTGCGCAGCGCCAGCGCCTGGTTCAGGCCGATGTCCATCACACGGAACAACTGCTTGGGCGCGAAGGCGCCGACGCCCGCGTCCAGCTCGAACGGCTTGCCCGCATCGCTGCAGAGCACCGTGTCGTAGCGGCCCCAGACCGTCTCCAGCGCCAGGTTGTCGTACACGCCGCCATCGGCGAGCTGCAGGCGCTTGCGGAAATCCTCCCGCTCCCACAGGTCGGCGCCGGGGGAGTGCTCGAAGAGGTCGGGATTCACGTCCAGCTCCAGCGGCGCCAGCACCGGCGGGAAGGCGCTGGAGCAGGCGACCGCCGTCGCCACGTCGAACTTCGGCCGCCAGATCAGGCCGATGCGGTAGTCGCCCGCGTACGGTTTCGAGAAGCGGAAGCTGCTGCCGGTGGCGTAGTTGGTGGAGTTGAAGACGAAGCGCGGCGCATCGGGCAGCGCCTGCAGCGACACGCCCATGCCGAGGTGCTTGCGGTATGCGTCGGCGACTTCCTCGCCGGCGCTCTTGAAGGGGTTCAGCGCACCGGCGATCACCGAGGTGACGTCGATCGTCAGCCCGCAGAACCTGCGCAGCGGCCCGACGATCTCATCGTCGAAGTTGGTGGCGACCCCTTGTGCATCGAAGTGCAGCATGTCCCAGCGCACCGCCAGCAGGCCCGACGCGATGGAGCCGCCGGAAACGCTGGAGATGCGCGACAGCTTGCCCAGCACCCCCAGCTGGTTCAGGCGCCACAGCACGCCGACGTGGAACAGGACGGCACGGAAGCCGCCGCCGGACAGCGCGAGGGCGATGCCCGCTTCCTTCCCTTCGTTGCCGAATGGCATGGTGCACCTCCTTGGGGCCGTGCCATCGCAGGATAGCGGCCGCACGCCATCTGTCATCCGGGCATCCCCTGCAACAGGAGGGTCGTCGCGCGCTCGCGCGGACGGGTGGCGTTGGCATGGGTAGGACGCCGACGCAGAATGGTTCGCGACGCGTGGAGGACGACATGGACCGTGGCGACCTGGGCATGTTCGGCGCCGGCCTGCCGGACGGCGAGCTGGCGCAGGCGCTCGCCGCCCAGGGCGTGCTGGCGCAACTCGGCGCCGTGTCCTGGTCGCCCATCGACGTGAACGACGCGATCGGGCGGATGCTGCAGGCGGGCGCCGACGGCGTATGCGAAGTGGCCAGCTGGTGGCTGCCGCCGGATAAGAAAATTCCCTATGACCCGGCGGCCGAGCTCGCCGAGGCCTGGCGCGGCTTCGTCGCGCAGCACCCGCAACCCCGGCTCGAGGTGCAGGGCGGCGACGCCGGCGCGGCCGCCGAGTCCGCCAGCTGGCTGGCGCGCATCTGCCGCCATCCCGACGTGTCCGCCGGCTCCGTGTTCCTGCGCGTGGACCAGCCCGCCTGGGCGGTCGCCTGGGAATGGCCCCTGCGAATGGGCGTGCTCGGCGCGGCCGCGGCGTCCGCGCGCGGCAAGCGCCTGCAGGCGGCGCTGGACCGCACCGGGTACAGGCATCTGTGGAGCGTGGTCGACATGGCGCGGCCCGGCGCCGAATGCGACCTGCTGCTGCTGCCGGGCGACTTGCGCCAGGCGCTGGCGGAAGTGCTCGCCGCGCCGCAGCGGCCGCGTGCCGATTGCGTGCTGGTGCTGGGCGGCACGCAGGTGTCCGAGGCGCGCGGCCTCACGCTGGCCGCCGCACTGCGGCGCGAGACGCGCACCGCCGGCGTTGGCGTGCTGGCGGCCGGCGGCGACGTGGCGGAGTTCCTGACCGACCTGGTGGCCGAGCTCTCGCACGACCTGACGCTCGACGTCGCCCTGTTCCGCGCGGCGGCGCGCCAGAAGGGCCAGGGCGGCACGGGCTGGCCCGCGCCGGAACTGCTGTTCTCCCGCGCCCTGGCCACCGGCAGCAGCGCGCGCCGGTCCGCCGCGCGCATCGCGCGCGAGCTGGCGCCGGGCGCCGGGGCCGATCCCGCGGTCGGCGCCATCACCCGCGCGCTGCAGGACCGCGTCGACAAGGGCCACTGGGAATCGGAGATGGCGGATGCGAGCGATGCCGCCGTGATGCGCGCGGACATCGAGCGCGTCACCGGGCAGCGGCATCGCGTCGCGCGCATGGCGGCCAACGGGCCCGCCCCGAAGCGCGCCATGCCGCCCCAGCCGACCGACCAGCCGGACGACCGCGAGGTGCTGGCGCAAGTGGTGGAGCAGGGCAGCGGCGCCATCACGCAGGCGCTGCAACCGGATCGCGCGTACGAGCTGCGCGTGAAGATCGCGCCGCCGCAAGCCGGCTTCACCGCGCCGGGCCAGGCCTTCCCTTCGCACGAACTGCCGCCTTCGGAGAGCGGCCCTGCGCTGGTCCTGAGCTTCGTGCCGCTCGCCGCCGGCGCCGGCGGCGAGCGCCCGGCGGCGCCGCAGCAGCGCCAGGTGTACCTGCCGGCGCAGGGCGAGAGCACGCCGGCCGCCTTCACGTTCCAGACGCACGGGCTGGCCGGGCCCTTCCGTGCGCGCCTGCTGGTCTCGCACGAGAACCGCGTCATCCAGACCCTGCGGCTGGATGGCCAGGCCGATGGCGCCTACAGCTTCACCGTGGAAAACCTGGTGCAGCCCGGCTTCCACAACCTCCCCTACCAGGCCGCTTTCGACGCCGCGCTGGTGGTGAACCATTCCACTTCGGGACAGGCGGGCATCACGCTGCTGGCCGACAGCAGCGTCAGCTTCCTCGAGCCGGCGGGCATGGGGGACATGCTGGAGATGCTCAAGGCGACCTTGACGGACGAGACGGCGCTGCGCAGGGCGGAGACGAGCCTCGATTCCGCCGCGATGACGGACCTGGTGTACGCGTTGACGCAGCACGGCCGCCTGCTGTACGACTTCGTGGAGGCGCAGCTCGGCGCGCTCGACGCGAGTGCCGGACGCATCCAGGTGGTCGAGGCGCGGCCCGGCGCGTACTTCCCGGCGGAGTTCCTGTATCCGCTGGAGGTGCCGCCGGCCAAGCCCCCGTTGTGCCCGCATGCGGCGACCTCACTGGCGGGTGGCTCCTCGCACCAGGACTGCCCGCACCGCGACGACCCGGACCACCTGTGCCCGCTGCGCTTCTGGGGCTTTCGCAAGCAGATCGAGCGGCAGCCGGCCGGAGCCACGCCACCCGGCACGCAGCCCGCGGCGCTCACCGTGCCGACGCCGCTGAACGCGAGGCTCGACCTGTTCCGCTCCGTGCAGGTCGCCCGCAGCGACAAGGTGCAGCCTGCCGACTACGACCTGCCGGAAGGCCTGCTCAAGGTGCTGAACGCATCGTTCGCTTCGGTCGGCACGCCGGGCAGCTGGAAGCAGTGGAAGGGCGCCATCGCCGAGCAGTCGCCCGGCTTCCTGCTGCTGCTGTCGCACAGCACGGAGGACGCGACCTCGCACCTGCCGGCATTGGAGATCAGCAAGGACGTCCTGCCCGTGGCCAGCGTCGAGGCCAGCTACGTCAAGGGGCCGCAGGCCGCCGCGCCCGTCGTCTTCCTCATGGGCTGCAGCACCGCGGACCCGAAGGTGGGCTTCCTCAATTTCGTCGAGCGCTTCAAGCGCAAGCAGGCGGCGCTGGTGGTGGGCACGCTTTCCACCATCAGCGCGCAACGCGCCGCCCGCTTCCTGGCGCTGGCGCTGCCGCTGTTCAAGGCCGCCACCGGCAGCGGCCGCACCTTCGGCGAGGTGTTCCTCGAGGTCAAGCGCGCCGCGCTGGCGCAGGGCGACGGCTTCGCGCTCAGCCTGGTGGCCTATGGCGACACCGGCTGGCAACTCTAGGAGAAGACGATGTTCGACATCCAGATGCTCCCGGCCCACCATGGCGACAGCCTGATGGTGGCGTACGGCCCGCCCGATGTGCCGCGCCGCGTGCTGATCGACTGCGGCACCGCGGCCAGTTATCCGGCGGTGCGCCGGCAGATCCTGGCGCTGCCCGAAAAGCAGCGCCACTTCGAGCTGGTGGTGGTGACGCACGTCGATGACGACCACATCGGCGGCATGCTCAAGCTGCTCGCGGAACTGGACGAACTGGGCATGACCGTCGGCGACATCTGGTTCAACGCCTTTCCGCACCTCGAGGGCAAGACCATCGCCAGCGGGCCCGACCTGCTGGGCGCGAAGCAGGGCGAGGCCCTGTCGAAGCTGATCGTCGAGGCGGGCCTGCCGTGGAACCGCCTGTTCCGCGGCCGCGCCGTGGTCTGTCGGGACGGCGAACCGCCGCCGGAGGTGACGCTGCCCGGCGGCATGAAGCTCACGCTGCTGTCGCCGTACTGGGCGCAGCTGGAGAAGATGCGCGCTGCCTGGATCGCCGAGTGCAAGAAGGCCCACCTGCTGCCCGGAGGCGGCGTCGAGGACTTCGTGGTGGACGACACGCTGGGCGAGGACGTGGACGCGCTCGCCCGCCTGCCGTTCGACCCGGACAAGGCGCCGGCCAATGGGTCCAGCATCGCCTTCATCGGCGACTACGCCGGCACGCGGGTGCTGTTCGGCGCCGACGCCTACGCGCCGGTGCTGGTGAAGTCGCTGCTGGCCATGGGCTACAGCGCCGACGACCCCTATCCGCTGGCGGCGATGAAGGCGCCGCACCACGGCAGCAGCCACAACTTCAGCCGCGAGCTGATGGAGCTCGCGCCCTCCGCCCGCATCCTCATCTCCACCAACGGCGACAAGTTCCGGCACCCGGGCCTGGCCGCCGTCGCCCGCATGGTGAAGTACAACGCGCCGGATGCCACGCTGGCCTTCAACTACGCGAGCGAGTTCAACAGCTTCTGGGCCAAGCCCTCGCGCCAGGAGAAATACCGCTACAAGGCGGTGTATCCGGAGACCGAAGGCGAGGGCCTGACGGTGCAGCTCAGGGAGTGAGCCGCAGCGGGGCGCGCTTCAGCAGCGGCCGCCCTGGGCGCGCGTGAACTCCACCGGCCGGCCGGCGAAGCGCAGCTTGTCGCCGTCGAATTCCAGCACCGTGGGGTTGCGCCCGGCGGCCGAGAGCCGCACCGTCTTGCCGTCGACGACGCCGGTGAGCGCCAGCTCGGCGCCGCCGTCGGCGATGCGCGCCTCGACCACCTGGTACTTCTGCGTGACGTTCAGCGACGCGGTGCCGGAGCACCACAGGCCGTCCACCTTGGCGGGCACCACCCACAGGTACACCTTGCTGGACTTCTCCAGCCCCACCGCCTTGTCGGGCACCTGCAGGATGGTCATGCGGTCCGGCTGCCAGTCGCCCATGTCCCAGTCGTGCGACACCACGCGGGTGCCGGGGCGCAGCGCCAGGATGGCCGGGCGCAGTTGCAGGTTGACCTCGGGCAGCAGGTACATCGTGACCACCGTCGCCGGCGAGAGGTCGGTCTGGAACAGGTCCTGCTCGCGGAATTCCACCCGGCCGGCCACCCCGGCGTCCTGCGCGTTGCGCCGGCTCTGGCGCACCAGGTCCGGCACGATCTCCACGCCCATCCCGCTGGCGCCGAAGCGCTTGGCCGCCAGGATGACGATGCGGCCGTCACCGGAGCCCAGGTCGATGACGTGGTCGGTCGGGCCGACATTCGCCATGCGCAACATCTCCTGCGTGACGTTGTCCGGCGAAGTGATGAACGGCACTTCCTCGGTCGCCTGCGCGAGCGCGGCAATGGAAGACAGTCCCAGGCAGAGGGTGGCGAAGAGGCGCAGCATCGGCAAAAGATAGCAGAGTGGCGGGTCCTTGAGCATCTCAATGCGCGGCGCGCACGAGTTCCATGACGGCGTCGGCGAACACCCTCGGCACTTCCTGCGGCATGTTGTGGCCGACACCGGGCACGATGCGATGCTCGCGTGCCGCAAAGCGGTGGGCGTGCGCGCCGGCCGCGGCGGGCGGACGCACGCCGTCGTCGGCGCCGTCGAAGGTGATGGTGGGCACCGTGATGACTGGTTGCGCCGCCAGCCGGTCCTGGATCGCGGCATATGCCGGGTCGCCGGGCTCGAGCCCGTAGCGCTGCCGGTACGAATGGATCACCACGTCCACGAAGTCCGGGTTGTCGAAGGCGGCGGCGGAGCGCGCGAAGGTGGCCTCGTCGAACTTCCAGGTCGGCGACCAGAGCTGCCACAGCAGGCGCGTGAGGTCGCGCCGGTGCTTCGCCAGCCCGGCACGGCCGCGTTCGTTGTGGAAGTAGTACTGGTACCAGAGGCTGCGTTCGTTCTCCGGCGTGTCCGGCTCCATGGCGCGGGCGATGTCGTGGATGTTGTAGCTGTTGTACGAGACCAGCCCGGCGCAGCGCTGCGGCCACAGCGCCGCCACCACGCAGGCGGCGCGACCGCCCCAGTCGTAGCCCGCCAGCACGGCGCGCGGGATGCGCAAGGCATCCATCAACGCCAGCAGGTCGGCGCCCAACGCGGCCTGTTCGCCGGAGCGCGGCGTGGCTGCATCGAGGAAGCGGGTCGGGCCGAAGCCGCGCAGGTAGGGCACCAGCACGCGGCAGCCTGCGGCGGCGAGCAGGGACGCCACGTCCGCATAGGAATGGATGTCGTACGGGAAGCCGTGCATCAGGAACACCGGCGGCCCGTCCGCCGGGCCGGTCTCGTGCAGGGCGATGTCCAGCACGCCGGCGGTGACGTGCCGAAGGGGCTTCATGCTGTCCATGGTGTCCTCATGCCGACTCGATGCGGACGTTCCGCAAGTGTTCGCGCAGTCCCGTGATCCTGCGCAGCAGCGCGTCCGCCGGCACGGTCAAGGCGTCGCGTTCGATCATCCGGCACTGGCGGGCCGCCCACTGCAGGCCCATCGTGCCGAGTCCTCCCGACGCGCGATGCGCCAGGAACTGCACGTCCTCGCGGTCGCCCGCCGCCAGCGCGCTGGCCATCGCTTCGACCGTGTTGCGCTGCGATTGCACGAAGCCGGGAAACACCTCCATCCAGTCCGGGTCCACCACGATCACTTCGTCCGGCACGCCGGCGAAGTCGGTGGTAGGGCCCAGGCCCGCGGGAGCGGTGGCCAGCGGCGCGGGGCCGGAGCCGTTCAGCTCCAGGTCGCGCAGCGTCGAGAGCAGGGCTTCGCGGCTGACCGGCTTGACCAGGAAACGGTTGGCGCCGGCGGCGAGCGCACGCTTGGCGGAATCGGGGTCGTCGTTGCCGGACAGCATGACCACCAGGCAGCGCGGATGGCCGTGGGTGGCTTCCTGTTCGCGCACCCAGCGGACGGTGTCCAGCCCGTTCTTGACCGGCATCTCCATGTCCAGCAGCAGGAAGTGCGGCCAGTGCCGGGTCATCGCTTCGGTGGCGGCCTGGCCGTTGGCCGCGGTTTCCACGGTGAAGGGCGGCCGCGGCAGGAAGCGGCGCGTGACCAGCCGGGTGTACTCGTCGTCGTCCACCACCAGCACGTCGCGCGGCGGAATGTCGGCGACCCACTCCGCCGCGGGCTTTTCGGCCAGCGTGGCGGGCAGCGGCGCCGGCGGCTCCTCCTTCAGCGGCCGCAGCGTCAGCGTCAGCGTCGTGCCGGCGCTGCCGGTGTGCAGCTGCAGGTCGCCCAGCTGCGCGCGCGCCATCAGCCGCGCCGAGTAGGTGCCCAGGCCGGTGCCGCTGCTCTTGCCGCTGGTCACGTACTTCTCGAAGAAGTGATCGGCGATCTCCGGCGGCACCTCGCCCGGGTTGTGCACGGCCAGCACCACCGGCTCGCCGCGCATCAGCGACACGGTCACGCGGTGGCCCGGCCCGGCGGCCTCGACCGCGTTCTTCACCAGGTTGGCGGCGATCGAGTAGCACAGCAGTTCCTCGCCGCGCACGTACACCGGCGTGCGGTCGGAGCCTTCCATGTGCAGGGTGACCGCGTTCGCCTCGGCGTACGAGTGCAGGTCCACCAGCACCCGCGTGACCACCTCCCGCAGGTCCACCGCCTGCGGCCGCAGGTCGTAGCTGCCGGTCTCCATCTTGAACAGGCCGAGCGTCAGGTTGACCATCTCGAGCATGCGGAAGCCGGCGCGCTGCAGCACGCCCACCAGCTCGCGCTGCTCGGTGGTGAGGCGGGTGTCGTCGCGCAGCAGCCGGGTCGCGCCCAGGATGCTGTTCAGCGGCGTCTTCAGGTCGTGGCGCGACATGCGCTCGACGTCCTCGCGCAAGCGCGCGTTCTCCTCCAGCGTCCTGTTGCGCTCCTCCGCGTTGAGCGCATGGCTCAGGCGGCGGGCGATGACCACCGCCGGCGACAGCATGAACAGGGCGAAGCCGATCGGCGCGAACTTGCGATCCGGCCCGGGCGTGTCGATCAGCAGCAGGTCGAGGCCCAGCGCGACCAGGATGGCCAGCATCCCGAGCAGCAGCACGGTGGCGTCGATGGGCGTGCGGCGCCGGGCGCGCAGCATGGCGGCGGCGATGTACACCACCACCAGCAACGCGACCACCAGTCCCGGCGTGGCGACGTGCGAGTAGACGCCCGGCGGCAGCACGACGACGGCGACCGCGGCGACGGCCAGGGCCCCCACCACGCCCTGCACCACGCGACGATGGATCTCCTGCGGGAACAGCCCGCGCAAGGTCAGGAAGAACAAGGCCATGGCGGCCACCCACGACAGGTATTCGACCCGCATGTAGGCGAGCCACGACACCTGCGGCGGCAGGGGCCGCAGCAGCAGGCGCTCGCCGATCATGTCGGTGTAGACGGCCATGGCGATGCAGAACAGGCCGAACACCAGCGGCACCCGCTCGCGGTGCCGGACGGCGAAGAAGATCAGCGCCACCAGGCCGGTGAGCAGGTAGGCGGTCATCAGCGCCGCGTCGTAAACCATCCGCGACTCGCGGTGCTTCACCAGCACGTCGGCCGGCGCCACCCAGATCGGCCGGACGAAGCCGCCGACGCGGTGGTCGTAGTTGGCGATGTGCAGCGTCAGGCGCAGCGGGCAGGGGAATTCGCGGGTGATCGGCACCCGGTTGTGCACCGCCGCCCAGTTGGCGGCAGCGGTGGGGCCCGGCTCGCCGTGCTGCGCGACCAGCGCGCCGTTGACGAACAGGCGCGAGGCCGTGCGCTGGCCGAAGGCTTCCACCGCCAGCGACTGGCCGGCCGGGCAATTCACCTGCAGCGCGTAACTGCCCCAGCCGTTGTTTTCGCGCGCCGGTTTGCCGTCGGCGGTGGCGTCGTTCCAGCCTGCGGGGACGGAAATGAAGGCGGTGGTGGGCAACTGTTGCCAGGCCGGGTCCACGAAACGCTGCCAGGCGAAGCCCCACTCGCCCTCCAGGGGCACCGGGCGGGATGGCACCTCCAGCGTCACCTGGCCCCGTACGGCGCTGGCTGGCGGCGCCGTGGCGGCGGCGCCCAAGGCGGGCAGCAGCCAGAGGGACAGGAGGAGGGCGAGCAGGGCCCGGCCGAAGGTCATGCGGGGAGTTTAGGGGAGCGTCGCGCGTGGCCCGCCAGGCCGGTCGCAACCTTCGGGGTTAAGCCAATCCCCACTGGCCGGGGATATTCTCCGCGCCGAAACTGTGGCCACCTCATCAGTGGAGTCGTGATGGATCACGAGCAGGATTTTCGTACGACCAGGACGGTCAGGCTCACGGACCTGGGGCCGCTGCCGGACGTCTCGGAGAGCAACAGCGAGACCACCTGGAGGATGTTCACCGAGCTGCAGGCGCAGGACAGCTGCCGCTTCATGAAGACCGAGCCTTCGACGCTCGTGCCGCTGGGGGACGCGCCCAGCCACGCGCGCAGGATGCTGGCCGTCGACGAGGTGATGTACGAGGTGCGCCGCTACAACCGCGTGTGCCCGGTGGAGGCGCAGTGGCGCATCCTGGGCGAGATGCTGCGGGAAGCCGGAGCGGATGCGCCGGCCGCGCTCACCGGCACGGAATTCCGCCGGACCCCGCCGCTGGCCAGGCGCAGCCGCGTGCGCGAGCAGGTGGAGTGGGCGGCGCAGCACGGCATGCTGCGCGAGGCATTCAGCTTCTTCACCTCGCTGCCCGAAGGCGACTGGGTGCACATGGGCGATTGAGGGGGTCACCACCCCGGTCGTACACTCGCGGGCCACGGAGGGCCCCCGATGAAGAAGCAGCAGCAGCCGGCCTGGCTGTCCCCGGCGCTGGAATACGTCCAGGACTGGCTGGCCTTCCAGGTGGAACGCTACGAGCAACCCGGTTGCGCCGTCGCCATCGCGCAGGGCACCGGACTGGTGGCCGAATACGCTTTCGGCCAGGCCAACCTGCGCACCGGCCAGCCCCTGACGCCGCGGCATCGCTTTCGCATCGCCTCGCATTCCAAGAGCTTCACCGCCGCCGGCGTGCTGCTGCTGCGCGAGGAGGGCAAGCTGGGGCTGGACGACCCGATCGGCCGCTACGTCGGCGGCCTGCACAAGGACGTGGCGGACGCCCGGATCGACCAGCTGCTGTCGCACGGCGCCGGCCTCACGCGCGACGGCGTCGACAGCGGCCAGTTCCTGGACCGCCGCCCCTTCCTGTCGCGCGAGGAGGTGCTGGCCGACCTGGCCCGCAAGCCGCCGCTGGAAACCGGGATGCAGTTGAAGTATTCCAACCACGGCTTCGCATTGCTGGGCCTGGCGATGGAGGAGATCACCGGTTCGCCCTACGGCGACTGGATCACCCGGCACGTCATCCGCGCGGCTGGCCTGCGCGAAACCGTTCC
Organism: Ramlibacter sp.; assembly: GCA_021323335.1. Lineage (GTDB taxonomy): Bacteria > Pseudomonadota > Gammaproteobacteria > Burkholderiales > Burkholderiaceae_C > Ramlibacter. Next base: position 14,599 of record JAJTCN010000034.1, read on the forward strand.
GGACATGCCCTTGCTGCCGAAGCGCGCGCCGATGGCCAGCGGCCACAGCACCAAGTTTCCCTTCGGCCAGCGCCTGGTGATCCCGGGTGACAACGTCTGCGATGCCATCGCACCGGCCGGCGGTTTCGTCGCGACGGCGGCGGACACCGCGCGCTTCTTCGCGCAACTCGACCCGCACTGCGCGGAGAGCATCCTCTCGCCGGCGAGCCGGCGCGCCATGGTGCAGCGCCGCTGGCGCGACGAGTGCAGCACGCAGGAGTCGTATTACGGCCTCGGCACGATGATGAACGGCCCCGGCCCGAAAGAGTGGTTCGGCCACACCGGCGGACTGCAAGGCTTCGTCTCCCGCACCTCGCGCTTCACCGCTTCCGGCCTCACGGTCACCGTGCTGTGCAACGCCCTGGACGGCCTGTCGTGGCTGTGGGTGGACGGCATCGCCAGCATCCTCGACGCCTTCCGCCGGCACGGCGCGCCGGCCAGGCGCCTGCAGCCGTGGCGGGGCCGCTGGTGGAGCATGTGGGGCTGCACCGACCTGGTGCCGCTGGGCAAGCTGGTGATGCAGATCGCGCCGGTGATGAACCCGCCCTTCGACGGCGCCAACACGGAGATCGAGGTCACCGGCAAGGACCGCGCCGTGATCCGCCGCGCCTCCGGCTACAACAGCCCGGGGCAGGACGTGCGCCTGGTGCGCAACGGCCGCGGCAAGGCAACCGAACTCTGGGCCGGCGGGACCAAGCTGCTGCCGCGCGAGGCGATGGTGGCGGAGGTGACGCAGCGCTATCGCGGCACGCGGCGCAAGGCCGCCTGACGCGCGGCCTCAGGTCACCTTGATCGAGGCGACCGACGCCTTGTCGGGGAACGCCAGGCCCATTCCCTCCAGCACCTGCTTGAGCAGCGTGGCGATCATCACGTTGCGGTGCGACTTGGAGTCGGCCGGCACCACCGTCCACGGGGCCCACGGCGTGCCCGTCATCGAGATCGCCCGTTCGTAGGCGCGCTGGTAGTCGTCCCACTTCTCGCGCACCACCAGGTCGCCGGGCTGGAACTTCCAGCGCTTGGTCTTGTCGTCGACGCGCTCCTGCAGGCGCTTGCGCTGCTCGTCCTTCGATATGTGCAGCATGAACTTGGCGACGGTGGTCCCGGTCTCGGTGAGCAGCCGCTCGAAGTCGTTGATCTGCGCATAGCGGCGCAGCAGCTCGTCCTCCCGGATCCCGCCTTCCACCCAGGGCACCAGCACGTCCTCGTAGTGGCTGCGGTTGAAGACGACGATCTCGCCGTTGCGCGGGACCTCGCGGTGGATGCGCCACAGGAAATCGTGGGCGCGCTCGTCTTCGGACGGCGCCTTCCAGCCCACGGTGCGCACGCCCAGCGGGCTGGTGCGGCCGAAGACAGTCCGCAAGGTGCCATCCTTGCCGCTGGTGTCCGTCCCCTGCAGCACCACCAGCAGCTTGTGGCGGTTGTCGGCGAACAGCAGGTTCTGCAGCGCGTCGATCTCCAGCGCCAGCTTGTCGGCCGCGGCCTGGTCGCCGGCCTTGCTGCCCGTCGAGAAAGGTTTCTCCCCGGGCGAGATCGACGAGAGGTCGAAGGGCTGGCCGGGCGCTGCATGGCGCAGGCGCTGCAGCTTCGGGCGGGACGTGGGTTTGGCGCGTGGCATGGCCGATGCTAGTCCCAGAACGGCCTGGCGCGGCCCGCGGTGCGCCGGCAGGCCTTTTCGCATTCGGCGGCCAGCGCCTGCTCGCGCGCGGCCAGCCAGCCGGCGCCGAACCACGCGCCGGGATCCTCCTTCGCGCGCTCCGCCAGCAGCGCGCCGGCCGCCGCGGCGTCCTGGTAGCTGCCGAGCGCGTCCTGCAGGTCGCCAAGTGCGCTCACGTAGCGGTCCACGTCGTTGCCGGCGTACAGGGGGCGCGCCATCTCCGCCAGGTAGCGCAGCCGCTTGAGCTGTTTGCGGACCCGGTGCCGCTCCGCGGGCGGCAACGCCTCGAAATGCCGGCCCGCGCGCAGCGCCTTGCGATGCAGGTGTTGCAGCCGATCCCGCACCAGCTGGCGAGCCGACTTCGCGCCCACCGTCCGCTCCTGCCGCAGTTGCTGCGCCAGTGCGACCAGCCGCAGCAGCATGGCCTGCACGTCGGCGCCACGGACGGCCGCGCCGACGTCCGGCAGCGCCGGCCGCCATTCGCGCATCGGACTGCCGCGCGCGGCGAGGTCCGCGAGGAGGCCCGGCAGGAGTATCGCCCGGTCGCGATGCGTGCCCAGCACGCCGAACAGATCGTGCAGCGCCTGTTCCAGGTCCGGTGGCGGCGGCGGCCAAGCCGCGAGCGGCTGCAGTTCGCGCAATGCCGTGCGCACCCGGCGCAGCCCCACGCGCAGCTGGTGCACGTGCGCGTCGCCGCCGGTGCCGGCAGCCAGCTCGCGCGCGTTGCCCAGGACTTGCAGCAAGGCGGCGTCGAACACCGCGGGCAGCCAGCCCTTGCCGCCTTCGAGCGGCGCCGTCCAGCGCGTGGCCGGCGGCTCCGTCACACCCAGCGCCAGTCGCCGGCCGAGGCCGGACTTGGACAGCGGGTCCAGCCACAGGCCGTGCGTGTCGCACCAGGCCTGCGCCAGTTCGAGCAGGCCGGCGCGGCTGCCTTGCTTGAGTTCGAATTCGATCTCCAGCACCGGGTGCGAGCGTCCGCCGCCACGCACTTCGCCGCGGTCGAACGCGATCTCCACCTTGGTTCCGCCAGCCAGCACGCTGCGGGCGACGCGCATGACATCCGTCTCGAACACCGGTAGCAAGGGGCCTTCGGCCGCTTCCAGGGCGCGAACGAGCGGCGCATGCACGGGATGCCCCGCATGGCGCCCGGGGTCCGGCTGCGCCGTCGCCCCGCCCGGGACGGGCACCTCGTGCTCCAGGCGGTCGAAGCCGCCGGCGCCCGGGCCCTTGGCGGTTTGCACCCAGCGCCGGCCTTCCTGCCGCAGCCGCAGCACCAGCCCGGCGCGCGCCAGCGCTTGGTCGGCGCTGTCGAAGTAGCGCGCACGCAGGTGGGTGCGCTCGACGGCGCCGCGCAGCAGGGCCGACTCGACCGCCGCGGCCCGCTCCGGCGGCACCTGGAATTTCAGCTCGAACTCGGTCATGGAGGTGCACCGTAGCCCATTCGTGGCCCAGGCGGACAAAGTCCGGATAATCGGCCGGTCCATGCAAGCCAACGACCTGCACCGCATCGCCGTCGAAGCCATGCGTGCGCGCGGCCTGCTGCCCGCGTTCGCGCCGCAGGCGCTGCGCGAAGCGCATGCCGCACGCGCCACCCAGGCGCATGACTCCGGCGACATCCGCGACCTGCGGCAGCTGCCCTGGTTCTCGATCGACAACGACGACACCCGCGACCTCGACCAGCTCAGCGTGGCCGAGGCGCTGCCGGGCGGCGCGGCGCGGCTGCGGGTGGCGATCGCCGACGTCGACGCGATGGTCCCGCCCGGTGGTGCGGTGGACGGGCACGCCGGCGCCAACACGACTTCGGTGTACACCGCAGCCGGCGTGTTCCCGATGCTGCCGGAGATCCTGTCCACCGATCGCACCTCGCTGCACGAAGGCCAGGAACGCCTCGCGGTGGTGGTCGACATGCAGGTGCAGGCGGACGGCACCGTGGGCGCGTCGGAGATCTACCGCGCCGTCGTGCTCAATCGCGCGAAGCTCACCTACGACCATGTGTCGGCGTGGCTGGACGGCGCCGCGCCGCCGCCGCCGCAGGTGCGCGCGCTGCCGCAACTCGAGGAGCAGGTGCGACTGCACGACGTGGTGGCCACGCAGCTGCGGCAATGGCGGCAAAGCCGCGGCGCGCTGAACGTGAACACGCTGGCCGCGCGGCCGGTGTTCGAGGACGGCCGCCTGGTGGACCTGCAGCCGGACGAGAAGAACCGGGCCAAGGACCTCATCGCCGACCTCATGATCGCCGCGAATTCCGCGACGGCCCGCTTCCTTGCGGAGCACCGCTTCCCGTCGCTGCGCCGCCTGCTGCAGTCACCGCGCCGCTGGGACCGCATCGTGGCGCTGGCGGCGTCGCATGGCGTGCCCTTGCCGGCGCAGCCCGACCCGCTGGCGCTGGACCGCTTCCTGCGCCAGCGCCGCGCGGCGAATCCGGATGGCTTTGCCGACCTGTCGCTGACCGTGGTGAAAATGCTCGGCTCGGGCGAATACGCGGCCGCGGGCGCCGGCACCCCGTCGTTCGGGCATTTCGGCCTGGCGGTGAACGACTACGCGCATTCGACGGCGCCGAACCGGCGCTACCCGGACCTGGTGACGCAGCGCCTGCTGAAGGCGGCGCTGGCCGGCGACGCGCCGCCCTATGCGGCGGAAGCGCTGTCGGCCATCGCGCGGCACTGCACGCTGCAGGAGGACAACGCGAGCAAGGTGGAACGCACGGTGCTCAAGGCCGCGGGGGCTTTCCTGCTGCACGGGCGCATCGGCGACAGCTTCGACGCCATCGTGACCGGCGCGGCGCCCAAGGGCACTTTCGTGCGCATCGCGCGGCCGCTGCTGGAGGGCCGGGTGGTGCGCGGCTTCGAGGGGCTGGACGTGGGGGATGCGACCCGGGTCCGGCTGGTGGCCGTGGACCCGGAGCAGGGCTTCATCGATTTCGAGCGGTCGTAGCGCGCTGGCCCGCCGCGTCGGCCGCCGATGGTGCCCTGCCGCGGCGGCCACCGTGCTCGTCGTGCGTGGTTTCGACAGGCTGCTTGCGGCCCTCGGACGGACGCTCCGCGCGCGTGCCCAGGCCGCCGGTGCGGCCGGCGCGCGGCGCGACGGCGTCGTGCGGCTTCTTGCCGGTGGACGGGTCCGCCGGATCGGTCCGCTCCGGCAGTGTGGCCGGCGCGGCGGAGGAATGGTCTTCCCCCTGCGGGGCCGGTCGAATGGATTTCCGCGTCATGGCAGTCCCCCTGGTGGTTGCGGTAGGGATCAGCCTCGCAGGCTTGCGCAGGCTCTGGCATAGGAGCGCGCGAACTCAGCGCGTCGGACGGCCCCCACGCTGCTCGTCCGTGGCGCTGGAGGCCACCGTCTCGCCGCCGGCGAGCGCGGCGTACGGGTTGAGCGCTTCGCCGCCCCACCAGCGCCGCTCCTGCGTGACCAGCAGCACCGCGAAGTGCAGGTGCGGCGCGCTCTCCGGGGCGTTGCCGGTGCTGCCGACGTAGCCGATCAGCTGGCCGCGCCGCACCGGTTGCCCTTCCTTCAGGCCCGGGGCGTAGCCATCCAGGTGCGCGTAGTAATAGACCAGGCGGCCCGACGGATCCACCAGGTAGGCGGACAGCCCGCCGCCGCGGTTGCTGGAGATCTTGGCGACGCGGCCGTCGTCGGCGGCCAGCACCGGGGTGCCGCGCGGCGCCATGATGTCGATGGCCTGGTGCCGGCGACCCGGGCCGCGGCCGGCATGGAAGGTGTCGCGCAGTTGCGAGGGATGCACGCCGTCCACGGGCACGACCAGCTTGCGGCTGGCGAGCAGGTCGCCGGTGGCGCGTTCGGCCTTCCGGGGGGCCGGGGTGGTCGCGCGGGGCTGGGGAGCCTTCGCGAGCGGGGGCTGCGGCAGTTCCGGCGGCGTCGTCGCCAGCTCCGGCGCACGCACCGGGTCGCTGCTGGACGGACCCAGCACCAGCACCGCGAGCATCAGGAAACTCCAGGCAACTCCCATGCCGCACGCTAGCGCGGCAGCCGAGGCTGGGCCGTCAGCCCCGGCAGTGCCGGCGCGTCAGCGCGGCCGTACGCCGTGTCGGCGGCGCGTGCACAACGTCACGGCGCCAGGCGGATCCACACCGGCGCGTGATCGCTCGGCTTGTCGCGGCCCCGGTGCCCGGCGTCGACTTGCGCCTCGCGCAGGCGCGGAGCGAGCGCGGGGCTCAGCAGCAGGAAGTCCATGCGGAAGCCGGCATTCCGACGGAACGCGGCCTCGTTCACCCAGAACGTGTAGATCCGCTCCTTCGGGTGCAGCGCGCGGGTGGCATCCACCCAGCCTTGCGCCAGCAGGCGCTGGTAGAGCGCGCGGGTTTGCGGTTGCAGCACCGCATGAAGCGCCAGGTGCCGGCGTTGTAGATGTCGGCGTTGGTCGGCACCACGTTGAAGTCGCCGGCCAGCACGAACGGCCGGCCGGAGTCGACCAGGGTCTGCGCATACGCAACGAGCCGCTCGAACCAGGCGAGCTTGTAGTCGAAGTTGGGGCTGCCGGTGGGATTGCCGTTGGGCAGGTACACCGATGCGATGCGCAGGCCGCGCACGTCGGCTTCGAGATAACGCGCCTGGCCGTCGCTGTCGTCGCCGGGCAGCCCGCGCCGCACCTCCACCGGTTTCTCGCCGCGCGCCAGCACGGCCACGCCGTGGTGCGCGCGCTGGCCATGCCAGACCACCTCGTAGCCCGCCGCCTCGATGGGTGCGTGCGGGAAGGTCGCATCGCCGGTCTTGATCTCCTGCAGGCAGGCCACGTCCGGCTGCGCCTCGGCCAGCCACTCCAGCAGGCGCGGCATGCGACCCTTCACGCCGTTGACGTTGTAGGTCGCGATCTTCACGGCTCAGAGCACGAAGGGGCGGCCGGTCACCGGCGTGGAAGGCACCGCCATCTCCTGGCGCGCCATCACGCCGGCTTCGTAGGCGAGGCGGCCGGCCTCGATGGCCAGCTTGAACGCGCGCGCCATGGTCACCGGGTCGTGCGCCTGCGCGACCGCGGTGTTCAGCAGCACCGCGTCGAAACCGAGCTCCATCGCCTGCACCGCGTCCTTGGGCGAGCCGATGCCGGCGTCCACCACCAGCGGCACGTCCGGCAGCCGCGCGCGCAGCGTGCGCAGCGCGCTCGGGTTCAGCAGCCCCTGGCCGGAGCCGATCGGCGCGCCCCAGGGCATGAGGATGCGGCAGCCGGCGTCCAGCAGGCGCTGGCAGGCCACCAGGTCGTCGGTGCAGTAGGGGAAGACCTCGAAGCCTTCCCTGGCCAGCACGCCCGCCGCTTCCACGGTCTCGAACATGTCGGGCTGCAGCGTGTGGGCGTCGCCGATCACCTCCAGCTTGATCCAGTGCGTGTCGAACAGCTCGCGCGCCATGCGGGCGAGCGTGATCGCCTCGCGCGCGGTGTGGCAGCCGGCGGTGTTGGGCAGCAGGCGCGCGCCGCTGGCGCGAATCATCCGGAAGAAGTCGTTGGGCGCGTCGGCCGCGCCGAGCTGGCGCTTCAGGCCGACGGTCACCACCTGCGCGCCCGAGGCCGCGATGCTGTCCTGCAGGACCTGCGGGGACGGATAGCGCGAGCTGCCGATGAAGAAGCGGCTGTCCAGCGTGGTGTCGGCGATGTTCAATGCCATGGGGTTCATCCTCCGGTGATCGGCTGGAACGTGAAGACGGCGTCGCCTTCCTTCAGCGGCGTTGCGGCGCGGGCGGCGCGGGCGACGAACTCGCCGTTGACGGCCGTGGCCAGGGCTTGCGGCGGCTGGCCGAGCGCGGTGACGAGGTCGGCGAGGGTCTCGCCCTCGGCGATCGTTCGCGGCTCGCCATTGAGGGTGATCTGCAGCGTCATGCGGAAAGCTCCGGGAGCGCCTGCTCCACCAGCGCCGGCGCAATGAGCCAGCCGTGGCGGAACAAGCCGTTGATGCGCACCAGCCCGTCGCGAACTTCGAGGTGCGGCAGGTTGTCGGGCAGGGCGGGGCGCAGGTTGGACTCGCTGTGCACGATGCGCGCCTCGGCCAGCTCGGGGATCACGCTGTGGGCGGCCGCCAGCAGTTCCACCGTGCTGCGCAGGGAGACCGGCGAGCGGTCCTCGCTCTCGATCTCGCTGGCGCCCACCACCACGATGTCCCCGGCCCGCGGCACCAGGTAGACCCGATGGCGCGGATGCAGCAGGCGCACGGCACGCTGCAAGGCGACGCCGGGCGCGTGCAGCCAGAAGATCTCGCCGCGCACGCCGCGCACCGGCAGCTGCGGGCGGGCGCCGGTGCCGCGCACGTCGAACACCAGGTCGAAGCGCAGGTCGCCGCCGGCGGTGCGCAGCAGGCCGGGCTCCACCGCGGTCACCGGGCTGTCCCAATGCCAATGGGTCCCCGCAGCGCCGGCCGCGAGAGCCTGCATCGCCTGCACGGTGTGGATGCGGCCTTCGCACGGCAGCAGCCACGCATGCGGCGGGCCCTGCACGGCAGGCTCCAGCTCGCGCAGCGCGGCGGGCGCGAGTTGTTGCGGCGCATGTCCCGCCGGCGCCTTGCGCAGCAGCAGGTCGACGATGCCGCGTGCCGTGCTTTCGTCGCCCCGATGCGCCACCAGCAGGCTGCCGCGCGCATCGAACTCCACCGGCAGCGGCAGCTGCGCCAGCACCTGCGGCCACAGTTCCAGCGAGCGCAGGCCCATGCGGAAGACGGCCTCGTCCGCGCATTCCAGTTCGGCGACGGGGCTCAGCATGCCGGCGGCCGTCCAGCCCGCCGCGCCGCGCGCCTCGGCGTGCGCGGCGGGGTCGAACACGTGCACCTCGTGCCCCGCCGCGCGCAGGCGCAGCGCGAGCAGTCGGCCGAGCAGGCCGGCGCCGGCGATGCCGACCTTCATCGGCGCGCGCCTTCGTGCAGGGAGGGGAGGAGAAACTTCATGCGGCCATCCTTCGAGTGCGTCTGGTGCTCCGAAGGTGACGGCGGGACTGCGGTCCGTGTGGAGGACCTGGCCCGACAGCTCTTCTTACGCCGGTACGAACCGGTTCAAGTTCACGGGTTTGGTGTCGCCATCTCAGCGAAGCGGCTTGCGGCCGTTCGCACCCCGGAGCGGGATCAAGTATACCGGCGGCCGCTCGTCTAGACTGGCCGCAGGAGACATAACCATGCCCGTGACGAGCTTCCGTCTCAACGTGAATGGCCAGGAGCGAGCGGTCGACGCGGACGACCAGGCGCCGCTGCTCGACCTGCTGCGCAACGCCTGCAACCTCAAGGGCACGCGCTTCGGCTGCGGCACCGGCGAGTGCGGCGCCTGCCACGTGCTGGTGGACGGCGCCTCGGTGCCTGCCTGCGACACGCCGGCCTGGGCGGTGCGCGGCAAGTGCGTCGTCACCGTGGAGGGACTGTCCGAAGGCGGAACACCGTCACGCCTGCAGCAGGCCTTGCTCGACGAGCAGGCGGGCCAGTGCGGCTACTGCCTCAGCGGCATCCTGGCCAGCGCGACCGCGCTGCTGGCGCGCACGCCGCAACCCACCGAGGCGCAGGTGCGCGAGGCGCTGGACCAGCACCTGTGCCGCTGCGGCGCCCACAACCGCATCGTGCGGGCGGTGCTGCGCGCGTCGGCGCAGGAGGTGGCGCGATGAGCGAACTGCCCGCCAACCTGAAGACCAATCCGCGCCTGTCGAACTGGCTCACCATCGACCCGCGCGGCCGCGTCGAAGTGCGCAGCGGCAAGGTGGAGCTGGGCCAGGGCATCACCACCGCGCTGGCCCGCATCGCCGCGCAGGAACTGGACGTCGCCGTCGCGCGCATCGCCATGCGCCCGGCCGGCACCGACGGTGCGCCCAACGAAGGCTTCACCTCGGGCAGCCTGTCGGTGCAGGATTCCGGCAGCGCCTTGCGGCAGGTGTGCGCGGAAGCGCGCGCGCTGTTCCTGGACGAAGCGGCCCGCCGCATGGAAGTGGCGCCGGCCGACCTGGTGGTGCACGACGGCGAGATCCGCGTGCGCGGCGCGGCGCAGCTGCCGGGCACCAGCTATTGGGAGCTGGCCGGCGCCATCAACCTGGAGCGGGAGGCGACCGGCGAGGCGCGACCGCAAGCGCCGGCCGAAGCGGACGACGCCGAGCCGCAGCGCCTGGACCTGCCCGCGAAGATCCTGGGCCAGCCGGTGTTCCTGCACGACCTCGACCTTTCCGGCATGCTGCACGGGCGTGTGCTGCATCCGCCGTCCACCCTGGCGGTGCTGCGTGACGTTGACACGGCAGCTGTGCAGGCCCTGCCCGGCGTGGTGGCGGTGGTGCGCGACGGCAGCTTCCTCGGCGTGGTCGCGCAGACGGAACGGCAGGCCGAGCAGGCGCTGCGCAAGTTGCAATCGGTCGCGCGTTGGGACGAGCACGCGAGCTTGCCGGACGCGGGCGCACTGCCGGCATTCCTGCGCTCCCAGCCCGCCGAGACCAGCGTCGTCTCGGAAAGGAACGTCGATGCGCCGGCGCCGCCAGGCCGCCGCTTCGAGGCCAGCTACGCCAAGCCCTTCCTGGCGCATGCTTCCATCGCGCCCTCCTGCGGCGTCGCGCGCTTCGCCGGCGACGGCAGCCGGCTGGAAGTGTGGACGCATGCGCAGGGCGTGTACCCGATGCAGCGGGACCTCGGCCTGCTGCTCGACCGCCCCGCCGCGTCGATCACGGTGCAGCACGTCCCCGGCGCCGGCTGCTACGGCCACAACGGCGCCGACGACGCCGCCTGCGAGGCGGTGTTGCTGGCGCGGGCCGTGCCCGAGCGGCCGGTGCGCCTGCTGTGGAGCCGCGCCGACGAATTGCGCTGGTCGCCGTTCGGATCCGCGATGAGCGTGGACGTGCGGGCGACGGTGGACGATGGCGGCCGGATCGTCGACTGGGAGCACGAGGTCTGGTCGAACGGCCACAGCCTGCGGCCGGGCCGCGCGCCGTACCCGGTGTTCCGCGCGGCGATGTTCCTGGCCAAGTCCTTCCCGGCGCCGGTGGCGATCAACATGCCGGTGCCCACCGGCGGCGGCGCCGAGCGCAACTCCATTCCCACCTACGGCTTTCCGCGGCACCGCGTGACCAGCCACCGCGTGCTGTCGATGCCGCTGCGCACGTCGGCGCTGCGCGGCCTGGGCGCGGTGGCCAACGTGTTCGCCGCCGAATCCTTCATGGACGAGATCGCGCTGGAACTCGGCGTGGATCCGCTGGCCTTCCGCCTGCGCCACGCGGACGATGCGCGGACGCGCGCCGTGCTGGAGGAAGCGGCGCGCATGGCGGACTGGCAAGGCCGCAGCAAGCTTGAAGGCCAGGGCTGGGGGCTGGCCTTTGCGCGCTACAAGCACAACGGCGCGTTCTGCGCCGTGGTCGCCAAGGTGGACGTGCAACGCGAGCCGCGCGTGCTCGATCTCTGGCTGGCGGTGGACGTGGGCCGCGTGGTGCTGGACGACGGCGTGCGCAACCAGCTGGAAGGCGGCGCCATCCAGACCGTGAGCTGGGTGACCAGGGAGGCGGTGCGCTTCGACGCGACGCATGTCACCAGCGACAGCTGGGAGGCCTATCCCATCCTGCGCTTCTCGGAGGTGCCGCGCGTGCACATCGCGCTGCTTGACCGGCCGGAGGAGAAGTCGCTCGGCGCGGGTGAGGCGACGCATGGCCCGGTGGCCGCGGCGATCGCCAACGCGGTGGCGGATGCGGTGGGCGTGCGCGTGCGCGAAATGCCGATCACGCGCGAGCGGCTGGAGCGCGCGCTGCTCGCGGGCTGAACGCCGCTATGCGGCCAGCCAGGCGATGGCTTCGGACTCGCTGGTGAACACGCGGATGTTCACGCCGGCGCGCTGGGCCGTCTTCTCGCTGGCGCGCGTGATGCGGTCGGCGGGGACCACCGAGGCGATGCGGTGCAGGTGGTGCAGCTGCCGCGCCGATTCCTCGCCGACGGCATAGTGCTCGGTGAAGGTGGTGAGGGTGCGCACGCCGCGCAAGTCGAACATGACCCGCTTGACCGGCCACTCCGCCGTCTCCTTCCCGACGCGCTGCAGGAAAACCAGGAACTCGCCGAGGGTCGGTTCGCCCTCCACCCGGATCACGGAATAGCCGTCGCGATGCTCGGGCGTGTAGTGCAGGCTCATGACGGGAAGTCGTCCGCCCGCAGTTCGATCGGCTGGCCGTGCGGCGTGCGGTCGGCGGCGTGGTCCCAGGCGTCGCGGTAGCGCGCCAGTTCCGCGGGAGACGCCGCGCCGCGGGCCGCGACCATGTCTTCCAGCGCGCCCAGCCATTGCCGGTAATA
>JAJTCN010000035.1 GCA_021323335.1 Ramlibacter sp.
GAGAAAGTGCCTTCCTCCGGGATGCATTCCTGCTTGCACACCAGCCAGCTCGCCTTGAGCCGGATCTCGGCATCGCCGAGGAGGGAGGGTTTGAAGGTCTGGGCCACCGTCACCGGGACGGGCAGCAACACGATGCCCTCGTAGCCGTAGTTCGCCAGCGGCCCGATGAACATCTTCTTCGGTGCCGGCCAGGCGATTTCGGCCGCGTCCACGCCGGCCGGCAAGGTCCATTGCAACTGCGTCGGCAGCCCCGAGTCGCCGGGGTTCTTCCAGTACGTGTGCCAGCCGGGCTGATGGGTGATCTGCAGGCCGAGCCAGAGCGGCTTGCCGGGAGCGATGCCATCGGGCGCATGAGCCAGCAGCTCGGCCCGGGTCCGGTCCGTCGAAACGACCGCCTTGTCCTGGGCCAGGGTGGACAGCGGCAGCCAGGCCGTGGCCGCGACCATCAGGGCGGCGAGGATGCGCGGAAAGTTCATGGGTGGAGGGTGGAGCTCAGCGGCAGCCCCGAAGTTCCGCCCCTCACGCGAAGCCCAGCACCACGCGTCGGGTGGTGGCGCTCTTCTTCTCGATTTTCGTGACCACCACGCGGCCGATCTCCGCGGTGTTGGCAACGTGCGTGCCGCCGCAGGGCTGGAAGTCGATGGCGTCGCCCACGCGGATGGTGCGGATGCGGCCGGTGCCGCGCGGCGGCTGCACGGACATGCTCTTGACCAGGGCGGGATTGGCGTCGAGCTCCTCGTCGGAGATCGCGCCGACTTCCACCGCGTGGGCGGCCGCCACCAGGCGCGCGATGCCTTCGGTCAAGGCGTCCTTGTCCAGCGGATCGGTCATGTTGAAGTCCAGCCGCGCGGAGTCCGGCGAGATGGAGCAACCGTTCACCAGTTGCGGCACCAGGTGGCACAGCAGGTGCGTCGTGGTGTGGAAGCGCATCAGCTTGTGGCGCCGTTCCCAGTCGATGCGGGCGGTCACGGTGTCGCCGGGCCGCAGTCCGGCCAGCAGCGCCTCCTGGCCAGGAGCCGGGACGTGGGCGACGCCGGGCGTGGGCTTGCCCTCGGCGTCCTTGCATTTGCGGGTGTCCGCCACGATGAGTTCACGCCCATCCGCCAGCACCAGCACGCCGGCATCGCCGGCCTGGCCGCCGCCCATGGGATAGAAGACGGTGCGGTCGAGCACCACGCCTGCCTCGCCCACCGCAACCACGGTGGCGGGCGTCTCCCGCAGGTACGCGTCCTGCCGAAACAACTCTTGGGTCATGGCGGGATTGTCCCGCTTTCCGCCGGCCGCAGCCGGTGGGGGGTCAACGGAGCACGTAGGTCAGCAGCATGCCGCTGATGGAGGGGCCCCGGGTGTACTGGTCCAGTGCGATGGCGGCGCTCAGCACCATCGACGGCCCGATGGCGCGCATCCAGGCGGCCTTGGCGGTTTTCACGGTGGCAGTGCGAATCGTTTCCATGCCCAGATGGTGCTGGCGCGGGGGCGTCCGGTCATTCGGCGGACAGCCCGTCGTGCGCGGCCATGGCGGCTGCCCGGCAGTCAGCGCCGGTCCGACAGCCGCGTGGGCCGGAGGACATCCGTGTCGGCCGGGAACGCGGCCGTTTCGGCGCGGCGCCCGCGGAATGTCTACAGTCGGGGGCATGGCCGACGACAGCATTACCCGATACCTCACCGGCCAGGCCGGCGATACCGACCCCGCGGAGACCGCGGAATGGCGTGACGCCTTCCTGGCCCTGGTGGCCACCCACGGGCCCGCGCGGGCCCGCTTCATCCTGGACGAACTGGCGGTGCTGGCCCGCGGGCCCAGGGTGGCCTGGTCACCGGAGCTGGTGACGCCTTATGTGAACACCGTCCCGGTGGAGCGCCAGCCGGTGTTCCCGGGTGACCTCGCCATCGAGGAAAAGCTCGCTTCGATCATGCGCTGGAATGCGCTGGCGATGGTCGTGCGCGCCAACAGCGCCTACGGCGAGCTCGGGGGCCACATCGCCAGCTACGCCAGCGCGGCCGACCTGTTCGAAGCCGGCTTCAACCACTTCTTCCGGGCGCGCAACGAGCAGCACGGCGGCGACCTGGTGTTCTTCCAGCCGCACAGCGCGCCCGGCGTCTATGCACGCGCTTTCCTGGAAGGAAGGCTGACGGCGGAAGACCTGGCGCACTACCGGCAGGAGATCTCGGCGCCGCAGCAGGGCGCGCGCGGCCTCTCCAGCTATCCGCATCCCTGGCTGATGCCGGACTTCTGGCAGTTTCCCACCGGCTCGATGGGCCTGGGGCCGATCAGCTCGATCTACCACGCCCGCTTCATGCGCTACCTCACCCATCGGCAGCTGGTGGATTGCGGCAGCCGCAAGGTGTGGGGGGTGTTCGGCGACGGCGAGATGGACGAGCCGGAGAGCATGAGCGCGCTGACGCTGGCCTCGCGCGAGAAGCTGGACAACCTGGTGTGGGTGGTCAACTGCAACCTGCAGCGCCTGGACGGGCCGGTGCGCGGCAACGGCCGCATCGTCGACGAACTCGAGAAGCTGTTTCGCGGCGCCGGCTGGAACGTGATCAAGCTGCTGTGGGGCAGCGACTGGGACGGCCTGTTCGCGCGCGACACGACCAACGCGCTGGTCCGCGCCTTCGCCCACACGGTCGACGGCCAGATGCAGACGTTCGCGGCCAAGGACGGCCGCTTCAACCGCGACAACTTCTTCGGCCAGGACGAGGAGCTCGCGCGGCTGGCGCAAGGCATGACCGACGAGCAGATCGACCGGCTCAAGCGCGGCGGCCACGACCTGGTGAAGGTCCACGCCGCCTACGATGCCGCCGCCCGGCACGTCGGCCAGCCCACCGTGATCCTGGCCCACACCAAGAAGGGCTACGGCATGGGCGCGGCCGGCCAGGGCCGGATGACGACGCACAGCCAGAAGAAGCTGGACGACGCGGCCCTGCTGGAATTCCGCAACCGGTTCAACCTGCCGCTGTCGGACGAAGAGGCCAAGGGGCTGGCGTTCCACAAGCCGGCCGACGACAGCCCCGAGATGCGCTACCTCCATGCGCGGCGGGCCGCGCTGGGCGGCTACCTGCCGAAGCGGCTGACCACCTGCGACATCGTGCCGGTGCCCGACGCCCCCGGCTATGCGCAGTTCGCGCTGCAGGCGGGCGGCAAGGAGATGTCCACCACCATGGCCTTCGTGCGGCTGCTGGGCGGGCTGCTGAAGGATCCGCAACTGGGCCCCCGCATCGTGCCGATCGTGGCGGACGAGGCGCGCACCTTCGGCATGGCCAACCTGTTCAAGCAGGTGGGCATCTACTCCAGCGCCGGCCAGAGCTACGAGCCGGAGGACATCGGCTCGGTGCTGTCCTACCGCGAGGCGCTCGACGGGCAGATCCTGGAGGAGGGCATCAGCGAAGCCGGCGCCATCGCCAGCTGGACGGCCGCGGCCACCAGCTACAGCGTCCATGGTTTCGCGATGCTGCCGTTCTACATCTACTACTCGATGTTCGGCTTCCAGCGCGTCGGCGACGCCATCTGGGCGGCGGCCGACCAGCGCGCCCGCGGCTTCCTGCTGGGTGCCACCTCCGGCCGTACCACGCTGGGCGGCGAGGGCCTGCAGCACCAGGACGGCAGCAGCCACCTGGTCGCCGCGACCATCCCCAACTGCAAGGCCTACGACCCCGCTTTCGCCGGCGAGCTGGCCGTGATCGTCGACCGTGGCATGCGCGAGATGCTGGTGGAGCAGCGCGACGTCTTCTACTACGTCACGCTGATGAACGAGAACTACGCGCAGCCCGACCTGCCGCCGGAGGCCCGCGAAGGCGCGATCCGCGGCTGCTACCGGTACGCGCGCTACGGCGACGCGACGGCGCGCCAGCGCGTCACCCTGCTGGGCTCCGGCGCCATCCTCATGGAGGTGATCCAGGCCGCGCAGCAGCTGGCGACCGACGGCATCCCGACGGAGGTGTTCAGCGTGACGAGCTGGAGCGAGCTGGCGCGGGAGGGCCTCGCACGCGAGCAGAAGGCGATCGCGGGCGAGGAAGAAGCCGTCGCCTATGTCACCGCGCAACTCGCCGGCAACGGCCCGGTGATCGCCGCCAGCGATTACGTGCGGGCGGTGCCGGAGAGCATCCGCGCCTTCGTCCCGCAGGGGCGGCGGTACGTCACCCTGGGCACGGACGGCTTCGGCCGCAGCGACACCCGGGCGGCCTTGCGGCAGTTCTTCGGGGTGGATGCGGCCAGCATCGTGAAGGCTGCGCACCACGCGCTGGCCTGAGGCCCGGGCCGCGGGGCTCTCGTAAGATGCCGCCCATGGCACTCCCTTCCCGCTTCTGGGCCGACCTGGGCACTACCGATTTCGCGGCGCTCGACCCGGCGCGGACGGTCGCCGTCCTGCCGGTGGGCGCTACCGAGCAGCACGGGCCGCACCTGCCGCTGTCCGTGGACCGTGCGATCGTCGACGGCATCGTCGCGCGCGCGCTGCCGCTGCTGCCGGCGGAGCTGCCGGTGCTGGTGCTGCCGAGCCAGCAGGTGGGCTACAGCCCCGAGCACGCCAGCTTTCCCGGCACGCTGACCCTGCCGATCGACACCGTCATTGCGACCTGGGTGGCGCTGGGCGAATCGGTCGCGCGCTCGGGAGTGAAGAAACTGCTGCTGTTCAACGGCCATGGCGGCCAGGCCAGCCTGCTGGACATCGTCGCTCGCGAGTTGCGCGTGCGTTGCGACCTCATCGTCTACGGCTGCAACTGGTGGAACCTGCCGCTCGGCGCCGCCGTCGAGGGCCTGTTCAGCGCCGACGAGCACCGCTTCGGCGTGCATGCGGGCGAGATCGAAACGTCCCTGATGCTGGCGCTGCGGGCGCCCGGCGTGCGGATGGCGCAGGCGAGGGATTTCCCTTCGTCCTCGCGGCAGCGCGCGGGCGCGTACCCGGTGCTGGGCAATGGCCGCAGCGCCAAGCTCGGCTGGGCCATGCAGGACTACAACGCCGAGGGCGCCGCCGGCAATGCGGCCGCCGCGACCGCGGAAAAGGGCGCGGCCGTGCTCGAAGCGGCCGGCACGCAGCTGGCGGCGCTGCTGGAGGAGATGGCGGCGTTGCCGCTGTCCACCCTGGCGCGCGGCACGCCCTGAGCGGGCCCGCCGGGCCGTCCCGGCCTGCGGCGTCTCCTACGCCAGCTTGCGAACCCGCCGACACACCGCGCCGGCCTCCTTGCTAGATTGAAAAGCGGGTGCCGGCATTCGGCCGGCCCGCCAAGGAGATCGACATGCCCAAAGCCTGGAGCGACAAGCGCGAACGCCAGTACGAGCACATCAAGGACGGCCTGAAGGGCCGCGGCAAGAGCGAGAAGGTGGCGGAGGAGATCGCCGCCCGCACCGTCAACAAGGAGCGTGCCCAGCACGGCGAGGCCAAGCATGCGAGTGCGCAGTCACTGCGCGACATGCCCGCCTCCCGGCGCGGGGGGCAGCGCTCGCACAGCGGCGAGGGTGGGCGCACCCGCGACCAGCTGTACGAGGAAGCGAAGCGCAAAGGCATTGCCGGCCGCTCCACGATGTCGAAGGCGCAGCTCGAACGCGCAGTGGGGCGCTGACCCCCGGCGATCGCTCCTTCGTTGGCGCGCGTCCACAGCGCGCCCGCAGCCAGCGCAAATAGACGCGGCCCGTGCGGTCCGTCACAGCGGCGTCACGCACTCCTGCATAGACTGGAGTCCAGGTCGTGCCTCATGCGTTTCTCCGCCATCTTCCAGCTCCCCCTGCCGCTGCCCCGCGCCGCCCGGGAAGGCGAGCCCGTGCGCGCCGAGGGCCAGGCGATCGTCCCCGCTGCGCCCGCGCCGGCGGCAGCCGAGCCCTCGCGCTGGCCGCCGGACCTGCCCGAGGACCTCGACGCCCGCGTGCGCCTGGTGGGCGAGTGGCAGTTCGGCGAAGGCTGAAAAAAAACAGGACCGCTGCCGCGGTCCTGCGTCGCGAGACGGGGGCCAGTGCGGCCCGCCGCCGTCAGCTGTTGCTGCCGCCGCCGCCGTGCGAGCCGCTGTTGCCGCTGTTGCCGCCGTTCATGGCATTGCGACGGTTGGCGCTGCGCGCCATGCCGCCCTTGCGGCCGGCCTCGCGTGCCTCTTCGGACGTGAACTCGTGGGCCGTGCCCTTTTCATGGGCCGCCCGGCCGCCCTCGCTGGCGATTTCGCGCTGGCGCTGCGGGTCCATGGAAGCAAAGCCACGATTGGATTTGCCGCCCTGGTTGCCCTGATTGTTGGAAGCCATTTGAGGATCTCCTTGCAAAACAAGATGTTGGAACTGCATGTCCGGTCTTTGCCGTCCATGGGTCCGATTGAGCTTGCAAGCGCGCACTCCGCTCGTCAGGCGTCAATGCTGCTGGGTGTAGGAGTGCCCCTACCTCGTCAGACGAGGGTGCGAGGCAGGACGTCGGCTTGCAGGCGGCGCAGGAGCGCGTTGGCGTCGTCAGGAAGGCCCGGCGCAGCCACCGGCTGAGCTTGCAGGCCGGCGAGCAGCCGCTTGAATTGCGTCGCCGAGGGCGGGATGGGGGCCAGGTAGAGGACTTCCGCGCCGCGGGCCACCAGCAACGTGGGGAAGGTTTCGATGTCCACTTCGCCCATGGCGTCGTCCTCGTCCTCGACGTCCACCCAGGCGAAGCGCATGTCCGGATGCGAGGCCGCCTGTTCGGCGAACAGTGGCTGCCAGTCGCGGCACACGCCGCACCAGGCGGCGCACAGGCACGCCACCCACCAGGTGGCTTGCTCGGAGGCGGTGCTGTCCATCGCCGCAGTGTAGCGGCGTCAATGCGGCCCGCAGCCCGCATAGGCATCGAGCGCAAGGCGGTACGTGGAGGTGGCCACCTGCATCAGTCCCAGCACCGAGTGGAACAGGTTGTCGTGCGTGACGTGCGCATCCGCTTGGCGGCGCAGGCATGCAAGCGTGACGCCGGTGCGCTGCTGGAACGACGGGGACAACCACGTGATCCACGGCACGTGCTTCTGCACGTCGGGAGCCAGCGCGTAGGGCAGCCCATGGAGATACAGGTTCTTCTCGCCGAGGGACTCGCCATGGTCCGCCACGTACAGCAACGCGCCGTCGTAGTCGGTGCGCCGCTGCAGCCAGCCGATGGCCGAGCCCAGTACATGGTCGGTGTAGGCGATGGTGTTGTCGTAGGCGTTGCGCAGTTCCTCCTGGCCGCAATCCGGCAGGTGGCTGCTGGTGCACTCCGGCAGGAAGCGCTTGAATGCCGGCGGCGAGCGCTGCGCGTAGCCGGGCCCGTGGCTTCCCATCTGGTGCATCACTACCACCACGCCGAGGCGGCGCCGGGCCTCGGGCAGGGCGGCGATGCGCTCGTCCAGGCCGGCCAGCAGGATCTCGTCATGGCACTCGCCGTCGGCGCAGTAGCGCGGATCCTTTCCGCGCGACGTATCCGCCGTGGGGATGCGGTCGCACACCCCCTTGCAACCGCCCGCCTGGTTGTCGATCCACAGCACCGCGAGGCCGGCGTGTTGCAGCACGTCCAGCAGGTTTTCGGAATCCTGCGCGCGCGCGGTGAAACCGGCTCGCCCCAGGTTCGAGAACATGCAGGGGACGGACGCGGCGGTGCTGGTGCCGCAGGACCACGCATTGCGGAAGGTGGCCGCTCCCGCGCGTGCGAGTTCCGGCGTGGTGTCGCGGGCATAGTCATTGATGCCGAAGTTGCCGCTGCGGCCGGTTTCGCCCAGCACCAGCAGCAGCAGGCGCGGCCTGGAGCCCGGGGCGGGCGCGGCGACATGGGCATCGAGGCCGAGGGGCGCGAGTTTCCCCTTGACTCGCTTGCCGCCGAAGGCCGTCTGCCCTGCTGCGTACAGCGTGTTGAAGGGGTTCATCAGGTAACGCAGGTCCTTGTGGTTGCGCATGGTGGAGGCGAGGGGCTGGAAGCTGAGCAGCAGCAGGCCGGCCAGCACGGCAACGCCGCCGACGCTGCCGGCGGCATTGCGCAACGCCTGCTGTTTCCATGGCCGGTGGGCGACCGGCAGTCGCCATACCAGCCACGAAGGAAGCGCCGCTGCCAGCAACACCACCATGAAAAGGCGCGGGGACAGCAGCCCGAGCGCCTCGCGCCAGTCGGTCTGCAGCGTGTTGGCGGCCATGCTGCTGTCGATGACGATCCCGTAGGTCCACATGAAATGCGCAGCAAGTGCGGACGCGAACAGCAATAGGACAAGGACGGGCTTCAGCGCAGGACGCCATGCCAGCAGGCTGAGAAGCGCGAACAGGCCGGCGGCGAGCATGCCGGCCAGGGTGGCCGCGAGCAGCCACCCGCTTTTCGCCTCCAGCAGCCCCCGCGCCTGGAGCGCGCGCCACAGGGGCGCATTCCCTGCCAGGGCCATCCACAGGCTCGGCACGGCGACCAGGGCCGAGGGCGCGACGGCGCGGCGAGGCGGCAGTGCCACTTCAGGCCTCCCGTGCGACAGGGTCGCCCGGCCAGAAGGCGTTCACCGCGACGGCGACGCACCAGCAGATCACCGCGGTCCACAAGGTATGGCTCATGAAATGGGCGCCACGCCACTGCTGCGCGAGGCCGAGCAGCAGGCCGACGGCGACTGCGGCCGCCAGCCAGCGTCGCGCCACGGCACCGTCGAACGGCTGGAAGGCGAAATACGCGCCCACGAAACTGAACCCCGAGGCAGCGTGGCCGGCCGGGAAGCAGCGGCCGGTGCCGCCGTCGGTCCGCAGCGTCCAGTGCGAGGCGTAGTGCGCGACGCCGCCGAAGTCGCTGAGTTCCCACGGGCAGCTGGTCCGGCTGCCCACCTTGAGCAGCGACACCGCCAGGGCGGCGAGCAGCGTGGTGGCGGCCAGCTGCAGCCGCCGGCCTTGCGGCAGCTGCTTGAGGATGCCGACGGGCCACCAGACCGACAGGCACAGGCCCAGGGCCAGCAGCCACGACAGCCGCCGCGCGCCATCGTGCAGCACCGCGGACGGCAGCCAGTGGTCCCGCCATGGAAAGCCGCCGGCCGAACCGGCGAGGCCTGCGAACGAGCGGTCCAGGCCGGCGATATCCCAGGCCAGCGCCAGCGTCACGAAGCCCAAAGTCAACCAAGCCGCTTCGGACCCGGCCATCCCCATCCCGCGTTTCATGGGCCGGATGCTCGGCCCGGACCCTTAAGTCATCCTTAACGCACAATCGCCGCATGCGCGTCCTGGTGGTGGAAGACGACCGAGGCATCGCGGCTGGCCTGGCCGCGCACCTGGCGCGCGCGGGGCATGCGGTGGATTGCACCGGCAGCATTGCCGAGGGGTGGCGCGCCCTGGTTGGAGAACCCTACGACGTGGTGCTGCTGGACCTGGGGCTGCCGGATGGGGACGGCGGCACGCTGCTGCGGCGGCTGCGGGACATGCCGGCGGGGCGGCTGCCGGATCCGGCCACGCCGGTGCTGATCATGACGGCGCGGGACCAGGTCGCGTCGCGCATCGCCGGGCTCGACCTCGGCGCCGATGACTACCTGACCAAGCCCTTCGATCCCGACGAACTCGCCGCGCGCATGCGCGCCTTGCGCCGCCGCACCACCGGACGCGCGCGGGCCACCCTGCGCTACGGCGAGCTGGAGATCGATCCCGCCGCCCGAACGGTGTTGCGGGCCGGCGTGCCGGTCGAACTGGCGGCGCGCGAGTTCTCGGTGCTGCTTGCCCTGATCGAGGCGCGGCCGCGGGTGCTGTCACGCACGCAGATCGAGGCGCAGCTGTACAACTGGGATGGTGGCCTGGAGAGCAATGCCATCGAGGTGCACGTGCATCGGCTGCGGCGCAAGCTCGGCGAGTCCCTGATCCGAACGGTGCGCGGCGTGGGCTATTACGTCCCGGCGGAGCCCGCACCATGAGCCTTCGTTCCGCCGTGGCCCCGACGCTGACGCGCCACCTGCTGGCCTGGGCGCTGGGTGCGCTGACGCTGGTGTGGGCGGCCTTCATCGTGTTCGGCTACATGACGGGGGAGCACGAGGCGGACGAACTGACCGACGGTCATCTGGCCAGCGTCAGTTCGCTGCTGTTGCCGCTGGCCCCTGGCGGCCTGGAGGGGGCGGCGGGCGGCCAGGGCGTGACGCCTGCGCGCGACCTGCGGGCGCACGACTACCAGCGCTCGCTGACCGTGGTGGTGTGGGATGCGCAGGGCCGGCTGTTGTCGCGCAGCGGTGACGCGCCGGTCCCCGCCTTCGATGCGGCCGACGGCTTTGCCACGCTGCAGCTTGGCGCGCCGGCACAGGCCTGGCGGGCCTTCTCACGCTGGGATTCGGCCCACGCCCACAAGATGACCGTGATGCTGTCGCAGGCCGAGCGCGACGACCTGGCCCGCGACATCGCCGGACAGGTGGTGGAGCCCGGCCTGTGGCTGCTGCCGGCGGTCGCGCTGGTGCTGGGGCTGGCGATCCACCGCGGCTTGCGGCCGTTGCGGCGGCTGGCGGAGCAGGTCCATGCGCTCGACACCAGGGATGCGCAGAAGCTGCAGGCGCCGGTGCGCTACGAGGAGCTGTCGGCCACCGTCGATGCGATCAACCGGCTGGTGGAGCGGTACCACGCCGCGCTCACCCGCGAGCGCGCGCTGGCGAACGAGTTCGCGCACGAACTGCGGACGCCGCTGGCGTCGCTGGCGCTGCAGGCGCGCAGCGTGCGGGACACCCCGGCGGGGACGGCGCAGGAGGAGGCGTTGCACCTGCTGGAGCAGGATGCCCGGCGCGCCGGCGAGGTGCTGCACCACCTGCTGGGGCTGGCCCGGGCCAGCCGCGCGGAACTGCACGAGGCGGCGCAGCCCGTCGATCTCGACGGCGTGGCCCGGCGCGTCGTCGCCGATTTCGCTCCCGACGCGCACTCCGGCGGGCGCGAGCTGGGCTTGGCGAGTCCGGGCGCCTTCCCGCTGTCGGGGCATCCGGTGCTGCTGGAACTGGCCTTGCGCAACCTCGTGCAGAACGCCCTGGCCCACACGCCGCGCGGCACGCAGGTGGACGTGGAGCTGGATCCGGCGCGCGGGTGGCTGCAGGTGTGCGACGACGGCCTGCGGCATGGGGGCGCGCCTGGCGAGGCCGCGTCGCAGCGCGTGCAGCCTCTCGGCCTGGGCCTGGGCCACCGCGTGGTCGAGAAAGTGGCGGCCTTGCACGGGGCGGGTTTCGAGCCCGACATCGCCCTTCCGGATGGCCGCCGCTGCTGGCGCCTGCGTTTTCCGCCGGCGCCGCCGGCGGGCAGTCAGGCGTAGGTCACCCAGTCCTTGTACGCCGGCGCATCGAGGTGCGGGATGGCGTTGAAGCCCACCAGCATGTGCCGCTTGGGCGTGAAGGCGAACTCGGTGACCGAGGTGTTGCGGATGCGCAGGTTCAGCTCGATCGTCGCTTCCGGCCGCGTGCCGAGCACGTGCCCGACGGCCGTGGAGATCGGGCCGCCGCTGGTGACCACCAGCACGTTCTGCCCGTAGTGGCTGGCACGAACGTGGTCCAGGGCGCCGGCCACGCCGGCCACGAATTGCGGGTAGCTCGGCATGCCGGCTGGGCTGGCATCGCCCGCCATCCAGCGCGCCAGTCCATCGCGCAGCAGGCGGAAGTGGTGCCGGTACATCTCGGGCGAGGTCGGCTTCTCCAGCTTCTGCGGATGCACGGTGGCGATGACGGCGGCGCTGTCGTATTCGTTGAGGCCTTCCCAGGCGAGGTGTTCACCCGCGCGGTTCATGCCTTGCAGGATGCCCTCCAGCGTCTGCTTGTGGCGTCGCAGGGTGCCGGCGATCAGGCCGTCGAAGTGGATGTCCCGCTCGGCGAAGTATTCACCGAGCCGGACGCTCTGCCGGCGGCCGAGGTCGCTGAGCTGGTCGTAGTCGTCCGCGCCGAAGGAGGCCTGGCCGTGGCGGACGAGGTAGAGGGTGCCCATGCGGCCATTCTGGCAAAGAAGCGGGGGCGCTTGCGGTCCCGGCCGTGACTCAGTGCGGCCAGCGGTCGGCCAGCACGCGGGCGAACACGTCGCTGTCGACGTTGCCGCCGGTCAGCGCGAAGCCGACGGCCCGGCCCGCGTTGCGCTCCCTTTGCTGGATGGCAGCCGCGAGTCCCGCGGCGCCGGCGCCCTCCGCCACGTTGTGCGTGTCGGAAAAGAGGATGCGCATGGCCTGCGCGACCTCGGCGTCGCTGACCGCCACGACGTCCTCGGCTTCCCGCAGCACGATCTGCAGCGCCTCCGGGTCGGCGATGCGGCAGGCCATGCCGTCGGCCAGGACGGTGGTGACAGGCGCCTCCACCACGCGACCCTGCCGCCAGGAATCGAGGAAGGTGGTGGCGTGCGCCGAGACGACGCCCACCAGCTTGCTGCGGGCGCCGGATGCGGCCCGGGCCGCGGCGGCCGCGCAGAAGCCGGAGCCCTGGCCGATGGGCACGTAGACCACCGCGGGTTCTTCGCCGCGCGCAAAGCTGTCGAAGAATTCCATCCAGTAGGTGGCGACGCCGGCGACGAGATCGGGGTGGAACGACGGCACCATGTGCAGCCCCTCGGCCTGCGCCAGCGCCATCGCGTGCTCGCGCGCGGCCTGGAAATCGTCGCCGTGCTCGACGAGCGTGGCGCCGAGCGCGCGCATCGCGGCGTTCTTCTCGACGGAGTTGCCGTGCGGGACGACGATGGTGGCCTGCAGGCCGAAACGGCGCGCCGCCCAGCCGACCGATTGGCCGTGGTTGCCGCGGGTGGCGCAGATCACGC
Source organism: Ramlibacter sp. (assembly GCA_021323335.1). GTDB lineage: Bacteria > Pseudomonadota > Gammaproteobacteria > Burkholderiales > Burkholderiaceae_C > Ramlibacter. The sequence continues at coordinate 12,656 of JAJTCN010000035.1, forward strand.
CGCGCACGTCCGGTTGGCTGCGCGCCAGGTGCTGGAAGTAGGTCATGCCGCCGCGCACCTTGAAGGCGCCGGCGGGGGTGTGGTTCTCGTGCTTCACCCACACCGGCATGCCCAGCCGCTGCTGCAACAGAGGCCACGCGAACTGCGGCGTCGGCGGAACGAACTCGCGCACGGTTGCGCGGGCGTTGTCGAGGTGCTCTCGGGTGAAATTCATGGTGGTTCCGTGCTTGCGGGGTCAGAGCCCCTTCGATTCCAGCGTGACGCGGCCGCGCGGGGTGTCGAGCACGGCACCCAGGTTGGTGGCGCCGGCCTTGACGGTGACGCCTCGCAGGCCGATGGCACCGTACGCATGTTCCAGCACAGCCGGCTCCGGCGCGTGGGCGCACAGCGCCTGCAGCGTCACGCCGGATTCCGGCAGGGCCGATGCAGGATGGGTCTCGCCCCACTGGATCAGCGTCGGCAGCATTCCCTGGAGCAGGCGCTGCCCGTCCTTGCGCAACGTGATCTGCCATTCGAGCAGGCCACGCGGCGTCATGCGGGACGCGCGCAGCGGCTCGCCGCCGTCATGGCCGACGCCGTTCAGTGCGGCGACGGACGCGGCCACGTCGGGGACGCTCGCCACGAAATGCAGGAGGCGCGGGCCTTCCCTGCGCAACGCATCGCGCACGGACTCGTCGTCCAGGTCGAACCAGCGCGGGGAACGCTGCGGTGTTCGCCCTGGCTGGATGGCGAGGATCTCCAGGTACGCGCGCGGATAGTTGACGGTCGCCACCCGCAGCAACAGGTTGTGCGTGCCCATGAGCGGGTGCTCGCCACCCGGGCCGGGACGCACGCCCAGGGTCGCCTCGCACCACGCCGCACCTTCGTCCAGGTTGGCCGCGGCCACCATCAGGTGATCGATGCGCGCCTCCATGGTCACAACCTCACTTGGCCGTCGACGCAAGTCACCGAAGCGCCGCCGATCCAGATCTCTCCGCGCTCGTCCTGCTCGACGTGCACGCGTCCGGCCCGGCCCATCGCGGTGCCTTGCGCGGCGACGTACTGCCTGGGGGCGATGCCGGCGCCGATCAACCATTGCGCGAGCGCTGCGTTCAGGCTGCCGGTGACCGGGTCTTCCGCCATTGCGTTGTTGCCCGGGAAGAAGGCGCGCACTTCGAAGGCGATGTCCTCGCCCGCACCATGCGGTGCGACCACGCCCACCTTGCCCCTGGGGCCGACGACACCGACGTCCAGCCCGGCCAGCACTGCCGCATCCGGCTGGAGGGCGAGCACCTGCTCGGCGGAACCCAGGAGGACGCCGCGCCAGTTGGGTCCGTTGTCGCACCAGGCATGGCCGACGATGTCGCTGCGCGCAATGCGCAGGCCGCGGGCTATCAGCGCCAGGTCCTCTTCCGCGAGCGGCCCGCTCTTGCGCAGCGGCGGCGCGGCGAACGCCAGCCGCCCGCCATCGCGTCGCAGCTTGACCAGACCGACACCGCACTCCTGCACGACGTGGTCGCCGCGCGGCTTGCCGCCCGCCTCGAGCCAGGCGTGGCAACTGCCGAGCGTGGGGTGGCCGGCGAACGGAAGCTCCCGGCCCGGGCAGAAGATGCGCACGCGGTAGTCCGCGCCGGGCTGCGTGGGCGGCAGCAGGAAGGTGGCTTCCGACAGGTTGGTCCAGTTGGTGAAGTGCTGCATCTCCTGCGTGTCCAGCCCGGATCCGTCCAGCACCACGGCCAGAGGGTTGCCAAGGTAAGGCGTTTCAGTGAACACGTCGATCTGCTTGAAGGGGCGTAGTTGCATGGTCAGCTCAGGGGAACGTCGAGCGCGCCGCGGGCGGCGGGCAGGTTGTGGATGTTCTGGTACCAGCGCGCCAGGTTCGGCTGCTCCATGTGTTCCAGGGGCAGCCCGAACCAGCGGTGCATCTCGCATGCGATGGGAATGTCCGCCATCGTCAGCGTGTCGCCCGCCATGGAGCGGCGGGTGGCAAGGTGCGCGTCTAGCATGGCCAGCAGCGGCTGCGTCGCGGCGATGGAGGCCGCGAGGGCCCGCGCGTCGCGCCGCTGCGCGGGGGTGCGGATCAACTGGATGAAGGCCTCGCGGCCGGCCGGGTTGAGCGTCGTCTGCTGCCAGTCCATCCAGCGCTCGGCGTCGAATCTCGCGCGCAGATCCTGGGGATAGAGGCCGCTCCCCGGATGCCGCGCGCAAAGGTAGCGGACGATCACGTTGGATTCCCAGAGCGTGAACTCCTCGTCCTCCAGCAGCGGAACCAGCGCGTTGGGATTGCGGGCCTTGTACCCGGGGGTCTGGACGATGCCGAAGGCGGCCCCGGCATCGAATCTTTCGAACGGCAAGTCCAGCAACTGCGCCGTGAGCACCACCTTGCGGACGTTGATGGACGAGATGCGGCCCCAGATGCGCAGGGTCATGACGGCTTCCCCTGCGCGGCGCGGATGGCCGCGGCCAGGGCGGCCATGCCGGTGTCGATCTGCTGCGGCGTCGCCGTCACGAACGACAGGCGCAGGGTGCGTGCATCCGGCGCGTCGGCGTAGAAGGCGGCGCCGGGAACGAAAGCGACGCCGCGCTCCACCGCCCGCGGCAGCAAGGCCACGGCGTCCATGCCGGCCGGCAGGCGGGCCCACAGGAACATGCCGCCGTCGGGCGCGTTCCAGCTCACGCCGAGACCCTGCATCTCGCGCTCCAGCGCGGCCAGCATGGCATCGCGCTGCGACCGGTACAGCGCCCGGATGGTGGGCACGTGGCGATCCAGGAAGCCATCGCGCAGCACTTCGGACACCAGCCGCTGGTTGAAGCTGGGGCTGTGCAGGTCGGCGGCCTGCTTGGCCTGCAGCAGCTTGGGCGTGATGGCGGCCGGCGCGACGAGATAGCCCAGGCGCAGGCCGGGGGCGAGCACCTTGGAAAAGGAGCCGAGGTAGATGGTGCCTTCCGGATTGCGTGCGGCCAGCGGCGCCGGCGGCGGCGCGTCGAACCAGAGGTCGCCGTAAGGGTTGTCCTCGACGATCGGCAGCGCCAATTCGCGCGTCGTTTCCACGAGGGCCTGCCGCCGGGCCTCGCTCATCGTGCGGCCGGTGGGATTCTGGAAATTGGGCAGCACGTAAAGGAAGCGCGCGGCGCGGCGCCGGCGGCGCAGGTCCGCCACGTCGATGCCTTCGGCATCGCTGGCGACGCCCACCACCTCCGGCTCCATCGGTGCGAAGGCCTGCAGCGCGCCGAGGTAGGTGGGGGTCTCGACCAGCACTTCGCTGCCGTGGTCGATGAGGACCTTGGCCACGAGGTCCAGTCCCTGCTGCGAGCCGGTGGTGATCAGCACCTGCTGCGGATCCACCGGCCACGGCAGCCAGGCGGCGACGGCTTCGCGCAACGGCCCGTAGCCCTCGCTCGCCGCGTACTGCAGCGCGCCGGCGCCATCGTCGCCCAGCACCTTGCGGCAGGCGGCCGCGAAGGCATCCACGGGAAAGGTGCGCGGCGAGGGCAGGCCGCCGGCAAAGCTGATGATGCCGGGCTGCTCCGTCACCTTGAGGATCTCGCGGATGACGGACGGATTCATGCGGGCCGCGCGGCGCGCGAGGGTCCAGCCGAAGGCGGGGGTCAGGTCGTCGGGTTTCATCGTTGCTCCGTGGAAGGCGAGAGGAGGGGCGGGCGCATCGGCGCGGCCGCCGCGCGCACCGGCATGCGGCGGCCCACGAACACGGTGGCGATCACGGCCACGCCGAAGCCGAGCGTGACGGCATCGAGCCGCTCGCCGAGCAGCGGCACGGCGAACAGCATGCTGAGGAAGGGCTGGACCAGTTGCACCTGGCTGACCCGCACGGTGCCGCCCAGGGCCAGGCCGCGATACCAGGCGAAGAAGCCGATCCACATGGAGAACACGGCAACGTAGGCGAAAGCCGCCCAGGCGCTGCCCGGCACCGGCGACTGCGGCTGGGTCCACCAGGCCAGCGGCACCGTTACGGGCGCCGCGATCACCAGCGCCCAGCAGATCACATGTTCCGCACGCATGGTCTGCGCCAGCCGGCCGCCGTAGGCATAGCCGACAGCGGCGCACGCCATGGCTGCGAGCAGCAGCAGGTCGGCCACGTGCAGGCGCAGGCCCTGGCCGGAGCGCAGCAGGGCGAAAGCCACGACGAGCAGCGTGCCCAGGGCAGCGCAGGCCCAGAAACCGGGGGAAGGCCGTTGCCGGTGCAGCAGTGCGCCGACCAGGGCGGTCGCCAGCGGCAGCACGCCGACGATGACACTGGCATGCACCGCCTCGACGTAGCGCATGGCGACGGAGGTGAAGAGAGGAAAGCCGAAGACGACGCCGGCGGACGTGACGAGCAGAGGCAACCAGTCCTGCCTGCGCGGCCAGGGGGCGCGCGTGGCCAGCAGGAAGGCGACCGAGAGCAGCGCGGCCACGGCGGCGCGGCCCAGCGCGATGAACGCGCCCGACATCAGCGGCGCATCGGGCGTGCCCACGGCCAGCCGCGTCATCGGCAAGGTGAGCGCGAAGATGGCCACCCCCGCGAAGCCGAGCCAGAGACCTTGTCGTTCGATGCGCTTCATACCATCAGCATCCAGCCCGCGGTGCCCAGGAGCACGAGCGCCAGCACGCGGTTGAACCACAGCAGGCGGCGGCCCTGGGCGAGCCAGCCGCGCAGCAGGGAGCCCACCAGCGCGTAGGTGAAATTGCTGGTGAAGGCGAACATGGCCATGATGGCCACGATGATGGCCAGTCGCTCGCCCGGATTGGCTGCCGGCTGCCCGCCGGCGTTCACCACCCAGCCGGCCGTGAGCGTGAGTGCGAGCATCCACGCCTTGATGTTGAGGAACTGCAGGCCGACGCCCTGCCAGAACGTCACGCGCAAGCGGCTTTCCTCCACCCGTGCCAGTTCGCCGGCGCGCGCCAGCTTCCACGCGAGCCAGAGCATGTACGTGACGCCGGCGATCTTGACGGCCCAGCGCAGCGGCGGCAGGCCGAGCACCAGGGCGCCCAGGCCCAGGCCGCTGGCGATCATCAGCAAGGTCCAGCCCGCCGGGACGGCGAGGCAAAAGCGCAGTGCGAGGCGCAGTCCCCCATTGGCCGCCAGGGCCGTGGACAGCGTGGTGTTCGGCCCCGGCGAAAAGCTCATCGCCGTGCAGAACAGCAGGAGCGCCGTGATCTCGGCGCCCGTCATGGGAGGAAAGCTTGTGCTGGCATCCCGACCAATGTAATCTTGCTCACCAATACACGACCAGTACAGATTTCCATGTCACCCGGTAATCTGTACTGGCCTCCATGCCGATACACAGGGGCCCGCCATGCTGATGAAGGCATCTTCGCAATCGCTGACCGAACAACTGGCGGGGCGCTTCGCCGGGCGCATTCGCGATCGCCTGCTGGCGCCGGGGGCGCGGCTGCCGTCGGTGCGCCAATGCGCCGAGCAGCACGGCGTGAGCCCTTCCACCGTGGTGGCGGCGTACGACCAGTTGCTGGCGCAGGGGCTGGTGGAGGCGCGCAAGAACCGCGGCTTCTTCGTGCGGGACGCGGGAGCCGGCCGGGAAGAGGTGGAGCCTCGCGCGGCCGCGGCGGGCCCGGATCCGTCGTCCTGGAGCGCCGCGCACTGGATGGTGGCGCGCCGCGGGCCGGCGCCGGTGAACGCCACGGCACTGATCCGCGGCATGTTCCACAAGGTCAGCGACAAGCCGCAGCCCGGCATGGGCGTCTTCCCGAGCGACTGGCTCGAGTCGACCTTCATGCCGGCGGCGGTGCGCAAGGTGACCAGCACGCGCGCGTTGCACGCGTTCTCGTTGCAGTACGGCGAACCGCTCGGCGACGGCGGCCTGCGCCGCGCGCTGGCGCACAAGCTCGCCGACCTGGGCGTGCCCGCGTCGCCGGACCAGATCATCACCTCGGTCGGCGCCACGCACGCACTGGACATCGTCAGCCGCACCCTGCTGCGGCCCGGCGATCCGGTGATGGTGGAGGAGCCGGGCTGGGCCGTGGAGTTCGCGCGCCTGAATGCGATGGGCATGCGGCTGCTGCCCGTGCCGCGCCGCGCGGACGGGCCGGACCTGGAGGTGATGGCGAAATACTGCGCCGTGCACAGGCCGAAGCTGTACGTCAGCGTGAGCGTGTTCCACAACCCCACCAGCTACTGCCTGACCCCGGGCAGCGCGCACCGCATCCTGCAACTGGCCAACGAGCACGACTTCCACATCGTCGAGGACGACACCTACAGCCACATCGCACCCGCCCACGCGAGCCGGCTGTCCACGCTCGACGGGCTGCAGCGCACCATCTACGTCGGCGGCTTCGCGAAGATCCTGGCGCCGAACTGGCGCATCGGGTTCCTCGCTGCCCCCGCGCGCCTGGTGGAACAACTGCTCGACACCAAGCTGCTGGGCACGCTCACCACGCCGGCATTGCTGGAGAAGGCGCTGGCGCTGTGCATCGAACAGGGCCAGTTGCGGCGGCACTGCGAACGGATCCGCACCCGCCTGGATGTCGCCCGCGGCCGCAGCGTCAAGCTGGCGTTGAACGCGGGCTGCCGTTTTGCCGCGGAACCGGCGGGCTTGTTCGGGTGGGTGGACACGGGCGTCGATACCGACGCGCTGTCCCAGCGCATGCTGGACGAAGGCTACCTGCTGGCGCCCGGTGCGCTGTTCCATGCCGAGCGCAAGCCGAGCACGCTGATGCGCATCAATTTCGCGACGACGCAGGACGCGGCGTTCTGGCGGAAGTACGCCGAAATGGTGAAGCGGATGTGAGCCGGGCTGCTACAACATCTCTTCGGGCGCCAGAGGGCCGATGATGCGCACGAACAGCTTGAGCTTGGTGCTGGCGCCGGGTTCCTTGGTCTCGTCCTTGAACGGCGCGCCGGGAGGGGCCCGCCAGACGAGGCGCCCGCCGTCACGGTCGAGCCGATAGGCCGCGGTGGACATGGTGTTCTCGACCTGGCGCGTGGCCTGCCGCGCCAGCGCGGCGCTGCGGATCACGAGGCCGACTTCGCTGTTCTTCAGTTGCGAACGCAGGTCCAGGTTCATGGAGCCGATCACCGAGAGGTAGCCGTCGATGATGATGGCCTTGGTGTGCAGGCTGGCGCGTGAGTTGCCGTCGCCCTTGGAGCCGCCGGCGCCGCCGAACCAGGAGCCGCTCTTGCCGCCGCGGCCGCCGCTGGAACCGGTCAGTGCGCTGGCCGTCTCCGGGTCGGAACGCATTTCGTGGATCTCGATGCCCAGGTCCAGCAATGCCTGCCGGTAGCGCGCGTATCCCGCGTGCGCCAGGGGGGCGTCGTTCGAGGCCAGGGAATTGGTGAGAAGGCGGACGCGGATGCCGCGTTTGCGCAGCTGTTCGTACACGGACATCATGCGCTCGCCCGGCACGAAGTAGGGCGAGATGATCAGGACCTCCTTGCGCGCGCCGAGCATCAGGTTCATCAGTCCGTCGATGACGGTTTCCCCGGCATCTGCCTCGTCATCGCCCGGGCCGACCTTGCCGGGTTCGTCGACCAGCAGCGTGGAAGGGGCCCAGACGAGCGGAATCGTGCGCAGGTCCATCGGCGGCCGCTCGGCCTGGACCACTTCCGTCGCGGTGACTTCGGGCAGGACGGTCGGCGACGCCGTCACCGGCATGACCGGCTTGACGGGTTGCGTGGCGGGCATGCCTTGCGCCATCGACGCTGCCAGGCTGGGCTTGCGCAGCCTGTCGAGGTCTTCCTGGTCCAGCAGCGTCTGTACGGGATAGGAAAGCTCGTCGTTCCAGAACCGGTCGAAGCTGGCGGACATGTTGCGCACGATCCGGCCCGCCGCGAGCACGTCGAGATCGACGAAGTTCTGCTTGTCGCCGCTGCCGAAATACTGGTCGCCCAGGTTGCGGCCGCCCGTGATGCCCCATGCGTTGTCGGCGAGGAACAGCTTGTTGTGCATCCGCTTCTGCAGGCGCTCGACGTCGTGCAGCGAGGTGACGATGCGGCCCAGCATGCTGTTGCGCGCCCCCGGCACGGGGTTGAACAGCCGGATCTCCACGTTCGGCTCGAAGGCGAGCCGCAGGACCTGCGCATCCGCGCCGACCGTGTTGAAGTCGTCCATCAGGACGCGCACGCGTACGCCGCGCCGGGCGGCTTCTCGCAAGCGCTGCAGCAGGACCTCGGTGCTCGCATCGGCGTGGATCGCGTAGTACTGCAGGTCCAGGCTGCGCTGCGCGCCGTCGATCAGGGCCAGTCGGCTCGCCAGCGCGGCGTCGACCCCGTCGAGGAGATAGAAGGCGGAGTCGCTGCGCGTGCCGGCCTGCGCACGGCGAGCCTGCACCAACTGGCCAAGGGGCGTGCTGTCCGGCTCGGCGAAGGCTTTCGACGCCGTCCGGTCGGTGTTGGCCGGCAAGCTGGCGCAGCCGCCCGCCCAGGAAAGGAGCAGAACCATCGCGAACCAGCGGCAGGCGCGCTGCCAGGTTGGGGAAACGCTGCTCCGGACGGATGCGAAGGTGGAGTTCATGGGTTCAGCGACTTTAGCGGCGTCGCTCTCCAGCGGGGGCGCGGCAAGGTCAGCAATGGCCCCCAATGGCTGACGGTGGATGCCTACAGTTGACCCAGCGATTCCCAACGCTCGAGCGCCGTCATCAGTTCTTCCTCGATCTGTTCCACCCGCGCCGCCAGTTGCGAGGCGCGCGCCGGGTCGTCGCGGTACATGGCGCCGTCCGCCAGCGCGTCCTGCACGGACTTCTGCTCCTGTTCCAGTGCTTCGATGCGATCGGGCAGGGCTTCCAGTTCGCGCTGTTCCTTGTAGCCCAGCTTGCGACGCGCCGGCGCCGCAGCCGCGACGGCCACCTTCGCACGCGCGGGCGCTGCCGGCGCGACGGCGGCCGCAGCCGCAGTGGCGAGTTGGCGCGAGCGCCGCGACTGCGTCAGCCAGTCCTGCACGCCGCCCTCGTATTCGCGCCAGCGCGCATCACCTTCGTAGGCGATGGTGCTCGTCACGACGTTGTCCAGGAACGCCCGGTCATGGCTGACCAGGAACACCGTGCCTTCGTAGTCCTGCAGCAATTCCTCGAGCAGTTCGAGGGTGTCGATGTCGAGGTCGTTGGTGGGCTCGTCGAGCACCAGCACGTTCGCAGGGCGGGCGAACAGGCGGGCCAGCAGGAGGCGGTTGCGCTCGCCGCCGGACAGCGAGCGCACCGGCGACGTCGCCCGCGCCGGCGAGAAGAGGAAGTCGCCGAGGTAGCTTTTCACGTGCTTGCGCTGGTTGCCGATCTCGATCCACTCGCTGCCGGGGCTGATGAAGTCTTCGAGGCTCGCGTTCGGGTCGAGCGCCGTGCGCATCTGGTCGAAGTACGCCACCTGCAGGTTGCTGCCCAGTCGGACGCGGCCGCTGTCGGGCGCAAGCTCGCCCAGGATCAGCCGCAGCAGGGTCGTCTTGCCCGCGCCGTTGGGGCCGATGAGGCCGACCTTGTCCCCGCGCAGGATCGTCGCGCTGAAATCCCGGACGACGGCCTTGTCGCCGAAGGACTTGGACACGTCCGCCAGTTCCGCCACGATCTTGCCGGTGGGCTGGCCGGCGGCCAGGTCCATGCTGACGCGGCCCAGTGCATCCCGCCGCGCGGTCCGGCGGGCGCGCAGCTGCTCCAGCCTGCCGATGCGGCTTTGCGACCGCGTGCGGCGAGCCTCGACGCCCTTGCGCACCCACACTTCCTCCTGGGCCAGCAACTTGTCGGCCTTGGCGTTGATCACCGCCTCCTGCGCCAGCTGCTCCTGCTTGAGCACCTGGTACTGCGTGAAATTGCCGGGATAGGACAGCAGCCGGCCCCGATCGAGCTCGACGATCCGCGTGGCGACGCGGTCGAGGAAGGCCCGGTCATGGGTGATCAGGACGACGCTGCCGCGAAAGTCGATCAGCAGGTTCTCGAGCCACTCGATGGAGTCCAGGTCCAGGTGGTTGGTGGGTTCGTCGAGCAGCAGGACGTCGGGTCGGCGCACCAGCGCCTGCGCGAGCGCGACGCGCTTGCGATTGCCGCCGGAGAGCGAGCCGATCTGCGCCTCGGCGTCGAGATGCAGGCGTTGCAGCGTCTCGTCCACCCGCTGCTGCCAGTTCCAGCCGTCCTGCGCCTCGATGCGGCCCTGCAGGGCGTCGAGGTCGCCCTGGCCGTGCGAATAGGCGTCCACGAGGGCGATGACGTCGGCCAGTCCCGACCGCACGGATTCGAAGACGGTGGCTTCCTCCTGCAGCACGGGCTCCTGCGCGACGAAGGCCACGTGCAGCCCTTGCTGGCGATGCAGCACGCCGTCGTCGGGATTCTCCAGTCCGGCCAGGATGCGCAGCAGGGAAGACTTGCCCGCGCCGTTGCGGCCGATCAGGCCCACCCGCTCCGTGGTCTCGAGTGCGAAATCGGCGTGATCGAGCAGCGCCACGTGCCCGAAGGCGAGCTGGGCGTCGGCGAGCGTGAGAAGGGCCATGAAGTGCGGGAAAAGGCTCGGAGCGTATCACCGGCGCCGCAGGCGCGTGAAACAAAGGCTGGGTTCGGAGCGTGCTTGGCTATAGTGGGACCTGCTGGACAAGGAGGGGTTCCGTGGACCTGAACATCAACGGCGCGCGCAGGCAGGTGGATGCCGATCCGGCGATGCCTTTGCTGTGGGTGCTGCGCGACCTGTTGCAGATGACCGGCACCAAGTTCGGCTGCGGCGTGGCCGCCTGCGGCGCTTGCACGGTGCGCGTGGACGGGCAGGCGGTGCGCTCCTGCGTGGCGCCGGTCGGCAGCGTGGCCGGCAAGGCGATCCAGACCATCGAGGGACTGGGCGTCGCCGGCCGGCTGCATCCCCTGCAAGCCGCGTGGATCGCGGAGCAGGTGCCGCAATGCGGCTACTGCCAGAGCGGCATGCTGATGGCCGCGGCCGCGCTGCTGGAGAAGAAGCCGAAGCCGACGGACGCCGACATCGACGAGGCGATGACGAACATCTGCCGCTGCGGAACCTACCAGCGCGTGCGAGCCGCGATCAAGCGCGCGGCCGGGACGAAGGCATGAAGCGGCGCGCGTGGTTCCTGGGCACTACCGCCGGCGCCGGCGCCCTGCTGCTCGGCTGGGTGGCGCTGCCCCAACGTTCACGCCTGGGTCTCGCAGCGCTGATGCAGCCGGGCGAGGGCGACATGCCGCTGAATGGCTGGATCAAGATCCTTCCCGATGGCGGCGTGGTCCTGGCGATGCCCCGCAGCGAAATGGGCCAGGGCGTGCATACCGCCTTGCCCCAGATGGCCGCCGAGGAACTCGACGTCCCCCTCTCCGTGGTCCGCATCGAGCAGGCCGGCGCCGACGCGATCTACGGCAACGTCGCGATGCTGGTCGGGAGCCTGCCTTTTCATCCGCTGGAGGGAGAGCGAGAGGATGGTTTCGGTCGCGTGAAGGCGGGCCGCTGGCTGGTGACCAAGCTGGGCCGGGAGCTCGGGATCAACGCCACGGGCGGCTCCTCGAGCGTTGCGGACGCATGGGACGTGGTGCGGCTCGCGGCCGCGACGGCGCGCGCTTCGCTCGTCGGCGCAGCCTCGCTTCAATGGAGGCTGCCCGCCGACGAGATGCGGGTGGACAAGGGCGTGGTGTCGCATCCCTCCGGCCGCAGCGCGACGTATGGCGAGCTTGCCAGGGTGGCTGCCGCAACCCCGCCAGGAAGCGTGCGGCTGAAGGAGCGCAAGGAGTGGCGCGTGATCGGCCAGCCCGTGCCGCGCCTGGACCTGCCGGCCAAGGTGGATGGCACCGCGCGGTTCGGGATCGACGTGCGGGTGCCGGGGATGCTGTTCGCCGCCCTCCGCCTGTGCCCGTCGATCGGCGGCTCGCCGGGACGCGTGGACGCGAAATCCGCGCTGGCGATGCCGGGGGTGCGGCGGCTCGTGATGCTCCCGGCTTACGCGGGATCGACGGCCGGGTTCGCGGTGGTGGCGAACAGCTACTGGCAGGCGCGGCAAGCAGCCGAGGCGGTGCAGGTGGAGTGGCGGTCATCGTCGTCCCTGGATTCGCAGGCCATTGCGCGCCAGCTCGAGTCCGCGGTCAGGCACGACGAGGGGTACACGTTCCATCGGCGCGGCGACGCGGAGCCCGCGGGCAGGCCGGGGAAGACCATCGAGGCGTGGTACAGCGCCCCCTACCTGGCGCACGCGACGCTCGAGCCGATGAATGCCACCGCGAGGGTTTCGAACGGACGGGTGGAGGTGTGGGCGCCCACGCAGGTGCCGCAAATGTGCCGCGCGGCAGCTGCGCGGGTCGCGGGAGTGGGCGTCGACCAGGTCGATCTGCACGTGACGCTGCTCGGCGGCGGATTCGGGCGCCGCCTCGAAGTGGACTACGTCGCGCAAGCCGTGCGGGTGGCGCTGGATGTGCCGGAGGTCGCGGTCCAGCTGATCTGGTCGCGGGAAGAGGACACGAAGCACGACTTCTACCGTCCGATGCAGGTGGCGCGCTTGCGCGCGTCGATCGATGCAGAGGGGCAGCCGCTCGCGCTGGAGATCAAGTCCGCCGGCGACGCGATCTCCCCGCGCTGGTTCCAGCGTGCGATGCCGGCCCTGGCAGGACCAGTGGACCTTCCGGACAAGACGACGTCGGAAGGACTGTTCGACCAGCCCTACGGCTTTCCCCGCCAGAAGGTCGAGCACGTGTCCACCCGGTCGGGGGTGCCGGTCGGCTTCTGGCGATCGGTGGGCCACTCCCACAATGCCTTCTTCAGCGAGTGCTTCATGGACGAGGCGGCAGCGGCTGCCGGCCGCGACCCGGTGGAGTTCCGCCGGCAAATGCTGAAGCGCGCGCCACGCCATCTGGCGGTGCTGAACCACGCGGCCGAGAAGGCGGGCTGGGGTGCCAAGCCGCTGCCCGCCGGGCGCGCTCGCGGCGTCGCCCTGCACGAGTCATTCGGGTCGATCGTTGCCCAGGTCGCGGAGGTCTCCCTCGACAAGGGGCAGGTGCGAGTCCATCGCGTGGTCTGCGCCATCGACTGCGGGACGGTGATCAATCCGAACATCGTCGCCCAGCAGATGGAAAGTTCGGTCGTGTTCGGGATCACTGCCGCGCTGTACGGTCGCATCGACATCCGGGAGGGCGTGGTGCAACAAGCCAACTTCCCGAGCTATCCCATGCTGGCGCTCGCCGGAACCCCGCACGTGGAAACCTGGATCCTCTCCAGTGAACGGCCGCCTGCCGGAGTGGGTGAGCCCGGTGTCCCGCCGGTGGCGCCCGCGGTCGCCAATGCGCTCTTCGTGCTCACCGGCAAGCGCAATCGCTCGTTACCACTCTCCGTCTAGCGATCCGGGTTTTCCCGTGCTATAGTCGAGGGCTCGGCTGACGAGAGCTGCAGGAAAGAGCTGACGCGGCGGCCGAGAAAAGAATGAGCCTCAGGCTTCGATCGACGATCAAAAGTCGGTATAGAATCTAGGGCTTCGCTGATGACGACGGCGACTCGCTCGAAACGAGCGGATCGCGGCGAAACAGCAAAAACAGCTGGACAGAGCTTCAAAAAATCTGTCATAATCGAGGGCTTCGCTGATCGCAGCGGAGACGGCAAGAGAAGGTGGCGACGAGCCGCTGGATCGAGCGGGTTCGTTAAAAATATACAGCCGATAAGCGTGGGCGTTTGATGGCGATTGCCAAGTTCTTCGGAACAAATCAAACGCTCATATGAA
>JAJTCN010000036.1 GCA_021323335.1 Ramlibacter sp.
GTGGATTTCCTTGATGCGGTCGATCGCCAGGATGTCGCCGGTGGGCTTGCGGGTGAACTTGTAGGCGCCGTGGCTGGTGCCGATGGCGATGGCCAGCGCATCGATCTGGGTGCGCTTGACGAAGTCCGCGGCCTGCTCCGGGTCGGTCAGCAGCTGCTCGCGCGTCATGGTGGCGTCGGTGCCGTGGCCGTCTTCCTTGTCGCCCTTCATCGTCTCCAGCGAGCCCAGGCAGCCGAGCTCGCCTTCGACCGTCACGCCATACTTGTGCGCGAGGTCGGAGACCTTGCGGGTCACGTCGACGTTGTAGTCATAGCTGGCGATGGTCTTGCCGTCGGCCTCGAGCGAGCCGTCCATCATCACCGAGGAGAAGCCCAGGTCGATGGCGCCCCGGCAGACGTCCGGGCTCTGCCCGTGGTCCTGGTGCATGACCAGCGGGATCTGCGGATAGGCCTCGATGGCGGCCTGGATCAGGTGCTTGATGAACGATTCGCCCGCGTACTTGCGCGCGCCGGCGCTGGCCTGCAGGATCACCGGCGCATTGACCTCCTTCGCGGCCTCCATCACGGCCTGGACCTGTTCGAGGTTGTTGACGTTGAAGGCGGGGATGCCATAGCCGTTGGTGGCGGCATGGTCCAGCAGTTCGCGCATGGAGACGAGGGGCATGGCAGTTCCTGGGGGTACGACAGAGGGGCGGGCGGTCGTCGTAACCGCCCGGTAACTGCGGGAATTCTAGCGCTGAGCCCTGCCCGCGGGGGCGGTCCCGCCCCCCAGCTCAGCTGGCGCGCACGATCTTCAGCATGTTGGTTCCGCCGGGCGCGCCCATCGGCTCGCCGCAGGTGATGGCGTAGATGTCGCCCGCGGAGAGGATGCCGCGCTTCTTCAGGTGCGCCTCGGCTTCGGCCAGCGCCATGTCGCGCTCGACGTTCTGGTCCATCAGCAGCGGCCGCACGTTGCGGTACAGCGCCATCTTGCGCTGCGTCACCAGCTTGGGCGTCAGCGCATAGATCGGGATGTGGATGCGGTGGCGGCTCATCCACAAGGCGGTGGAACCGGAGTCGGTGAGGGCCACGATCGCCTTGCAGCCCAGGTGGTAAGCCGTGAACAGCGCGCCCATGGCGATGGACTGGTCGATGCGCGAGAACGCCATGCCGGTGAAGTCGGCGTCGAGCTTCACGTCCTCGGCCATCTCGGCCTCGGAGCAGATGGCGTCCATCTGCATCACCACTTCCACGGGGTACGCACCGGTGGCGGTCTCGGCGCTGGTCATCACCGCGTCGGTGCCGTCCAGCACCGCGTTGGCGACGTCGCTCACCTCGGCGCGCGTCGGCACCGGCGCGGAGATCATCGACTCCATCATCTGGGTCGCGGTGATCACCACCTTGTCGTGCTCGCGCGCCAGCCGGATCATCCTTTTCTGCAGCGCCGGCACGGCGGCGTTGCCGACTTCCACCGCGAGGTCGCCGCGGGCGACCATGATGCCGTCGCTGGCGCGCAGGATCGACTCGAGGTTGGGGATGGCTTCGGCCCGCTCGATCTTGGCGATCAGCGCGGGCTTGTGGCGGAACTCCGCCGCCGCCACGTTGCACAGCTGGCGCGCCATCTCCATGTCGGTGGCGTTCTTCGGAAAGCTCACCGCCACGTAGTCGGCCTGGAAGCTCATCGCGGTGCGGATGTCTTCCATGTCCTTGGCGGTCAGCGCCGGCGCGGTCAGTCCGCCGCCCTGCTTGTTGATGCCCTTGTTGTTGGACAGCGTGCCGCCCATCTTGACGACGGTGCGGATCTGTTCGCCCTTGACGCTTTCGACCACCAGCACGATCAGGCCGTCGTTCAGCAGCAGCACGTCGCCCGCCTTCACGTCGCGCGGCAGCTCCTTGTAGTCGAGGCCGACGCCCTCGATGTTGCCGGGCTCGGTGCGCGAGGCGTCGAGCACGAACTTCGCGCCGGCCTGCAGCATCACCTTGCCCTCGGCGAACTTGCCGACGCGGATCTTGGGGCCCTGCAGGTCGGCCATGATGGCGACCTCGCGCCCGGCGCTCTGGCTCACGCGGCGCACCAGCGCCGCCAGGTCGATGTGGTCCTTGGCCGTGCCATGGCTGAAGTTCAGCCGCACCACGTTGACGCCAGCGCGGATCATCCGCTCCAGGACTTCGGGCTGGTTGGAGGCGGGGCCGAGGGTGACGACGATCTTGGTGGCACGACGCGCCATGAAGGCGTTCTCCTTGTAATTCAGTTTCCGATTCTCACATGAAGCGGTTACGACGCGGTTACCAACGCATGGCACGCGCGGAGCGTGCCGCTCGTGTTCAACCGTTCGCGCGCTTCTGCAGGATCTCGAAGGCTGGCAGTGTCTTGCCCTCCAGCACTTCGAGGAAGGCGCCGCCGCCGGTGGAGATGTAACCCACGTCCGGCTCGATGCCGTACTTGGCGATGGCCGCCAGCGTGTCGCCGCCGCCGGCGATGCTGAAGGCATCCGACGCGGCGATGGCGCGCGCGATGGTCTCCGTGCCGTTGGCGAAGGCATCGAACTCGAACACGCCGACCGGCCCGTTCCAGACGATCGTGCCTGCCGCCTGGAGCTGCCGCGCGAGCTTCTGCGCGGTCTGCGGTCCGATGTCCAGGATCATGTCGTCGGCCGCCACGTCGGTCGCGGCTTTCACGGTGGCCGGCGCATCGGCGGCGAAGGTCTTCGCCACCACCACGTCGGTGGGGATCGGCACCTCGGCGCCGCGCGCCTTCATCGCCGCGATCACCGCGCGGGCCTGGTCCAGCAGGTCGGGCTCCGCCAGCGACTTGCCGATCGGCAGGCCCGCGGCCAGCATGAAGGTGTTGGCGATGCCGCCGCCGACGATCAGCTGGTCGACGTTCTTCGCCAGCGCCTGCAGGATGGTCAGCTTGGTCGACACCTTCGAGCCGGCGACGATGGCCACCAGCGGCCGCTTCGGATTGGCCAGCGCCTTGGTGATGGCGTCGATCTCGGCGGCCAGCAGCGGGCCGGCGCAGGCGATCTTCGCGTGCTGCGCGATGCCGTAGGTCGAGGCCTCCGCGCGGTGCGCGGTGCCGAAGGCGTCGTGCACGAAGATGTCGCAGAGCGCGGCCATCTTCTGCGCCAGCGCCGGGTCGTTCTTCTTCTCGCCCTTGTTCCCGCGGCAGTTTTCCAGCAGCACCACCTCGCCGGGCTGCACGTCCACGCCGTCGACCCAGCCGGTCTTCAGCGGCACCGGGCGGCCCAGCAGCTCCGACAGGCGCTCGGCCACGGGGGCGAGCGAATCCGCGGGCTGGAGATCTCCCTCGGTCGGTCGGCCCAGGTGCGAAGTCACCATCACCGCCGCGCCGCCGGCCAGCGCCATCTGGATGCAGGGCACCGAGGCGCGGATGCGCGTGTCCTCGGTGATGCGGCCCTGGTCGTCCTGCGGCACGTTGAGGTCGGCCCGGATGAAGACACGGCGGCCGCGGGCGCGGCCCTCGTCGCACAGATCGGAAAAGCGCAGGACGTTCATGGGATGCAGGCTTCGTTGGTTGGACGGGGAACCCGCCATTCTAGGAAGGCCGGCACTGTCGGGGTTGGAGCCTGGCTCCTACCAGCCCAGGCCGAGGTGCAGCGGCAGGTACACGGCCATGCCGACCAGCAGCGTGACCAGCACGCTGCGGCGCCAGAAGAAAGCCGCGCCGCCGGCCAGGGCGGCGAAGATGCGGGCGTCCTGCCAGGTGGCGACCAAGTGGCCGTTGCTCATCACCACCTCGGGCAGCACCACGCCGGCGAGCGCCGCCACCGGCGCGTAGCGCAGCGCGCGCTGGGCCCAGTCCGGCATCGCCCAGCGCCGGTCCAGGATGAAGAAGAAGCAGCGGGTGAGCACCGTCACGCCGCCCATGCCGGCGATGACGAACAGCGTCCAGCCGTCGGTGGTTCCGGTGCCGGTCATTCGACTGCCCTCCGCGCTACGCGCTGCGGGATTCGCCTTGGGGCGGCCCGGCGGCTCATGCCGTGCGCTCCCGGGCGGCGGCGGGCAGGCACCCCTCCAGCCACAGGCACGCCAGCACGGCGACCGCGATGGCCACCACCACGTTCAGCTTCAGCGGCAGCGCGTAGCTGGCCACCGCCGCCGCGCCGGCGATGAGCGCCGCCAGCAAGCGCATGCGCGTGTTGGCCAGCGAGCAGACGATGCCGACCAGGCACAGCACGCCGGCGAAGCCCAGCCCCCAGTGCCCGGGCACGAGGTTGCCCACCGCGATGCCGACCAGGCTGGCGGCGCACCAGGAGCACCAGGTGAGGAAGTAGTTGCCCGCGAGGAAGGCCTCCTGCGCCAGCTGCCCGGCGGGCTCGGTGGCCGGCTCCGGGTGGCGCTGCGTGAACAGCGCATAGCTCATGTCCGCCGTGAGGAAGCCGTTGGCCAGCCGCCGCCAGCGCGGCAGGTGCATCAGGTAGTCGCGCAGGTGCAGGCTGAACACCACGAAGCGCAGGTTGACGCACAGCGCGGTCGCCCAGATCACCCACGCGGGCGCGCCGGCGACGATCAGCGGGATGGCGGCCAGTTGCGAGCTGCCCGCGTACACCCACAAGGTCATGGCCACGGATTCGGGCAGGCTCATGCCGGACTTGATCATGGCCACCCCGGTCATGAGCCCCCACGCGGCGATGCCGGGGGCCACGCCGGAGCTGGAGCGGATGCCTTCGCGGAACTGCGGGTGGCGATGGATGGCCGGCAGGAAGAACATCAGCTCTCGAAGCGCATGCCGGGCGCGAGGGCGAAGCCGCGCAGGAAGTCGGCCGCCGGCAGGCGCTTGCCGCCGGCGCGCTGCAGCTCGGTGACTTCCAGCCGGCCCTGGCCGCAGGCGACACCGATGCCGTGGGCATCCAGCGCCACGACGGTGCCGGGCTGCGCCGTGCCATCGTCCTGCATCGACGCGGTCGCGCGCCACAGCTTCACCGTCTCGCCGGCCACGACGGCCGATGCTCCGGGGAAAGGGTCGAAGGCCCGCACGCGGCGGGCGATCACGTCGGCCGGCAGCGACCAGTCGACGGCCGCCTCAGACTTCTCGATCTTGTGCGCATAGGTCACGCATTCGGCCGGTTGGGGAACCGGGCGCAAGCCGCCGCAAGCCGCCAGTTCCAGCGCCTCCACGATCATCCGGCCGCCGAGCCCGGCGAGCTTGTCGTGCAGCGTGGCGGTGGTGTCGTCCGCGGCGATGGGCAGGCGCTCGACCAGCAGCATGTCGCCGGTGTCCAGGCCCGCATCCATCTGCATGATGGTGACGCCGGTCTCGGCGTCGCCCGCTTCGATGGCGCGGTGGATCGGGGCGGCGCCGCGCCAGCGAGGCAGCAGCGAGGCATGGATGTTCAGGCAGCCCAGGCGCGGCGCGTCCAGCACCCATTGCGGCAGGATCAGCCCGTAGGCCGCGACCACCATCGCATCGGCGCGCGCCGCCGCGATCGCGTCGCGGGCGGCGGCGGCGTCCTCGGGGTACTTGCCTTCCAGCCGCAGGCCGCGCGGCTGCGCCACGGCGATGCCGTGCTCCAGCGCGAACTGCTTCACCGCGGACGGCTGCAGCTTCATGCCGCGGCCGGCCGGCCGGTCCGGCTGCGTCAGCACCAGGGCGATGTCGAAGCCGGCGGCATGCAGCCGCTGCAGGGCCGCGCGGGCGAACTCGGGGGTGCCCGCGAAGATCAAGCGCATGCGTCGCTCACCTGCGGTCGGCTGGCGCGTTGATGAACTCCATCGCCGGGTGCGCGCGCCGCACCACGCCCTGGGTGTCCAGGTAGACGTAATAGAACATGTCGCTGCCCCCGCCGAACTCCTTCCAGCGGTACATCAGGATCGGGCCGTTCCAGCTGGCGACGCCGTCCACCTGCGCAGGCGGGCCGAACTCGCGCTCCACGTCGGCGCGGGTCCACTTGCCTTCCTCGATGCGGGCGAACTCCTGCGCCGTCAGCACCTGGCGGGACCGCACCACGCGGCCGGCGGCATCCAGGTCCACCATGAAGGCGTAGCGGCCCCAGGGCTGCAGCGTGTATTGCAGGCGCTGGCCGCCATCCGGCAGCGGCACCACCCGCACCGGCTGGCCGGCGCGGGCGACCACCTGCTCGCGCGGCGTGCCGGGCGCGATGTCGAGGCTGTTGGACGGGTGGGCACAGGCGGCCAGCAGCAGCGTGGCCGCGGCGAGGGCGAGAGCAATGCGCATGGAAGCTCCTGCGTCAGACCCGCTCGGTGTCGCGGCGGGCCTTGAGCATCTTGGTCTTGATCCGGTTGCGCTTGAGCGGCGACAGGTATTCGACGAACACCTTGCCTTGCAGGTGGTCCATCTCGTGCTGGATGCACACCGCCAGCATGCCCTCGGCCGCCAGTTCGCGCTCCTTGCCGTCGCCGTCCAGGGCCCGCAGGCGGATGGAGGTGGAGCGCTCGACGCCATCATAGATGCCGGGGACCGACAGGCAGCCTTCGTCGCCGACCTGCACTTCCTCGCTGGCCCAGGTGATCTCGGGGTTGATCAGGACCAGCGGCTGGTCGCGCCCTTCGGACACGTCGATCACGACCACCCGCTCGTGGACGTTCACCTGGGTGGCGGCCAGGCCGATGCCCTCGGCGTCGTACATGGTTTCCAGCATGTCGGCCACCAGGCCGCGGATGCGCGCGTCCACGGCCTGCACCGGCTTGGCGACGGTGTGCAGGCGGGGATCGGGGTAACAGAGGATGGGAAGGAGAGCCATGGCGATGAGATGGGACTGTTGTCGCTATTTTCGCCACTTTTGCCGTTGCCGGCTGGCGACAAAAGCCATAAACATTGCCCAATCAAGGACTTGAGTGGAGAATCGCCAGCAACTTGTCAAGAGCGGACGAAACACAGATGGCTCTCCCCAAGGCGGTTTCCGGCCTGTCTACCCGCAGCACCGTGGCTTGTGCCGCGCTGCTGGTTGCATGGGGCCTGGCCGCTACCCCGGCAGCGGCGCAGAACTTCCCGATCACGCAGCAGCAGCGTGCCACGGCGGAAGTCGTGGCCGTGAGCGGCATCCCGCTGTCGGAGCTGGCTCCCAACGCTCCCGACACCTATACCGTCAAGATCGGGGACACCCTCTGGGCGATCTCCGGCCTGTACCTCAAGACGCCATGGCGGTGGCCTGAGCTCTGGGGCATGAACATGGAGCAGGTGCGCAACCCGCACCGCATCTACCCCGGCCAGACCCTGTACCTGGAAAAGCTGGACGGCATGGCGCGGCTGCGCATGGGCGCGATCCCGGACGGCGCGCCGCTGGCCACCGTGCGCGTTTCACCGCGCACCCGCCTGTCCTCGCTGCCCGACACGTCGATCCCGACCTTGCCGCCGGGGGCGATCGATCCCTTCCTGAACGAAGCCATCATCGTCGGCGAGGGCGAACTCGAGCGCGCGCCGCGCATCGTGGCCGGCCCCGAAGACCGCGTGCTACTGACGCAGGGCGACCGCGCCTACGTGCTGGGCCGCACCGGCACGCCGATGGTCGAACGCAATCCGCGCATCGTCGAAGGCTTCCGCGTGTTCCGCGAAGCCAAGGAGCTGCGCGACCCGCTGACCGAACAGGTGCTGGGCTACGAAGCGCACTACCTGGGCAGCGCCGACCTGGTGCGCAGCGAGTCGATCCAGAAGCTGCGCGTGAGCAGCGGCAAGATGGAAGACACGGTGGTCCCCGCCACGGTGGACATCACCCGCGCCAAGGAAGAAATGCGCGTGGGCGACCGGCTGCTGCCGGAGCCGCCGCGCCAGTTGACCAGCTACGTGCCGCGCGCCCCGACCGTGCCGGTCGACGGCACCATCGTGTCCGTCTACGGCGATGCCGTCTCGCTGGTGGGCCAGAGCCAGGTGGTGGTGATCAACCGCGGCACCGCCCAGGGCGTGGAGAACGGGCACGTGATGGCCATCCTGAAGGCGGGACGCCGCATCCTGGACCGCTCCCAACCCGGCGAGCGGGTGGAAATGCAGCTGCCCGACGAGCGCAACGGCCTGCTGATGGTCTTCCGCACCTTCGAGAACCTGTCGTACGCCCTGGTGCTGGAGATCTCGGACACGGTCTCCATCGGCGACCACGTGGCCAACCCGCGCTGACGGCGCGCCCATGCAGCGCGACGAGCTTGCAGCCTGGCTGCGCCTCGCGCTGAATCCCTCCCTCGGTCCCCAGGCCGCCCGCAGATTGCTGGCGGCCTTCGGCTTGCCGCAGCAGGTGCTGGCGCAAACCGGCACGGCGCTGGCGCAGGTGGTGGACGGCCCCCGCATCGACGCCTTGCGCAAGGTGCCGCCGGGACACGAGGCGCTGCTCGAAGCGACGCTGGCCTGGCTGGCGCAGGACCCGGCCGCCCGCGACGTGCTCACGCTCGCCGACCCGGACTATCCGGCGGCCCTGCTGCAGACCGACGACCCGCCGCTGATGCTGTACCGCATGGGCCGGCCCGGCGCCCTGCCCCAGCGTGCACTGGCCGTCGTGGGCAGCCGCAACCCGACGCCGCAAGGGCTGCAGAATGCGCGCCGCTTTTCCCGCGCCTTCGCCGAAGCCGGCGTCACCGTGGTCTCCGGCATGGCGCTCGGGATCGACGGCGCCGCGCACCAGGGAGCGCTCGATGGCGCCGCGGCCGATGCGGTGGCCACCATCGCCGTCGTCGGCACGGGGCTGGACCGCGTGTACCCCAGGCAGCACCTGCAACTGGCCCACGACATCGCCGCGCGCGGCATGATCCTCAGCGAATACCCGATCGGCACGCCGCCCCTGCCGGCGAACTTCCCGCGCCGCAACCGGCTGATCTCCGCCCTCGGCCAGGGCACGCTGGTGGTGGAGGCGGCGCTGCAGTCCGGCTCGCTCATCACGGCCCGCTTCGCGGCGGAGCAGGGCAAGGAAGTCTTCGCCATCCCGGGTTCGATCCACTCGCCGCACGCGCGCGGCTGCCATGCGCTGCTGCGGCAGGGGGCCAAGCTGGTGGAGAGCGCGCAGGACGTGCTCGAAGACCTTCGGCTGGTGCTGCCCGCCGCCCCTTCCGCCGACGACGGCGAGGAGCCGGAAGGCGAAGACGCGCTGCTCGAGGCCATGGGCTTCGACCCGATGGGGCTGGACGCGCTCATCGCCCGCACCGGCATTCCCGCGCCGCTGCTGCAGGCGCGGCTGCTCGAACTGGAGCTCGCGGGCGTTGTCGCCCGGCTGCCGGGCGGCCTGTTCCAGCGGCAGGCAAGGGCCTGAGTCCGGCCCGCGTGCCGACGCGGCGATGCAACAGCATCGCGTAAAGGCCGTGCGGCCGGCTCCGGGTTCTGGGCTATATTGGGGTTCATGTTTGAAGTGCTGGTGTTCGTCTACGAAAACTACTGGCGCGGCGATGCTTGCCCCGAGCTCCACCAGCTCGAACGCAAGCTCAGCGCCCATGGCTTCGAACCCGACGAGATCCACGATGCCCTGGTCTGGCTCGATGGACTCAACGTCGCCGCGCAGAACATCTGCCTCCCCGCCGAACCCGAGCCCGAATGGGCGCCCGAACAGAGCGCCACGAGCATGCGCGTGTTCTCGGTGTCCGAGCAGGACCGGCTCGGCGCCGCCTGCCTCGGCTTCATCAGCTTCCTCGAGGGCTCCGGCGTGCTGCCGCCCGCGCTGCGCGAGATCGTGGTGGACCGCGCCATGGCCGCGGGCATCGACGGCGAGATGCCGCTCGACGCGCTGAAGATCATCGTGCTGATGGTCTACTGGCGTTTCGGCCACGAGCCCGACGCGCTGATCCTCGACGAGCTGTGCGACGACACCGAGGACCGGGTGGCGCATTGAGCGTTCGCCGGTGTGCGCTGCGCGCAACCCGGCCTACCGGTAGGTCGGGTTGACCGAAGGTCACCCCGACACCCCTTACTGCAGCAGCCTCTCCGGATTCGCATCCAGCTTGGCCAGCGCGTCGCGCGTTGCGCGCACGGTCAACGCCTCTTCCTCGGTCGGCACCAGCAGGCCGGCCTGCAGGTAGGCGCCCAGCCGGCGCAGCGGCATGAGGTAGCAGTAGCCGTCGCTGGCGGCGAACAGGTGCAGCTGGCGGCGGTCGCTCGCCCAGCTGTACTGCACCTGCCGGATCTTGCCGTTGTGGTCCAGCGTGAACCAGTTGCCCGGTTGCAGCTCGTTGGCCCACGCCATCATGGCGGCATTCGGCTGCGAGCCGCCGGTGCTGATCACCTCGATCATCGAGGCGTCGATGCCCAGCATCATCTCGATGCTTTCCTGGTCCAGCGGCAGCTCGCCGGCATCGTCGTCGGAGACGAAGTCTTCGAGGTTGGCCAGGCGCTTGGTCATCTCCTCGATGCGCGCGTGCGGGATGGCCTCGGTCTTGGACAGGAAGGCGTCGGCCAGCGTGTCGCCGATGGACTTGATGTGGTTTTCCTGGTCGCCGCCGTCCAGCCCCAGCAGCGTCATGCCGCGGCGCAGGCGCGCCAGCAGGTCCGGCAGGTCCTGGATCACCTTGGCGCGGTCGTCGCGGTTCGGCTTGGCGCTGGCCGCCCACACCAGGTCGCTGGCGGACTTCTTCAGCGCCAGCGTTTCCTCGTGCTGCGGCCCGTTCTTCACCGCGGACACCGCCAGCACCTCGGCCCAGACCTTGAACAGGAACTCGCGGATCTCGTCTCGCACCGGGATGTCGCTGAGCATCTTGCGCAGCTCGATGGTGTACTGGATCGCCATCGTCTCCTTCTGCTCCACCTGCTGGGCGACGCTGACGAGCTTCATTGCTCGATCACCTGCACGACGCGGCGGATCTCCGCCTCCATCGCGCTGCCCGAGATGTCCGTGGAGTCGAAGCCGAGCACGCACGAGCCCATGCGGTCGATCAGCTGGCGCGCCGGGTGCTCCAGCGTGCCGAAGAATTCGGGCTCGGCCAGGGCCACGCGCAGCACCGGCATCTGCAGCCGGGCGAACCAGACACGCACCGTGGCTGGAATGCGCTCCTCCGCCAGGATGCTCTGGAACATCAGCGCCACGATCTCGATCGTGGCCTTTTCGCTGGTGGACGCGGCCTTCTTCTTGAGGTCCTGGGTGCGGACGCGCAGGTCCTGCGCGACCTGTTCGACGGCCTCGTCGTCGAACACCACGATGTCGCCCGCCGTCACCGCCTCGTTGACGCGGGTCTGGACCTGCGTCTGCACCTGCGTCGCGTGCATCGTCACCGCCTGCACCAGCGCCGCGGACGGCGCCGGGCGCGTGGCTTCCGGCGCATCGAAGCCGGCCACCTTGTCGCGCAGCAGGCGCTTCAACTGGCCGATGACGCCGGACGCCCGGGCCTTGGCCCGCGCCAGCGGCGTCGTATTGGTCATCATGCGGGTCTCGTCCTGGATCCCGCCGCCCTGGGCCGTGGCGCCGCCACCACCCCCGCCCCCGCCACCCCCGCCACCCCCGCCATGACCGCCACCGCCACCGCCAGCGAAACCGGACGCGGGGCCGCCCTGCCCATTGGAAGCGCCCTGCCAGCCGGCACCCTCGGTGCCGAAGCCGCCCTGGCCGCCGGGATAGGTCCCGCCGGCGAAACCGCCGCCTCCGTTGCCCGCGCCGCCGGAACCCGCGCCGCCGCGTTCGGAATACGCCGCCGGGCCGCCGCCCGCGCCATTCCAGCCGCCGCCGGCACCCGCGCCGCCGCCGCCGAACGCGGAGCCGCCCGCAAAGCCGGCGCCGCCGGAACCACCGCCGGAACCACCGCCGGAACCACCGCCTCCGCCACCGGAGCCACCGGAGCCACCAGATCCACCAGATCCACTACCGTAGCCGCCGCCGGACCCGCCCGACCCGCCACCGTAGCCGCCGCCACCACCGCCAGAGCCACCGGAGCCACCACCGGCGTAGCCACCGGAGCCGCCGGAGCCACCACCGCCGGAGCCACCACCGCCGGAGCCGCCGGAGCCACCACCGCCGGAGCCACCAGAGCCCCCACCGCCGGAGCCACCGAACCCGCCCGGACCGCCGCCGCCGCCGTAGCCGCCGCCACCGTAGCCGCCAGTGCCGGCACCTGCGCTCCCGCCTCCAGCGCCGCCGAAGCCCGTCCCGCCGCCACCGCCACCGAAGCCGCTGCCCCCTTGGCCGCCGCCCCCGGGGCCACCGCCGCCACCGCCGCCACCGGCGAAACCGCCCTGGGTGGACGCGCCCGCGTAGCCGGAGCCGGGGCCGCCGTGCGCGGAGCCCCCGAAGCCATTGCCGCCCCCGTGGCCATTGCCACCGCCAGAGCCGCCGCCCCCACCGCCGGAGCCGCCGCCTTGCCCGCCGCCCTGGCCGCCACCGAACCCCTGGCCGCCGGTACCCATGCCGGTCGGCTGTGCATCGGGCCGGCGCTCCGGACTCGGGGGCCGCTTCACACGCGAGCGCAGGTCGATGTGCGGCAGCACGCCGCTTTCCACCAGGAATTCGTTGGCTTGCTGGTAGCCCTCCAGCGCCCGCGGCACCACCGCGTCCTGGATCACCTCCTTCACGGCCACCCAGGTCTCGCGCGTCAGCTTGGCAGCGCTCCACTGTTCCACCAGCATCTGCGACAGCGCCTCGGGCCGCAGCACGTCCTCGGTGGCGAGCTCCTCGCCGCCCTCCAGGTGGGTGATCCGCAGCTTCAGGTCATTCAGGTCCCAGACGGCCTTTTCCTGCACCGCCATGGCCAGGCGGGAGGAAAGGATCTTGTTCTCGACGACGTCGTCGCCGATCAGCTCCAGGCTGGCGAGTTGCATGCGCACGCGCCCGGTGGCGGTGGGCGGGACCACGGCGCGCCGCCACGACCGGGCCGCGGCATCGACCCAGCCGGCCGAGGCGCGCTCGAATTCGACCAGCTGGTCGCGCTTCTGCTGCATCGCCCGGCTGCTCTGGGCCGTGTTCATCTGCTCGGCCAGGGCGGTGCGGATGGACTCCACCAGCTCGGGCAGCACGCCCTGCATGTGGGCGACGAACCGCTCACGCGCCTGCCGCGCCAGGGGCGCCGAAGCAGGGGTGAGCGTGGACGACATCTGTGACGGCCTAGACGGTGGCGCCCGCGTTGGGGTCGTTGCCGTCGCCTTCGCGCTTGACCGGCGCCTTCACCAGGTCTTCGCGCTTGACGCCCAGCCACATCGCGATGGCCGCGGCGACGAACACCGAGGAATAGATGCCGAACAGGATGCCGATGGTCAGGGCCAGCGCGAAGTAGTACAGCGTGGCGCCCCCGAACAGCAGCATCGACAGCACCATGATCTGGGTGGAGCCGTGGGTGATGATGGTGCGGCTGATGGTGGAGGTGATCGCGTTGTCGATCGTCTGCACCGTCGTCATCTTGCGGTAGCGGCGGAAGTTCTCGCGGATCCGGTCGAAGATGACGACCGATTCGTTGACCGAATACCCCAGCACCGCCAGCACCGCCGCCAGCACCGCCAGCGAGAACTCCCACTGGAAGAAGGCGAAGAAGCCCAGGATGATGACGATGTCGTGCAGGTTGGCGAGGATGGCCGCCACCGCGAACTTCCATTCGAAGCGCACGGCCAGGTAGATCATGATGCCGGCCACCACCATGGCCAGCGCCTTCAGCCCGTTGACCACCAGTTCCTCTCCCACCTGCGGCCCGACGAACTCGACGCGGCGCAAGGTGATGTTGGGATCCACGGACTTCAGGGCCGCGAACGTGCGGTCGCTCTGTTGCGCGGAGGTGACACCCTTTTGGGCGGGCAGCCGGATCAGGACGTCGCGGGCAGTACCAAAGTTCTGCACCTGGACGTCCGTGAAGCCGAGGCCGGCAACGGCCTTGCGCACCGCCTCGACGTCGGCGGGCTGCGAATAGCTCACCTCCATCACGGTGCCGCCGGTGAATTCCACCGACAGGTGGAGCCCCCGGGTCACGAGGAAAAACACCGCGGCGACGAACGTGAGGATCGAAATCACGTTGAACACCAGGGCGTTCTCCATGAACGGGATGTCCCGTCGAATCTTGAAAAACTCCACTGCCTGATTCCTTCGTGGGCTGGTTTCTTCCCGGGCCGGCCCGTGGAAAAAGCGCCTCTTGTGCTTACTCTGCCTTGGTTATAGCGCCATCCGGGTTCGGCCGCCAGACCGTTCCGATAGACACCGACTTGAGTTTCTTCTTCCGGCCGTACCAGAGGTTCACCAGGCCGCGCGAGAAGAACACGGCGGAGAACATCGACGTCAGGATGCCGATGCAGTGCACCACGGCGAAGCCGCGCACCGGCCCGGAGCCGAAGGCGAGCAGGGCGACGCCGGCGATCAGGGTGGTGACGTTGGAGTCCAGGATGGTCGCCCAGGCCCGGTCGTAGCCGGTCTGGATGGCCGCCTGCGGGGAGGCGCCGTTGCGCAATTCCTCCCGCACCCGCTCGTTGATCAGCACGTTGGAGTCGATGGCCATGCCCAGCGCCAGGGCCATGGCCGCCATGCCGGGCAGCGTGAGCGTGGCCTGCAGCATGGACAGGATCGCCACCAGCAGCAGCAGGTTGACCGCCAGCGCCACCCCCGAGAACACGCCGAACAGCATGTAGTAGATGCCCATGAAGGCGACGATGGCGGCGAAGCCCCAGGCCACGCTGTTGAAGCCCTTGGCGATGTTCTCGGCGCCCAGCGTCGGGCCGATGGTCATCTCCTCGATGATCTCCATCGGCGCGGCCAGCGAGCCGGCGCGCAGCAGCAGCGCGGTGTCGCTGGCCTCCACGGTGCTCATGCGCCCGGAGATCTGCACCCGGCCGCCGGCGATCTCGCTGCGGATCACGGGCGCGGTCACGACCTCGCCCTTGCCCTTCTCGAACAGCAGGATGGCCATGCGCTTGCCGACGTTCTCGCGGGTGACGTCGCGGAAGATCCGCGCGCCCTTGGCGTCGAGCGTCAGGTGCACGGCCGGCTCCTGCGTCTGGTTGTCGAAGCCGGCCTGCGCGTCGGTCAGGTTCTCGCCCGTCAGCACCACCTGCTTGCGCACGATGTTGGGACGGCCTTCGCGATCGAGGTAGCGCTCGGCGCCGAAGGGCACCGGCCCGCTGCCCGCCTCGGCGGCGCGGCCCTCGGAGCTTTCGTCCACCATCCGCACTTCCAGCGTGGCCGTGCGGCCCAGGATGTCCTTGGCGCGCGAGGTGTCCTGCACGCCGGGCAGTTGCACCACGATGCGGTCGGCGCCCTGCTGCTGGATCACGGGTTCGGCCACGCCGAGTTCGTTGATCCGGTTGCTCAGGGTGACCATGTTCTGCTTGAGCGCCTGGTCCTGCACGCGGCGCGCGGCTTCGGGCTTCAGCGTGGCGGTCAGCCGGGTCGTGTCACCGGAAACGGAGTCGGCCACCTGCAGGTCGGGGAACTGGTCGGCCAGCACGGCGCGCGCGGCCGCCAGCGCCGCCGGGTCGCGGAAGCTCACTTCCACCGTCTGGTTGTTGCGGTTGATGCCCGCATGGCGGATGTTCTTCTCGCGCAGCACCGAGCGCAGGTCGCCGGCATAGGACTCCGCCTTCTTGGTGATGGCCGCCTGCATGTCGACCTGCAGCATGAAGTGCACGCCGCCGCGCAGGTCCAGCCCCAGGTACATGGGCGCCGCATTCAGCGAGGCCATCCAGGCCGGCGTCTTCGACAGCAGGTTCAGCGCGACGACGTAGGGCGAGTCGTTCGGGTCCGGCGACAGCGCGCGCTGGATCACGTCCTTGGCCTTCAGCTGCGTGTCGGTGTTGTCCAGCCTGACCTTCAGCGAAGTGCCGTCCAGCACGATGGACTGCGGCTGGACGCCGGCCTGCGCCAGCGCCTGCTCGACCCGGGCGCGGGTGGACTCGTCCACCTTGACGGTGCTGCGCGCGGACGCCACCTGCACGGCAGGGTCCTCGCCAAAGAAGTTCGGCAGGGTGTAGAGCACCCCGATCAACAGCGCGACCACGAGGATCGCGTACTTCCAGAGGGGGTAGCGGTTCACGGCTTACTTGATCGAGCCCTTGGGCAGCACCTGGACGACGGCGGTGCGCTGCACCTGCACCTCGACGCCGGGCGCGATTTCCACGCCCAGGTAGGTGTCGCCGAGCTTGCTGACGCGGCCCAGCAGGCCGCCGGCGGTGGCGACCTCGTCGCCCTTGGCGAGCGCCTCGACCATGGCGCGGTGCTCCTTCTGCCGCTTCATCTGCGGGCGGATCATCACGAAGTAAAGGACGACGAACATCAGCACCAGCGGCAGCAGGCTCATGAAGGAGGACTGCATGTCGCCGCCGGCTGCGGCGGCCGGCGCCGTTTGGGCGAAGGCGGAAGAAATGAACACGGTTGCTCCAGGGTTCGGAAAGCCGTCAGGGGATGGGGACGCCCAAGGCACGGCCTGGCCGCTGCCATGGGAAAGAACTGGGGATTGTATGCGGGGGCCTCCCGTCCTTACGGAACGGAGGCCCGGCCGGATTCAAACCGGGGCGCGGGGCGGCCCCGGCCCGACCGCTCAGGCGGCCTGGCGCTGCGGCGCGGCGCCGCGCCACTGCTGCAGCAGGCGCTCCCACTGGGGCCGCACGGCCGCCAGGTTGCGCTCCTTCACGTGGCCGTAGCCCTTGACCTGCTCGGGCAGCCTGGCGATCTCCACCGCCAGCGCATGGTTTCCGGCCTGCAGCCCCGCGATGAGCTCCAGCACGGTCTGCCGGTACTCCTCGATCAGGGCGCGCTCGGTGCGGCGCTCCTCGGTGCGGCCGAACACGTCCAGCGCCGTGCCGCGCAGCCCCTTCAGGCGGGCCAGCAGGCGGAACAGGTGGAAGGTGGCCGGGCCGAACTTGCGCTTGACCAGCTCGCCCTTGTCGTTGCGCTTGGCGATCAGGGGCGGCGCCAGGTGGTAGTGGATCTTGAAGTCGCCTTCGAACTGCGCCGCCACCTTCTCCCGGAAGCCGGTGTCGGCGTGCAGCCGCGCCACCTCGTATTCGTCCTTGTACGCCATGAGCTTGAACAGGCCGCGGGCGACCGCCTCCGTCAGCGCCGCCTTGCCCAGCGGCAGCTCGGCAACGCGCACCCGCTCGACCAGGTCCTGGTAGCGCTGCGCATACGCGGCGTCCTGGTAGTCCGTGAGGAACTCGACGCGCCGGGCGATCACCGTCTCCAGCGTCTCGCGCTTCTTGAACTCCATCACCTGGCCGGCCGGCGCCATCAGCGCCGCGAGCGACGCGGGGTCGTGCGCGGCGCGGCGGCCCCACTCGAACGCCGCCTTGTTGTTCTCCACCTGCACCGCGTTGAGCTCCATGGCGCGCAGGATCGACTCGCGCGCCAGCGGCACCCAGCCCTTCTGCCAGGCGAAGCCGAGCATCAGCGGATTGGTGTAGATGCTGTCGCCGAGCGCGCGCTCGGCCAGCGCATCGGCCTGGACGGTGGCGAGCTGGTCACCGCCCACGGCCTTGCCGATTTCGATGGCGCAGGCGTCGGACGGGTTGTCCCAGGCGCCGTTCTTCACGAAGGCCGCGGTCGGCGTGCCATGGCCGTTGAGCGCCACGCGGGTGCGGCCGGGCCGCATGCGCAGCACCGTTTCCTTGCCGCCGGTGACGATGGGGTCGCAGCCGATGACGAGGTCGGCGGCGGCCGCGCTGACGCGCGTGGTGCGGATCGCGTCCTGGTCGTCGGCGATGAGCACGTGGCTCCAGGTGGCGCCGCCCTTCTGGGCCAGGCCCGCGGAATCCTGCGTGACGATGCCCTTGCCTTCCATGTGCGCGGCCATGCCGAGCAGCTGGCCGATGGTGATGACGCCGGTGCCGCCGACGCCGGCCACCACGATGCCGTAGGCCTCGCGGGTGGCGGGCAGTTGCGGCTCCGGCAGGGCCGCGCCTTCGTACGGCGAGGGCGCCGCCTGCTTCGCCTTGGACTTGCCCTTGAGCTTGCCGCCTTCGACGGTGACGAAGCTGGGACAGAAGCCCTTCAGGCAGCTGGTGTCCTTGTTGCAGGTGCTCTGGTTGATGACGCGCTTGCGGCCGAACTCGGTCTCCAGCGGCTCCACCGACAGGCAGTTGGACTTGACGCTGCAGTCGCCGCAGCCTTCGCACACCAGGTCGTTGATCATCACCCGCAGCGCCGGGTCCACCATCGTGCCGCGCTTGCGGCGGCGGCGCTTCTCGGTGGCGCAGGTCTGGTCGTAGATCATCGCGGTGACGCCGGGCGTGTCGCGCAGTTCACGCTGCACGCGGTCGAGTTCGTCGCGGTGGTACACCTGCGTGCCTGCCGGCAGACCAGCGCCGTCGTACTTCTCCGGCTCGTCGCTCACCACGACCAGCTTGGCCACGCCTTCGGCGACCAGGCTGTGCGCGATCTGCAGCGGCGTGTGGCCCTCGGGCCGCTCGCCCACCGGCTGGCCGCCGGTCATCGCCACCGCGTCGTTGTAGAGGATCTTGTAGGTGATGTTGACACCGGCCGCGATGGCCTGGCGGATCGCCAGCGAGCCGCTGTGGAAGTAGGTGCCGTCGCCGAGGTTGGCGAACATGTGCTTGTCGGTCGTGAAGGGCTGCTGCCCCACCCATGGCACGCCCTCGCCCCCCATCTGGGTGAAGCCGATGGTCGCCCGGTCCATCCAGGTGGCCATGAAGTGGCAGCCGATGCCGGCCATGGCGCGCGAGCCTTCCGGCACCACGGTGGACGTGTTGTGCGGGCAGCCGGAGCAGAACCAGGGCGCGCGGTCGCCCTTGACCTCCACCACCTGCATGGCGCGCTCCTTGGCCTCCAGGATCGCCAGCTGCGCGTCGATGCGCGCCTGCACGTCGGCGTCCAGCCCCATCTTCTTCAGGCGGCGCGCGATGGCGGCGGCGATGAGCGCCGGCGACAGGTCGGCGTTGGCGCGCAGCAGCGTGTTGGCGGTGGGGTTCGGCATCGACCATTCGCCGCCGGAGAAGTCCCCCTCGACCTCGTTGAACTTGCCCACCACGTTGGGGCGGACGTCGGGGCGCCAGTTGTACAACTCTTCCTTCAGCTGGTACTCGATGACCTGGCGCTTTTCCTCCACCACCAGGATCTCGCGCAGGCCCTTGGCGAATTCGCGCGTGCCCTGCGCCTCCAGCGGCCACACCACGCCCACCTTGTGCAGGCGCACGCCGATGCGGCGGCAGGTGGCGTCGTCCAGGCCCAGGTCCAGCAGGGCCTGGCGCGCGTCGTTGTAGGCCTTGCCGCTGGCGATGATGCCGAAGCGGTCGTTCGGGCCTTCGATCACGTTGTAGTTCAGGCGGTTGGCGCGGATGTACGCGAGCGCCGCGTACCACTTGTAGTCGAACAGGCGCGCCTCCTGCTCCAGCGCCGTGTCGGGCCAGCGGATGTGCACGCCGCCGGGGGGCATCTCGAAGTCGGTGGGCAGCTGGATCTGCACGCGCTCGGGATCGATCATCGCGGTGGCGCTGGACTCCACCACCTCCTGGATCGTCTTCATGCCGGACCAGACGCCGGAGAAGCGGCTCATGGCGAAGGCGTGCAGGCCCAGGTCCAGGATCTCCTGCACGTTGGCCGGGAAGAACACCGGCAGGCCGCAGGCCTTGAAGATGTGGTCGCTCTGGTGGGCCGCGGTGGAGCTCTTGGCGACGTGGTCGTCGCCGGCGACGGCGATGACGCCGCCCCAGGGCGTGGTGCCCGCCATGTTGGCGTGCTTGAAGACGTCCGAGCTGCGGTCCACGCCGGGGCCCTTGCCGTACCAGATGCCGAAGACGCCGTCGAACTTGTTGCTGCCGGCCGGCGCGAAGCCCAGTTGCTGGGTGCCCCACAGCGCGGTGGCCGCGAGTTCCTCGTTGACGCCCGGCTGGAACACGATGTTCTGCGCCTGCAGGTACTTCCTGGCCTTCCACAGCGCCTGGTCGTAGCCGCCCAGGGGCGAGCCGCGGTAGCCGCTGATGAAGCCGGCGGTGTTCTTGCCGGCCAGCGCATCGCGCTGCCGCTGCAGCATCGGCAGCTTCACCAGCGCCTGCACCCCGCTCATGAAGGCGCGGCCGTAGTCGAGCGAATACTTGTCGTCCAGCGTGACGGTCTCGAGCGCCTTGCGGATGTGTTCAGGCAGGGGTGCGTTCATGCGCAAAGTGTATGGCCGCATGCGCGGATATGTCTTTGCGTTCTGTGCCCGGATTACCCTAGGATGCGAAAGATCCTTTCTCGAATCCGGCGCCCATGGAAAAACTTGACCGATATGACATCCAAATCCTTACCGAGCTCCAGGCCGACGCGCGGCTGACGAACGCCGAGCTGGCGCAGCGCGTCGGCCTGTCCGCCGCGCCGTGCTGGCGGCGCGTGCGGGCGCTGGAGGAGGCGGGCTACATCAAGGGCTACCACGCGGAAATCGACCGCCACCGCATCGGCCTGGGCGTGCTGGCCTTCGTGCGGCTGGACGCGGACCGCAACACCGGCGAGCGCACGCGCGAGATGGAAGAAGCGATCCGCAAGATCCCGGAGATCGTGTCCTGCCACTACATCAGCGGGGCGGGGACCTTCGAGCTGCAGGTGGTGTCACGGGACCTGGACACCTTCTCCGAGTTCGCGCGGAAGGTGCTGATCAACCTGCCCAATGTGAAGGACATCCACACGAGCTTTTCGTTGTCGCATCTCGCGAAGGCCTGAAAGCGGGAGCGGACAGCCGGACGCAAAAGTCGCGAAGGTTACGCAAAAGTCGCAAAAGAAAACCTGAAGACCGTTCTGAATTCTTTTGCGAGCTTTCGGATCCCCTTTTGCGACTTTTGCGTACGGCTGTTCGTATTCCTAGCGTGGCCAGAGAACCCACAAGGCAAGTGGCTGCTTGAGACGCCCCGCAATCTCTCCCGCCGCATCGCCCCAGCCGACGAAATAGTCGGCGCGGACGGCGCCGACGATGGCGCTGCCGGTGTCCTGGGCGAAGACCAGGCGGTTCAACGACAGCACCGGGCCCGGCGTCGACAGCCACACCGGCGTGCCGTACGGGCACCGCGATGGAACGCCCCGGCGTCAGCGGCACGCCCTGCGCGCCGCGCGGGCCGAAGGCCGCGTCCAGCTCCGACAGCGGCTCCTCGCGGAAGAACACCACCCGCGGATTCGCCCACAGCATCTCCTGCAGGCGCTGCGGATTCGCCCGCGCCCAGGCCTTGATGCCCGGCCACGACGCATCGGTGATGGCGCGCTGCTGCAGCAGCCAGCTGCCCACGCTGCGATAGGGCTGCTCGTTGGTGCCGGCATACGCCATGCGCACCACGCTCACCCGGCCGTCCGGCTCGGCGATGCGCAGGCGCCCCGAACCCTGGATTTGCAGCACCAGCGCGTCCAGCGGATCGGCCAGCCAGGCGATCTCGCGCCCGCGCAATGCCGCGCGCGCCTGCGGCAGCGTGTCGATCTCCTGCTTCGTGTACCAGGGGCGCCGCGTCGCCAGGTCGGCGGGCGGCCGGTACAGCGGTGACTGGTGGGTGGCGGTCGGCTGCCGCGTGGCATCGAGCACCGGCTCGTAGTAGCCGGTGAGCAGGCTGTCGGAGCCGCCCTGCAGGGGCTCCACCCGGTACGGCTGCAGCCGCCGCATCATCCACTCGCGCTGCTCGTCGGCCGAGGCGATCGACAGGCGCCGCACCTCGGGACACAGGCGCGCATGCTGCGGCGACGGCCGCTCGCAACTGCGCAGCCACGCGTTCCAGGCGTCGTGCAGCGTGTCGGCGCCGAAGCCGGGCAGCTCCGACCAGCGCACCGGCTGCCAGCGGCTCTTGCCCTGCACCAGCGCCGGCGCCAGCGGCGCGCCGTCGTCGGGCGGCAGCGGCAACGCGCCTGCGGGGGCGGCGGGACTGGCCGGCGCAGGCGAAGCGGGCGCTTGCGGCGGCTGCGGCGGCAGGGGCACGGAGCCGCACGCCGCCAGCATTCCTACAATCGCGGTCAACCCAAGGACACGGAACAACATGTTGCTGATTCTGCTGGAAGCCCTGCTGGCGTTGGTGGTGCTGGTGGGCATCGTCTGGTGGACCATGTTCTCCGGGCGCAAGGGCGGCGAGCCGCCGCGCGACGACGAGAACCCGTAGGCTGGTGGTGAGCGCAGCGAACCCCAGCTGCGCTTACAGGTCCCTCAAGAGGTTCGCGAGCTCGACCGCCGACTTCACCTCCATCTTGTCGAACACCCGCGCGCGGTGCACTTCCACCGTGCGCACGCTGATCGCCAGCTGGTCGGCGATCAGCTTGTTCGGCATGCCCTTGGCCACCAGCCCCATGACGTCGCGCTCGCGCTCCGTCAGTTCGGCCAGCCGCCGCTGCAGCAGGCCGGTGGCGCGCTGCGCGGCCAGCACCTCGGCGGAGCGGCGCAGCGCCTGCTCGATGCGGTCGACCAGGGCGTTGTCGGAAAACGGCTTCTCGCAGAAGTCGAAGGCCCCGCGCTTGACCATGTCCACCGCGGTCGGCACGTCCGCGTGGCCGGTGAGGAAGATCACGGGCATCACCTGCGCCAGGCCACGCTGCACCAGCTGCTCGAACAGGGCCAGCCCGCTCATGCCCGGCATCCGCACGTCCAGCAGCAGGCAGCAGGCGGGTCCGGGCACGAAGCCGCCATCGAGCATCGCGGCGAAGTCCTCCGCGCTGGCGTAGCTCGTCGACAGCAGCCGGCGCGAGCGCAACAGCCAGGCCAGCGCCTCGCGCACGCCGGCGTCGTCGTCGACGATGTAGACGGTGGCGTCGCTGGCGGGCTGCATCAGGCGGGAACGTCCGGTTGGGCGGGCAGGGTGAAGCGGAAGATCGTACCTTGGGGCAGGTTGGGCTCGAACACCAGCGAGCCCCCGTGCTGCTCCACGACCGTGCGGCACAGCGACAGCCCCAGCCCCATGCCTTCCGCCTTGGTGGTGAAGAAGGGCGTGAACAGCTGCGCCTTCACGTCCTCGGCGATGCCGGGGCCGACATCCGCCACGGAGAACGCCAGCCAGCGCCGGCCACCCTCGATGGGAGGCGTGGCGCGCACCTGCAGCACCATCTCCGGATCGGCCACGCGCGCCTCGTCCATCGCCTGCATGGCATTGCGCGCCAGGTTCAGCAGCACCTGTTCGACCATCGTGCGGTCGCACAGCACCAGCGGCAGGTCGTCCGCCAAGCGGATCTCCACCCGCACGCGCAGCTTGCGCGCCTGCAGGTTCACCAGGGGGAACACCGCGTCCAACAGCGCGCGCGGCGCCACCGCCTCGCGCGCCTGGTCGCGCCGCCGCACGAAGTCGTGCACGCTCTTGATCACGCGCCCGGCCCGGTCGGCCTGCTCCGCGATGCGGGCCATCGCCAGCTGCAGGTCGATCGCGGGCGGCGCGTCCTGCTGCAGCAGGTTCATGGAACCGCTGGCGTAGCTGGCGATCGCCGCCAGCGGCTGGTTGAGCTCGTGGCTGAGCAGGGACGCCATCTCGCCCACGGTGGCGAGGCGCGCCGTCGCCTGCAGGCGTTCCTGGCTGGCGCGCGACAGTTCCTCCACCCGGCGCTGCTCGCTGATGTCCAGCACCGCGCTCATCCAGCCGGTCTGCAGGCGCTGGGCGTTGATCAGCGGCGCCTCGATGATCAGCACCGGGATGCGCGCGCCGTCCTTGCGCATGAAGACCGTCTCGAAGCCCTCGCGCGGCGGCGCATTGCCGGCCAGCCGCACCTCCTGCCGCTTGCGGTACTCGTCGGCCCGCTCCGGTGGCCAATAAGGCGCGGGCGACCCTTGACCGAGCAGCTCTTCCGGGCTGAAGCCCACCATCTCGCAGAACGCCGGATTGACGTAGGTGGTCCGGCCCTGCAGGTCGCGCGCCCGCAGGCCGGTCACCAGCGAGTCCTCCATCGCCTTGCGGAAGGCCAGCGCATCGGCCAGGTCCTGCTCCACGCGCAGCCGCCGCCGCGTGTCGTGGCCCAGCATGAACAGCACGGTGACCAGCGCGATCGACATCACGGTCACCAGCGCGGTGAGCACGTTGGGAAAGAGGTCCGGCTCCGAGCGGCGCCAGCTGTCCATCCGCAACACCATCGTGTTGCCCGGCAGGTCCAGCAGCTGCTGCGCGGTGAACACGCGCGCGCCGCGCCGCGCCAGCCCGTGCATGGCCAGGCGCGTGCCGTCCGCCTCGGTGAAGGAGATTTCCTGGCTGCGGCCCATCTGCGGGCCGATGTGCGTGGACAGCAGGTCGGTGAGCGAATACGTGGCGACCACGAACCCCAGCAGCCGGCCCGCCTCCACGTGCGGCAGGCACAGCTCCATCAGCTCGAGCCCCAGGCCGTCGGGCTGCGGGACGAAATGACTGCGCGCGTAGGCATGGCCGCTGATGCGGCGCGCGGTGGCGCAGGCCTGCTGGATCTCGGGCAGCGAGTTCGCCCGGCCGAAACGGGCGAACACGGGCGCGCGGAAGGGCGTGTCCGCCTGCGCCACCAGTTCCAGCGACGGGCCGCGCCGTTCCACCCGCACCCAGTCGCGGTGGCCCCTCAGCAGCCGCTCGGCATCCGCCTGCCAGCGCTCGGGGTCCGGCCGCCCCGACTGCAGCGCCTGCAGCTCCTGCACGTTGCGCGTCAGGGCGGAGCGGATGTCGCTCAGCGCGTCGGCGGCGTCGCGTTCGACGTTGGCCTGGGCGACGCTGGCCTCGTAGCGGGCCGCCAGGTACACCAGCGTCACCAGCAGGGCCGCGACGATCACGCCCAGCAGCGCCCACAAGGACCAGCGGCGCCAGGACGACAGCCGCCGCAGTCCCGGCGGGACGGGGACCGGTACCGCTGTCACAGCACGCGATGACCGAGCGCGGGAAGTTGCTGCCGCACCTGCGCCAGCCGTGCGCTCGACAGCTCCGCGATCACCATGCCCTCGCCCTCTTCCTCGCGCTGCGCCAGCACCAGGCCCCAGGGATCGACGAGCATGGAGTGGCCCCAGGTGCGGCGGCCGTTCTCGTGCCGGCCGCCCTGCGCCGGCGCCGCGACATAGGCGAGGTTCTCGACGGCCCGGGCGCGCAGCAGCACCTCCCAGTGCGCCTGCCCGGTGGTGTGGGTGAAGGCGCTCGGCACCAGCAGCAGGTCCGCGCCGAGGCCGCGGTACAGCTCCGGAAAGCGCAGGTCGTAGCAGACCGACAGGCCCACGCGCCACGCATGGCCGTCGCGCGACGGCAGCGTGAACGCCTGCAAGGCACTGCCCTGCTCGATGACCCGGGATTCGTCGTACTGCTCGCGGCCGTTGTCGAACCGGAACAGGTGGATCTTGTCGTAGCGGGCGACGCATTCGCCCTGCGGCGAATACGCGAGGCTGGTGTTGCGCACGTGCGCGGCATCGCCGGCCGCGAGGGGCAGGGTCCCGCCGACGATCCACAGGCCGAGGCCGCGCGCCTGCTGCGCGAGGAAGTCCTGCACGCGGCCGCTGCCGAAGTCCTCCCGCACCTGCAGCTTGTCGGTGTCGCGCTCGCCCATCAGGCAGAAGTACTCCGGCAGGACGGCGAGCTCCGCGCCGGCGGCGGCAGCCGCGGCCAGCAGGCGAGCGGCAGCCTCGAGGTTGCCGGCCACGGCGGTGCCGGACACGGTCTGCAGCGCGGCGACTTTCATGGCTGGCTCCTGTTCATCGCATGGCCGGTTCCGCCGGTGCCGCCGGGGCGGCCCCCGCGGCTTCGGTGCCGGTGCCGGCGCCGGTTCCGCGCGGCACGCGCGTGACGCGCGGGTCGGCCCAGGTGCCGTCGACGAGGAACTCCTGCGTCGCCGCCCGCGTGAGGGGCTCGCGCAGGAAGTACTGCGCGAGGAACGTTGCCAGCCCGATGGCGGGGTTGATCGCCGTGGCCACCAGCGACGCCGTGCCCGCGTTGATCTCCGGCACCACCAGCACCTTCAGGTTCTGGGTTTCCCGCGCGATGTCGGCCTTGCCCTCCATCAGCACGGCGGCGTTCACGCCCTTCATCTGCAGGTTGTTGGTGGCGGCGATGCCCTGTTCGATGGTGATGTCGCCGCGCACGAAGTCGAAGGTGAAGCCATCGCTGAAGACGTCGCGGAAGTCCAGCGCCAGCCGGCGCGGCAGCGACTGCAGGCTCAGCACGCCGAGCAGCTTGGCCAGGCCCGGGTCGGCCTTGAGGAACTGGCCGTTCTCCACGTTGACGTTGAAGCTCCCGGACAGGCTGGGGTAGTCGAAGGCCAGGGGCGAACCGGTCCAGGCCACCGTCCCTTCCATGACGCCCTTGCCCCGGCGCACGACGTCCTTCATGCCGAAACGGTTCAGCACCTGGCCGGCGTCGGTGATGTCCACGCGGAACTTCATCGCGGTGCGGCGGCGCTCGCCCGTCCTGCCTTCGCGCCGCGGCCCGCCGGGCGCCGCCGCCTGCGCGCCGATCTCGGCCCAGTTGCCCGACGCGGTGAACATCGCCTCCGGCATCGACAGCGTCAGCTTGTTCAGCCGCCACTCGCGGATGCCGCCTTCGCGCACCACGGTGCCCGCGCCCCGGTTCACCGCGTCGATCTCCATGCGTCCGAGGCGGCGGCCCTTCAGTTCGAACTCGTCGACCACCACGTCGAGCGCCGGGATGTTGGCGGGCTGCTGCTCGAGCAGCGCCTCCACCTCGCCGGCGGCGGCTGCCGCGATGTTCAGGCGCGCCAGCCGCGCATAGACCCGTCCGGAGCCGCTGCCCTGGGGCTGGCGGTATTCGAGGTAGCCATTCAGCTCCTCGGCGTCCACGTTGGCCCGCCAGATGCGGCCGTCGCGCGTGCCGCCGACCACCAGGTGGTGCAGCGTGCGGCCTTCGACGCTCAATTCGCGGGCCCGCAGCGCGATCACCGACGGCAGGTAGGACTGGACGGCGGTCGACTCCCCGCGTGGCGCCGCCGCCGTGCCCGGCGCGGCCACGGGTGCCGCGACGGGGGCGGCAACGGGAGCCCCGGCCAGGCGCTCCAGCGCCGCTTTCCATGCATCCACGTTCAGCTGCGCCAGCTGCACGTTCGCCGTCACGCCGTCCGCGGGCATCACCACGCTTTCGCCCGGCGACAGGCCGATGGCGATGGCGCCGCGCAGCACCTGCGGCTCGGGCGTCGACAGGTCGCGCACGTAGGTCACCGCCGCCAGCCGGCCCAGCTCGAAGCTCAGCACCTCCTGCAGGCGCGCGCCCGGCGCCAGGGACTCGCGCGTCAGCGCCGTCTCGTAGCGCATCGGCAGCACCGTCTCCGCGCTCTTGCCCAGGGGCGCGGGCAGGTCCACCGCCAGTCCCTGCAGGCTGCTGTTGACATGTACTTCCGGCACGCCGCGGCGGACCGCCAGCGCCAGCGTGTACGGGGTGCTGCCGGAGAAGTCGCGCGCCAGGCGCGACACGAAACCGAGCTCGCGGGCCTGCCGCAGGCCCTCCGCGGTGACGGTGCCCTGCGCCCGCAGGTGCACCGCCGGCGGCTCGCCGGCGGCCGGCGGCCGCATGCCGCCATCGATGCGCACGTCGCCGCCCAGGGCGCGCGCCTGCACGCCGGCGACCTGGAAGCCGCGCTCGGAGAATTGCACCGCGCCGCGAGCCCGGGACAGCATCGGACTGTCCGGCGTGACCTGCAGGTCGTTGCCGGCCAGCGTGACGGTCCCCTGGACGCGCGACCGCGCCAGGTCCGCAATGGGCAGCAGCAGCTCGAGGTCCACGTCGGCGTTGCCGGTGCCGCTGGAGCGGGCCATCGCGTCGTCCAGCATGGACGAAATGGGCGAGGTGTTCACCACCGCTAGCGAACCGGACAAGGGGCCGCTCACCTTGCCCTGCACGCGCACCTGCGTCTGCTGGAAGTCGGGGATCTGCGCCTGGACCTTCGCCTGCAGCTGGCCGGGAAACTGGCCCGCCGCATTCCTGACCTGCATCCCGTTGCCCTGGAACACCAGCTCGCCCGACAGGCCGGTCAAGGCCGGCCACCGTCCCTTGGGCGGCTGCGCGCTCTCCGGCACGAAGGCATAAGTGACGTCGCGCACCTGCGCGGTCACCAGGAACTGGCCGTCCTTGCCGTCTGCGAAGGGGAAGCGCCGCAGGTCGCCCTTCACCCGGAACTTCGCGCCGGTGGCGACGCCCGCGACCACCGACTCCCGCACGTAGTCGCGCGCGCGCTTCGACACGCCCAGCGGCAGGTAGCGCCACACCCGGGTGCCGTCGGCGCGCGCCAGGCTCGCCTGCAGGTCGAGCGTGCCGGGGAAGCGCTCGCCCCGCGGCGCCTTCGTGTCACCGCTGCGCCAGTTGACCTGTGCCTCGCCCTCGACGTCGGCACTGCTGAACCTCAGGTTGCGCACGTCCAGCGAGATCTGCTCGCCGTTCACCTGCCACTGCACGTCGCCCGCCAGGCTGTCCATGGCGAGCGAAGGGTCCTCGAACACGCCGGGAAATTCCAGCGCGCCGTCGACCACCACCAGGCGCGCCTTGCCACCGGCCTGGCTGACATCGAAATCGAGGGCGGCCCCGCGGATGCCCGGCATGCCCGCGTTGCCTTCGGGATGCGGCGCCGCGGCGATCTCCAGCCCGCTGGCGCGGCCCCGCGCCTCGTACTTCTCGGGCGCGTCCAGCGGCCCCTGCCAGCTTGCCTGCAAGGTTTCCACCAGGCCTTGCGGCGCGTAGGTCTCGAGCGCGGCGTGGGTGCGCGCACCGAGCGGCAGCCGGGCGCCCAGCAGTCCCAGGGCGCCCAGGTCCAGACGGTCGGCACGGATCTCGCCGCGTGCCGGCGCCTGGCCTTGCGCGTCGGTCCAGGTGACCAGCACGTTGCCGCCGGGCCAGCGGCGGCCGTCGTGGGTGGTGAACTGCAGGTCCTGGGTGTGGAACGTCAGGCCGCCGGCCAGCCGCTTGCCTCCGAGTCGCCCGGACACCGACTGCAGCGCCAGCGGCTGCAAGTCCGGCCCGAGGGTCGCGCTCACGTCCGACAGCACCACGTCGGCGGTGCCGCCCACCAGCTGGCCCTTCTCCACGTCCGCCCAGGCGCGCAGGCGGCCGCGGCCCTGGGCGACGTCGATGCCGACGTTGGCGTGGCGGCGCAGCTGCGACAGGTCGACGGCGCGGAAGTCCGCGTGCAGGGTGCCGCTCCACTGCTGCCAGCGCCCGGCACGGGCGGACAGCAGCGGCTGGCGGAACACGCCGGCCAGGGTGAAGCGCTCGCCCCAGTCGCGCGGCGGCGTCGCATCCAGCCGCAGCTGGTGGCGGCGCACCTGGTTGCGCACCACCAGGTCGACCTGGGTCAGGGCCAGCGGCGGCGCACCCCGCAGTTCGTCCGTCCACTGCAGGCGGCCGCCCTGGATGACGAATTCCGTCTGGCTGAAGAACCAGTCGGCGGCGCGGCCTTCGTTGTCGCTGGTGCGGGTGAAGTCCAGGCCGCCGACGAAGATGCGGCCGCCGGCGTCGCGCCGGATGTCCAGTTGCGGCTGGTCGATGTAAAGCTGGTGGAAGCCGAAGTTCAGGAGCGAACGCGGCGACACCGCGCCGACCACCAGCGGCAGCCGCAGGGCCTCGCGCCCCTGCGGGTCCAGCAGCACCACGTCCTGCAGGGTGAAGGTGGGGATCAGGCCCTCGCTGCGCGCGCTGATGGCGCGGATGCGCACCGGCACGCCGAGGATGCGGCTGGCCCGGATTTCCACCTCGGGGCGCAGGTCGTCGATTCGCGGCACAATGAATCCATGGAGCGCACCCCACGCCAGCGTGAGCAGCAGCGAAACCGCCAGCAGCAGCCCCAACGTCCAACGGGCCGCTGTGGCATACAACCTCAGCGTCCGTGAGGGTTTCAGCGGCGTCGCATTCATGAAAGCATCGAAGTGGCGGGAATTATGACCCTCGGCGCCGGCCCGGGTTTCCGGATGGACGAAGCTGCTCCTGACAACGGGGCGGGCCTGGGCGCCGACGACACGGACGGCGGACAAATTCCTCTTTCGGGCTACTCCCGCTTCATCCAGCGCCTGCGGCGCCGCTACCCGGAAGAACTGGCGCTGCTGCCCGCGGGCGTGCCGACG
This sequence comes from Ramlibacter sp., assembly GCA_021323335.1. Taxonomy (GTDB): domain Bacteria; phylum Pseudomonadota; class Gammaproteobacteria; order Burkholderiales; family Burkholderiaceae_C; genus Ramlibacter. The sequence goes on from JAJTCN010000036.1 coordinate 29,754, forward strand.
CCGACCGCCCTGGCGAGCACCTACGACGCCTTGCGTTCGCGCGGCTTCGACACCGGCGCGGCGCTGCGCGTGCTGCGCCAGCTGGTGCTGGAGCGGCTGGCGGTGCTGGACTGCGACGAACAGGCGCCCTTGTCCACCGTCACCCTGGCGGTCACCGAACTGGCCGAATTCGCCCTCGACGTCGCCTGCACCGAAGCCTGCACCCGGCTCGACGCCGACCACGGCGCCCCCCTCACCGCCGAGGGCGCGCGGGCCCAGCTCTGGGTGATGGGCATGGGCAAGCTCGGCGCGCGCGAGCTGAACGTCTCGAGCGACATCGACCTGGTCTACGTCTACGACGAGGACGGCGAGACGGCGGGCACGGCCGAAGGCCGCGGCCGGATCTCCAACCACGAATACTTCGGCAAGGTGGTCAAGGCCATCTTCGGGCTGGTCGGCGACGTCACCGAGCACGGCTTCGTCTTCCGCGTCGACCTCGCGCTGCGTCCCAACGGCAATTCCGGCCCGCCGGCGGTGTCGCTGGACGCGCTGGAGGACTACTTCCTGGTGCAGGGCCGCGAATGGGAGCGCTTCGCCTGGATGAAGAGCCGGGTGGTGGCCCCGCGCAGCTGCATCGCCGACCGCTCGGCCGAGGCGATGCGCAGCGCGGTGCTGCCCTTCGTCTTCCGCCGCTACCTCGACTACGCGGTGTTCGATGCGCTGCGGGTGCTGCACCGACAGATCCGCGAGCACGCCGCCCGCCGCGCCGCCGGCCGGCCGGAGCGGGCCAACGACGTCAAGCTGTCGCGCGGCGGCATCCGCGAGATCGAATTCACCGTGCAGCTGCTGCAGGTGGTGCGCGGCGGCCAGTTCCCCGAGCTGCGGACGCGGCCGACGTTGCAGGCGCTGGAGCGGCTCGCCGTGGCCGGCCTGATGTCGGAGGCCACGGCGAAGTCGCTGGCCGACGCCTACACCTTCCTGCGGCGCGTGGAACACCGCATCCAGTACCTGGATGACCAGCAGACGCACGTGCTGCCGGGCGACGGCGACCTGACGTGGATCGCCCGTTCCATGGGCTATGCCGATTGCTGCCCGTTCCTGCACGAGCTGGACGGGCACCGCGAACTGGTGGCCGAGGAATTCGACAAGCTGCTGGGCGGCAGCGTCGAGTGCAAGGGCTGCAACGGCCCGCGCGGCCAGAAGGCGCCGCCGGACCTGGAAGACCTGATCGAGGAACTGCCGGCGCAACTGCAGCAGCGCATCGCCGCCTGGTGCAAGCATCCGCGCGTGATGGCCTTGCGCGACGACGCCCGCACCCGCCTGTCGAAACTGATCGCGCGCACCGGCGTGTGGCTGCAGGAAGGCCGCGTCGGCGAAGAGGCGGCGCTGCGGATGATCGACTGGATCGAGCCGCTGCTGCGCCGCGAAAGCTACCTCGCGCTGCTGTGGGAGCGCCCCGGCGTGCACGAGCGCCTGCTGCGCCTGCTGGGCGCGGCGCGCTGGCCGGCGCGCTACCTGATGCAGCACCCCGGCGTGATCGACGAACTGGCGAGCGACGGCCTGCTGTCCGAACGCTTCAGCGCCGAGGACTACGAGCGCGAGCTGGAACACCGGCGCCGCTCGCTGCAGATCACGGGCGAGGACGACGACGAGACCCTGCTGAACCTGCTGCGGCGCGCGCACCATGCGGAGCTGTTCCGCACGCTGGCGCGCGACGTCGAGGGCGTGCTCACGGTCGAACAGGTGGCCGACGAACTGAGCGCGCTGGCCGACAGCACGCTGCGCGTCACCTCGCGCTGGTGCTGGGAGCGCCTGAAGCAGCGGCATCGCGACACGCCGCGCTTCGCGATCCTGGGCTACGGCAAGCTCGGCGGCAAGGAGCTCGGCTACGGCAGCGACCTCGACATCGTGTTCGTCTACGAGGACGACGACGAGCGCGCGCCGGACGCCTATGCGGCCTACGTGCGCAAGATCATCAACTGGCTGTCCACCAAGACGGCCGAGGGCGACCTGTTCGAGATCGACACCGCGCTGCGTCCCAACGGCAACTCCGGCCTGCTGGTCACCACCTTCCGCGCCTACGACGACTACCAGCAGCGCCGCGGCAGCAACACGGCGTGGACCTGGGAACACCAGGCCATGACCCGGGCCCGCTTCGTCGTCGGCCTGGAGGAATTGCGCCCGCGCTTCGACGCCGTGCGCGAAGCGGTGATCACGGCCCCGCGCGACGTCGACGCGCTGCGGCGCGAGATCGTCGCCATGCGCGAGAAGGTGCGGGGCGCCCGCCCGGTCAAGGCCGGCAGCTTCGACCTGAAGCACAGCCCCGGCGGCATGGTGGACGCCGAGTTCGCCGTGCAGTTCCTGGTGCTGTCGCAGTCGGCCCGGCACCCGGAACTGGTGCCCAACGTCGGCAACATCGCCCTGCTGCAGCGGGCCGAGGTTGCCGGCCTGCTGCCGGCCGGTGTCGGCCATGCGGCTGCTTCCGCCTACCGCGAGCTGCGGCGGCGACAGCACCATGCGCGGCTGAACGAGGAATCCACGCAATTCCCACAGCACCAGCTGGGCGCGGAACGCGACGCCATCCTGGCGCTCTGGCGGCACGTTTTCGGCTGAACTTCGGCCGGGACGCGCGGCCGAAGCCGCCTCCGGCAAGCCCGGGCCGGCAGTGGTAGGCTCGCGGGTTTCGCTGCCGCGGCACCGCACGAGGGGGCCCGCCGGCTGCGTGACGACAAGCCCCGAATCCCGGGAAGGACTGCATGAAGCTCTTTCGCCCCGTCGCGGCGGCGGCCTGCTTGCTGTTGTTGCTCGCCGGCTGCGCCGTTCCCCGTCCCCCATCGTCCGTGGCCACCGAGGCGCCGCCCCGCTGGTATGCGTCGCTGCCGCACGGCGGCACGCTGTCGGACCTGCGCCAGTGGTGGCAGCAATTCGACGACCCGCTGCTGGTCGACCTGGTCGAGGCCGCGCAGACCGCGAGTCCGACCGTCGCGACCGCGGGCACGCGCATCGCCGAGGCGCGCTCGGCCCGCGCCGCGGCGCGCTCGGCGCTGCTTCCCACGCTGGACGGCAATGCGTCCCTGGCGCGCGGCAACGCCTTGCAGGGTCTTCCCATGGTGGCAACCATCGGGCAGGCCGGCCTCCAGGCCGCCTGGGAGCTCGACCTGTTCGGCGGCCGCGGCGCGCAGTCCGACGCCGCGCGGGCGCGGCTGTCCGGCGCCCAGGCCGGCTGGCATGACGCGCGCGTCGCCGTCGCCGCCGAGACCGCCACCACCTATCTCGACTTGCGGACCTGCGAGCGCCAGCTCGCGGTCACCCGCAACGACGCCCGCTCGCGCGGCGAGACCGCGCGCCTCACGGGCCTGAGCGCGGAAGCCGGCTTCACCGCGCCCGCGGTGGCCGCCCAGGCGCGCGCGAGCGCCGCCGAGGGCTCGGCCCGCGCGACCCAGCAGCAGGCGCAGTGCGACCTCACCGTGAAGGCGCTGGTGGCGCTGACCGGGCTGGCGGAGCCGGAACTGCGGCGCCGGCTGGCCGTGCCGTGGGTGGAGCCCTCCGGTTTCGCCCTGGTGGCGATCCCCTCGGTGCCGGCGCGGCTGCTGGCGCAACGGCCGGACGTGTACGCGGCGGAACGCGCCGTTGAAGCGGCCAGCGCCGATGTCGGCGTGGCGCGGGCCGACCGCTTCCCGCGCCTGTCCCTCGGCGGCCAGATCGCCGGCGGCTTCATCCGCGCCGGCGGCCAGACCAGCGACCTGCAGACCTGGTCGATCGGCCCGCTGGCCCTGACGGTGCCGCTGTTCGATGCCGGCCGCCGGGCCGCGGCCGTCGACGCCGCGCAGGCCCGCTACGAGGAAGCGGCGTTGCAGTACGCCGCCCGCGTGCGCCAGGCGGTGCGCGAGGTGGAGGAGGCGCTGGTCAACCTGGAAAGCGCCCGCCAGCGCGGCGAGGACGCGCGGGCCGCGGTGGAGGGCTACCGCGCCTCCTTCGCCGCCACCGAAGCCCGCTACAGCAGCGGCCTGGGCAGCCTGATCGAGCTGGAGGACCAGCGCCGGGTGACGCTGGCCGCGGAGATCGCGCTGGTGAACCTGCAGCGCGAGCGCGTCGCCGCCTGGATCGCGCTGTACCGCGCCCTCGGCGGCGGCTGGGAACGGCCGGAGGAAGCGCCCGCCACCGCGCGCCGCGACTGAGCGCAGAACAAGAAGGAACGAGCAACGTGAATCTCCTGTCCACTCCCCTCGCGCGCTGTGCCGGGCTGCTGTTGCCGCTGCTGCTGGCGGCCTGCGGCGACAAGGCCGCCGACACCCAGGCCGCGCCGAAACCGGCGCTGACCGTCACCACGACGATGCCGACGCAGGCCATGCTGCCGGTCACGCTGCCGGCCAACGGCAACCTCGCGGCCTGGCAGGAGGCCAGCATCGGGGCCGAGGCCGGCGGCCTGCGCATCGCGGAGGTGAACGTGGGCATCGGGGACCGGGTCCGCCGCGGCCAGGTGCTGGCGCGCTTTGCCGGTGAGACGCTGCGCGCCGACGCCGCCCAGGCGCGCGCCGCGCTGGCGGAGGCCGAGGCGAGCGCCGCGGACGCCGCCAACAACGCGGCGCGGGCCCGCACGCTGCAGCAGACCGGCGCGATGAGCGCCTCGCAGATCAACCAATACCTGACGGCGGAGAAGACGGCGCAGGCGCGCGTGGCGGCCGCGCGCGCGCAGTTGCAGACCCAGGAGGTCCGGCTGGGCCAGACGGCGGTGCACGCGCCCGACGACGGCATCATCTCGGCGCGCACCGCGACCGTCGGGGCGGTGGTGGGCAACGGCACCGAGCTGTTCCGCCTGATCCGCAAGGGCCGCCTCGAATGGCGGGCCGAGGTCACCGCGGCGGAACTGGGCCGCATCACGGCCGGCACGCGCGCGATCATCACGGCCACCAGCGGTGCGCGGCTGGAAGGCCGCGTGCGCATGATCGGCCCGACGGTCGATCCGCAAAGCCGCCTGGCGATCGTCTACGTGGACGTGAATCCGCTGCCGGGCCCGGCAGCGGGCAGCGCGCGCGCGGGCATGTTCGCCCGCGGCGAGTTCGAGCTCGGTGCGCAACCGGCGCTGACGGTGCCGCAACCGGCGGTGGTGGTGCGAGAAGGATTCAGCTACGTCTTCCGCGTGAACCCCGACAACCGCGTGAGCCAGGTGAAGGTGGAGATCGGCCGCATCGCCGGCGACCGCCTGCAGGTGCTGTCGGGCCTGACGCCCCAGATGCGCATCGTGGCCAGCGGCGGCGGCTTCCTGAACGACGGCGACCTGGTGCGCGTGACGCCATGATGAACGTCTCGTCCTGGTCCATCCGCAACCCGATCCCGGCGGTGATGCTGTTCGTGCTGCTCACCTTCGGCGGCCTGCTGTCCTTCAAGGCCATGAAGGTGCAGAACTTCCCGGACATCGACCTGCCCACCATCATGGTCACGGCGTCGCTGCCCGGGGCCGCGCCGGCGCAGCTGGAGACCGACGTCGCCCGCAAGCTGGAGAACTCCATCGCCACGGTGCAGGGCCTCAAGCACGTCTACAGCAAGGTGCAGGACGGCGTGGTCACCATCACCGCGGAGTTCCGGCTGGAAAAGCCGGTGCAGGAGGCGGTGGACGACGTGCGGTCCGCGGTGACCCGGGTGCGCGCCGACCTGCCCGCCGACCTGCGCGACCCCATCATCACCAAGCTGGAGCTGGCCGGCCAGCCGGTGCTGGCCTTCACCATCGCCTCGCGCGCGATGGACGAGGAGGCGCTGTCCTGGTTCGTCGACAACGAGGTCGCGCGCCGGCTGCTCGCGGTGCGCGGCGTCGGTGCCGTCAACCGGGTGGGCGGCGTCAACCGCGAGATCCGCGTCGCGCTGGATCCGGTGCGCCTGCAGGCGCTGGGCGCGACGGCGGCGGACATCTCGCGCCAGCTGCGCCAGGTGCAGACCGAAAGCGCCGGCGGGCGCGCGGACGTGGGCGGCGGCGAGCAGCCGGTGCGCACCCTCGCCACCGTGCAGACCGCGCGGCAGATCGGCGAAATCCAGATCTCGCTGGCCGGCGGCCGCACGATCCGCCTGAACGACGTGGCCGACGTCACCGACACCACCGCCGAACAGCGCTCGGCCGCGCTGCTGGACGGCAAGGACGTGGTCGGCTTCGAGGTCTCGCGCAGCCGCGGCGAAAGCGAAGTGGCGGTTGGGGCCGCGGTGCAGCAGGCCCTGGCCGAGCTCAAGGCGCAGCGCCCCGACATCGAACTCACCCAGGCCTTCGACTTCGTGACGCCGGTGCAGGAGGAATACGAGGGCTCGCTGCACCTGCTGTATGAAGGCGCGGCGCTGGCCGTGCTGGTGGTGTGGCTGTTCCTGCGCGACTTCCGCGCCACCTTCGTATCCGCCATCGCGCTGCCGATGTCGGTGCTGCCCGCCTTCATCGGCATGTACCTGCTCGGCTTCTCCATCAACGTCATCACGCTGCTGGCGCTGTCGCTGGTGGTCGGCATCCTGGTGGACGATGCGATCGTGGAGGTCGAGAACATCGTGCGCCACCTGCGCATGGGCAAGAGCCCCTACGAGGCCGCGATGGAAGCGGCCGACGAGATCGGCCTGGCGGTGATCGCGACCACCTTCACGCTGATCGCGGTGTTCCTGCCGACCGCCTTCATGAGCGGCATCGCGGGCAAGTTCTTCAAGCAGTTCGGCTGGACCGCCGCCCTCGCCGTCTTCGCCTCGCTGGTCGTGGCGCGCGTGCTCACGCCCATGATGGCCGCCTACCTGCTCAAGCCGATCGTGACGCAGGAAAAGGAGCCGAAGTGGCTGACCCTCTACATGAGGATGGTCAACTGGAGCATGCGGCACCGCGTGGTGACGATGGTGCTGGCGACACTGTTCTTCGTCGGCTCCGTCGCGCTGATCCCGCTGCTGCCCACCGGCTTCATCCCGCCGGACGACAACTCGCAGACGCAGGTCTACATCGAGCTGCCGCCCGGCTCCACGTTGCAGCAGACGCGCGGCCTGGCGGAGCAGGCGCGCCGCGCCGTCATGGGGGTGCCGCACGTCAAGAGCGTCTACACCACCATCGGCGGCGGCAGCGCCGGCACCGACCCCTTCGCCAGCGCGGGCGCTGCCGAAGCGCGCAAGGCGACCTTGACGATCCTGCTCGCCGAGCGCGGCGAGCGGCCCCGCAAGCAGGTGATCGAGAACCAGATCCGCACCGCGCTGGAGCCGCTGCCCGGCGTGCGCAGCAAGGTCGGCCTGGGCGGCTCCGGCGAGAAGTACATCCTGGTGCTGACCGGGGAGGACCCGAAGGCGCTGCTGGCGGCGTCGCTGGCGGTGGAGAAGGACCTGCGCACCATTCCCGGGCTGGGCCAGATCGCGTCGACGGCCAGCCTGATCCGGCCGGAGATCGCGGTGCGGCCGGACTTCGCGCGGGCCGCCGACATGGGCGTGACCAGCGCCGCGATCGGCGAGACCCTGCGCATCGCCACGTCCGGGGACTACGACGTGTCGCTGCCGAAGCTGAACCTGTCGCAGCGGCAGATCCCCATCGTGGTGAAGCTGCGCGACGACGCGCGGCAGGACCTGAGCGTGCTGGAGCGCCTGACAGTGCCCAGCGCGCGCGGCAACGTCATGCTGGGCCAGGTGGCGACGCTGGAGCTCACCGGCGGCCCGGCCGTGATCGACCGCTACGACCGCTCGCGCAACATCAACTTCGAGATCGAGCTGTCCGGGCAACCCCTCGGCGACGTGGCCGCGGCGGTCCAGCAACTGCCGTCGATCCGCAACCTGCCGCCGGGGGTGAAGGTGGTGGAGGTCGGCGACGCCGAAGTGATGGGCGAGCTGTTCGCCAGCTTCGGCCTCGCCATGCTGACCGGGGTGCTGTGCATCTACATCGTGCTGGTGCTGCTGTTCAAGGACTTCCTCCATCCGGTGACCATCCTCAGCGCCCTGCCGCTGTCGCTGGGCGGCGCCTTCGTCGGCCTGCTGCTGGCGCAGAAGAGCTTTTCGATGCCCTCGCTGATCGGCCTGATCATGCTGATGGGGATCGCGACGAAGAACTCGATCCTGCTGGTGGAATACGCCATCGTGGCGCGGCGCGACCACGGCATGAGCCGCTTCGACGCGCTGCTCGATGCGTGCCACAAGCGGGCGCGGCCGATCGTGATGACCACGATCGCGATGGCCGCCGGCATGCTGCCGATCGCCATCGGCTTCGGCACCGCGGACCCGAGCTTCCGCTCGCCGATGTCGATCGCCGTGATCGGCGGGCTGTTCACGTCGACGGTGCTGAGCCTGCTGGTGGTGCCGGTGGTGTTCGAGTACGTCGACGACGTCGAGCACTGGGTGCGCAGGCAGGTGGCGCGGCTGCGGCACAAGGCGCCGCCGGCGGCGCCTTGAGTCGACGCATGCAACGGCGGGATCGCTTCGCGAACCCGCCCTACGCGGGGCAGGATCTGTAGGGCGGGTTCGCGCAGCGACCCCGCCGTCACGTCACGACTGCTTGATCTTGTGCACGAGGCTGGTCGTCGAATACCCGTCGACGAAAGGGATGGCGACCGCGCGGCCGCCATAGCCCTCCACCAGCGCGGTTTCCGCCAGCTTGCGCATGTCGTAGTCGCCGCCCTTCACGTACACCTGGGGCTTCAGTTCCGCCAGCAGTTCAACCGGCGTGTCCTCGTCGAACCAGGTGACCAGGCTCACCGACTCCAGCGCGGCGATGACGATCGCGCGGTCCTGCTCCGCGTTCAACGGACGGTCCGGTCCCTTGCCCAGCCGGCGGGCCGACGCATCGGTGTTCAGCGCCACCACCAGGCTGCCGCCCAGCGCGCGCGCCTGCGCGAGGTAGGTGACGTGGCCGCGGTGCAGTACGTCGAACACGCCGTTGGTCAAGACGACGGGGCCCGCGAGGGCCCCGATGCGCGCGGCAGCTTCGTGCCGCGGGACGATCTTGGAGAGGAAACCCGGTTGGCTCACGCCGGCTTGGGCTCGGCCCCGCTGCCGGCCAGGGTGGCCTGCAGTTCCTTGCGGTAGCGGTTGAGCTCCTGCACGCTCTTGAAGCTGCGGTCCATCAGCAGGCTCAGGTTGTGCAGGATCCGCTCGACCACCTTGGTTTCCCAGACGGCGTCGAACTTGATCTGGGTGTCGAGCCAGTGCTCCAGCCATTCCGGGTTGGGCAGGCGGGACTGGATGGTGTCTCGCGGGAACAGCGCCTTGTTCACGTGCAGGTTGGTCGGGTGCAGCGCCTGCGCCGTGCGGCGCGCGCTGGCCATCAGCACGCCCACCTTGGCGAAGGCGGCCCTGGCCTCGTTGCCGAACTTGTTGATCGCCCGCTTCATGTAGCGCAGGTAGGCGCCGCCGTGGCGGGCTTCGTCCTGGCTGAGCGTCTGGTAGATGTGCTTGATGACCGGCTCGGTGTGCCATTCCGCCGCGCGGCGGTACCAGTGGTTCAGCCGGATCTCGCCGCAGAAGTGCAGCATCAGCGTTTCCAGCGGGGGCGCCGTTTCGAATTCGAAGCGCACCTCGTGCAGCTCTTCCTCGGTGGGCACCAGGTCGGGCCGGAAGCGCTTGAGGTACTCCATCAACACCAGCGAATGCTTCTGTTCCTCGAAGAACCAGATCGACATGAAGGCGGAGAAGTCGCTGTCGTCCTTGTTGTCACGCAGGAACATCTCGGTGGCCGGCAGCGCGGACCATTCCGTGATGGCATTCATCTTGATCGTCTGCGCCTGCTCCTCCGACAGGAGGGCCGGGTCGAACTTGTCCCACGGGATGTCCTTGTCCATGTCCCATCGGACGGACTCGAGTTGTTTGAACAATTCCGGGTACAGCATGGCGCAGGAAGTCTTTCTTGGAACCCGCCATTTTAGGCCGCGGGCGTGACGAGCGCTTGACAGACAACATCGCAGCCTGCATGGCACAGGGCCATGGGCTCCCGGGGCCGGGGCGCTGCCACACAATACACCTCTTTCCACGAGGCGCCGCCCATGACATTCCCAGCCGTTCTCGCCGTGGCCCTGGCCGTCCAGCTGGGGCTGGCCCTGCCGGCGGCGGCCCAGGCGCCCAGCCCGGCGGCAGCCGGCCCGGCCGCGGACGCCGCTTGTCCGCCCCTGCTGCGGCACACCTTCCCGCGGCTGCAGGACGAAAAACCGCAATCCCTGTGCCAGTACCGCGGCAAGGTGCTGCTGGTGGTCAACACGGCCAGTTTCTGCGGCTTCACGCCCCAGTACGAGGGGCTGGAGAAGCTGCATGCCCGCTACAAGGACCGCGGCCTGGTGGTGCTGGGCTTCCCGTCCAACGATTTCGCCCAGGAAGCCAGCACCAACAAGGAGATCGCGGACTTCTGCGAGAACACCTTCGGCGTGAAGTTTCCGATGTTCGGCAAGACCGCCGTGCGCGGCAGCGATGCCAACCCGCTGTTCCGCGAACTGGCGGCGCACACCGGCCGGGCGCCGCTGTGGAACTTCCACAAGTACCTGATCGGCCGCGACGGCAAGGCGGTGGCGAGCTACACCAGCCTGACCAAGCCGGACGACGCCGCATTGCTGAAGACGCTGGAGCAGCAGCTGGTCGCACGCTGAGGGGCAAGGCGCGTCACAAAAAATTACCAGCGGGCCGACGGTCGCCGGGAACCGCCTCCAGTGCGGCGAGGTCCATCACAGCAAGAGGCGAGACTCCACCGTTTTCCTGCTGCGAAGCCATCCGGTCCTACGGGTCACGGATGCAATCCCGAGGCGACTCTTCTCCTCCTCCCTCCCTCCCTCCTTCGTCAAGGGGCGCTTCGCAGCATTTTTCCTTCGCACTGAAGTGCAAAAAAGCCCGGCACTGCCGGGCTTTTTCTTTGCCGCGCCCGATGGTTATCGGGGAACGGTCTCGGCGAAGCTCGGCCGCGCGGCCAGCTTCTCGTAGAGCTTGGCGAGGTTGGGGTACGTGGTGCGCCAATCGATTTCCGGGAAGCGGAATTCCAGATGCCGGCGCAGAACGGCTTGTCGCCCAGGCCCTGGCTCATGGCCTTCAGGCTGGCGTGCGTCTTGTCGATCTGCCGGTCGATCCAGGCCTGGCTGCGCTCGCCCTTCTTGCGGTGCACCCAGTTCGCCTCGAGCCGCGCCAGGATCAGCGCATCGAGCACGCCGTCGGCCAGCGCTTCCCAGGTCTTGACTTCCGCGCGCTCGCGGCCGACCGCGGGAATCAGCTTGCCGACCGGCGACAGCGTGTCCAGGTATTCGACGATGACGCGCGAATCGAACAAGGCCTCGCCGCCTTCCATCACCAGGCAAGGCACCTTGCCCAGGGGATTGGAATGCATGATGTTCGTGTCGGCGGACCACACGTCCTCCTCGACGAACTGGTAGTCGAGTTTCTTTTCGGCCATGACCACGCGCACCTTGCGCACGTAGGGGCTGGAGTTGGAACCGATCAACTTCATGGGTGTTGCCTGGCGTGTTCGAGTTATGGGGTGGCGCGACGGAATCATTCTAGGGGAACGCCGACGCCTACAATTCCCCGCATGGCACTCTCGACCATCTCCGCCCTGTCGCCGCTGGACGGCCGCTATGCCTCGCGGCTGGCGGCGCTGCGGCCCCTGATGAGCGAACAGGGCTACATGCACAAGCGCGTGCAGGTGGAGGTGTGCGGAGCGCGTACTTACCTCCTGGGGCTGGTGAAGAATTTCTCCGAAGCCGACGCCCTGGCCATCAAGGAGATCGAGAAGACCACCAACCACGACGTGAAGGCGGTCGAGTACTGGATCAAGTCGAAGTTCGAGGCCCGTCCCGAACTGCGCCATGCCAGCGAGTTCGTCCACTTCGCCTGCACGAGCGAGGACATCAACAACACCAGCCACGCCCTGCAGCTCAAGGGCGCGCGCGAGCAGGTCCTGCTGCCCGCGCTGGACGCGGTGATCCAGAAGACGCGCGAGCTGGCCCACGCCCACGCCGACGTGCCGATGCTCAGCCGTACGCACGGGCAGACCGCGAGCCCCACCACCGTCGGCAAGGAACTGGCCAACGTGGTGGTGCGGCTGGCGGCGGCGCGGGAGAAGATCGCCGCGGTCAAGCTGCTGGCGAAGATGAACGGCGCGGTGGGCAACTACAACGCGCACCTGGCGGCCTGGCCGGACTTCGACTGGGAGGCTTTCAGCCGCAAGGTGGTCGAGTCGCCCGAGCCGCTCGGCCTGGGCCTGGCGTTCCAGCCGTACAGCATCCAGATCGAGCCGCACGACTACATGGCGGAGCTGTTCGACGCGGTGGCCCGCGCGAACACCATCCTGATCGACTTCAGCCGCGACGTCTGGGGCTACATCAGCCTCGGCTACTTCAAGCAGAAGCTGCGCGACGGCGAGATCGGCTCGTCCACCATGCCGCACAAGGTGAACCCGATCGACTTCGAGAACGCCGAAGGCAACCTGGGCCTGGCCAACGCGCTGCTCCGGCACCTGTCGGAGAAGCTGCCGGTCTCGCGCTGGCAGCGCGACCTCACCGATTCCACCGTGCTGCGCAACATGGGCGTCGCGCTCGGCTACGCGGCCCTGGCCTATCACTCCCTGGGCATCGGCATGGCGAAGCTGGAGCTCAACGAGGAAGCGCTGCACGACGACCTGGATGCCGCGTGGGAGGTCCTGGCCGAGCCGATCCAGACGGTGATGCGCCGCTACGGGCTGCAGGGCGCCTACGAGAAGCTCAAGGAAGTGACGCGCGGCAAGACGGTGCAGGCCGCCGACCTGCACGCGCTGATCCGCTCGCTGGAGATCCCGCAGGCCGAGAAGGACAGGCTGCTGGCCATGACGCCGGCCAGCTACACCGGCAAGGCCGCCGAACTCGCGCGGCGCGCCTGACCGGTCCCGACCCTTGGCCATCAAATCCACCGTCTTCAAGGCGCAGCTCGCCGTGGCCGACATCGACCACGGCTACTACGCGGACCACGCGCTCACGCTGGCGCGCCATCCCAGCGAAACCGACGAACGCATGATGGTGCGGCTGGCGGCGCTGGCCTTCCACGCGCACGAACTGCAGACGGTATGCGGCGGCGACGGCACGCTGGCCTTCGGCAAGGGCCTGAGCGACCCCAGCGAGCCCGACGCCTGGCTGCGCGACTTCACCGGCGCCACCCGCCTTTGGATCGAGGTCGGCCAGCCCGACGAGGTGGCGATGATGAAGGCCTGCCGGCAGGCCGACCAGGTGGCCGTCTACGCCTTCCACCATGCGGCCGAGGTCTGGTGGCGCGGCATCGAGAACAAGCTCACGCGGCTGCAGAACCTGACGGTGTGGCGCATCCCGACGGAGGCCGCGCAGCAGCTCGCCGCGCTGGCGCAGCGGTCGATGCAACTGCAGGCCACGGTGCAGGAAGGCGTGCTGATGATGGGCGACGGGGCGCGCACCGTCGATATCGAGCCGCTTCGCTGGAAGTGAGCGCGCGCGGCTCGCCCGCGCGTCAGAGGACCAGGTCCGCGACCGACAGCGCGGTCACGCCCGTCAGCACGATCGCGAATTCGGCCTGCGCATCGCCGTCGGTGTTGCCGAACAGCACGCCATCGACGAACTTCAGCTGGCCGGCGCGCGTGAAGTCGGCGGTGGCCCGGATGAAGCCGGAGAAGGCCTGGTTGGTGCCGGCCGTTGCCGCATTGGCGTCGATGCCGGACAGGTCGATCTTGTCGACGCCGCGCACGAAGTCGGTGATGACGTCGCGGGCTCGCGGGCCGGAGTCGGTGGCCAGGTTGTAGTCGAACACGTCGGCGCCGGCATTGCCGGCGAGGGTGTCCGCGCCGCCACCACCGCACAGGGTGTCGTTTCCGCCGTCGCCCGCCAGCCTGTCGTTGCCACGATTGCCCAGCATGAGGTCATGGCCGGCGAAGCCGCGCATGTTGTCGTTGAAGTTGGACAGCGTGAACGTATCCGCGCCCGAGAGAACCTGGGAGACCAGCGCCAGGTCGTCTGTCTTGTCGGCGCTGAGGGCCGCGTTGTAGACGCTGACCGCCGGGACGGACAGGCCCTGCAGGTACCAGTCTTTCGCCCAGGCGCTGCCGGTCCACTTTTCGGTGACGACGGCGTTCACCGTGCCGCCGGTCACCTGCTCTCCGCTCACCGTGAAGCCGGTGCCGGCGAAACCCGCAGCGGTGCCCGCCGGGAATTCCTCGAACCAGAGGATGTCCTCGTACTGGATCTTGTTGAGTGTCTCGTTGACGTTGTTCTCGAAGCCCCAGTCATGAGGCTGCGCCAGCCCGCTGATGTCCAGGAGCGTGTAGTCGAAGGCGAATTTCGCGAGCAGGGTGGCCATGGATCCGTCATGAAGATGAGATGGACACGCATTGCAACAGTCGTCAGGTCTGGTTACAACACCCCAAATGGGCGAAGACGAAATGCTTCATGGCATTGGCCGGCCGCAGTTCCAGCAGGACTCGAATCCGCCCTCCACCACTTCCCCGCACGTGCACTGCCAGCGCCGCTGCGGCAGGCTCTGCAACTGGTCGAGCAAGGCGCGCGCCGCGCCCTCCTGCTCCTCGTGCGCGATCCAGATCTCCGGCAGGCACTGGTCCGGCGGCAGCTGGCCCGCGGCGCCGGAGAGGAACTGGCGCTCGACGCTGGCCGTGATGCCGGCTTCGCGCAAAGTGTCCACCCACATCGCGGCAATCGCCAGGTTGGGAGCCTGCAGCAGCCGCCGCACGATCAGCGCGGCCGCGGTGCGGCGTCCGGCCCGGCCGCCTCGCCGGCGCCCTCCGCCGCCCGCTCCGCGTACCGGTTGAAGCGCCAGGCATCGCCTTGCAGCGTGATGCGGCGCCACACCTGGCGCTTCTCGCCGGGACTCATCTCGGTCCAGTGCCGCACTTCCTCGAAGCTGCGGCCGCAGCCCTTGCACTGCGCGTCGCCCTGGCTGGTGGAGCAGATCGCGATGCAGGGGGTGTCCGGCTGGGTGTCGAACCAGGCTTTCCAGGCGGCGTAGGCCTTCGGCGGGAAGCCGGCTTCGCTGGCCTCCTCCTCGTGGTGGAAGACCATCAGCCCGTACACCTCCGCCAGCGCCCGCAATTCGGGGGCGAGGGTGACGCCGTCGGGCGACGGCTTGCGCTGGCGCCACCAGTTGATGGCGGCTTCGATGTCGGTGATGTGGATGCCGGCCATGGTTCGGGCCGCAGGAGGCCCCTGGGCATGATAGCGCCCGCTCCCTGCGCGCTGTCGCGGCTTGTGGTGTAATTCCGCCGCGAAGGGGAGTAGCTCCCATCCGCGGCGCCGCCTGCGCGCCGCGACTCGGTCCGCCGTCAATACGAAGCTTTCGCTTCCGGCGCCCCGGGCGGTCCCACGGGCCGCCGAGCAAGACCTTCGATCGGGCCCGCGCGGCCTGGATCGAAGCCCGCTTTCGCCGCCGAAATGCAGTTCCGATCCGCCGCCGGGCATCTTCCTGTCCGACCGGAGCCTGCGAATGGAATTTCTCTCTACTGCCTGGTGGTCCGCCCTGCTGGCGATCATCCTCATCGACCTCGTGCTGGCCGGCGACAACGCCATCGTCATCGCGCTGGCCGCGCGCAACCTGCCCCCGCACCTGCAGAAGCGGGCCGTGCTCTGGGGCACCGTGGGCGCGATCGCAGTGCGCTCGGTCATGACGCTCGGCGTGGTGTGGCTGCTGAAGGTCCCGGGCCTGATGCTGCTCGGCGGCCTCGGCCTGCTCTGGATCGCCTACCGCCTGCTCGCGGAGGACGGCAGCAAGGACAACCATGGCCCCGTGGCCACCACGTTCTGGGGCGCCATGAAGACCATCGTGATCGCCGACGCGCTGATGGGGGTCGACAACGTGCTCGGCGTCGCCGGCGCGGCCAATGGTTCGATGGACCTGGTGGTGATCGGCCTGCTGATCAGCGTGCCGATCGTGGTGTTCGGCAGCAAGGTGGTGCTCAAGCTGGTCGAGCGCTTCCCCGTCATCATCCAGCTCGGTGCCGCCGTGCTGGCCTTCACCGCCGGCAAGATGATCGTCGGCGAGCCCCTGCTCGACGACGTGTTCGACCCGAATGCCATGGCCCGGTGGAGCACGTATGCTGTCTGCATCGCGGGCGTGCTCGGCGCCGGCTGGTGGGCCTCCCGCGCCTCGCGGGGCCCCGCCCGGGCCGGCTGAGCGCGTCCCGAGGAGCCCGAGATGGACAAGGTCATCGTGTACCTGGACGATCCCGCCTATGCCCGCCAGCACATGGCCGGTGGCGCCGTTCCCACCCACTGGGTGCTGGTGGCCTGTGCCCCGCGCATGACCCATCGCATCAGCAAGTGGGTCAGTCATTCGGCCCGCGAGAACTGGCGCTCCCGCTGGGCCGACAAGCTGTTCGACCAGGTGGTGCCGGCATTGCGGGCGCGCGGCGACGACGTCACGCCGGTGCTGGCCCGCGGGCCGCTGCCCGAGCTCACCCGCACGCTGATGGCGGAGCACGGCACCGAGCGGGTGCTCGACGTGCGCCGGCCCAAGGCGCCGGCCGACGGCGGCGCGGCGCCGGGCGCCTTGCTGGGGCTCGGCGCGATGCTGCTGCTGGCCGGCGACTAGCTTTCGCGCGGCCGGGAGCGGCTGCTATGCTCCGCAGCCATGCTGAAACTGATCGTCAAATGGCTCCTCAGCGCCGCGGCGCTGCTCTTCGTGGCCTACATCTACCAGGGGGTGGTGGTCACCAGTTTCGGCTCCGCCATGCTGGCGGCGCTGGTGATCGGGCTGCTCAACACGGTGGTCCGGCCGGTGCTGGTGGTGCTCACCCTGCCGGTCACCGTGGTCACGCTCGGCCTGTTCCTGTTCGTCATCAACGCATTGATGTTCTGGGCGGCCGCCGGCGTGCTGGACGGCTTCCAGGTGCGCGGCTTCCTGGCGGCCCTGATCGGCTCGCTGATCTACACCGTCATCGGCGTGGTGATCGAATCAGCGCTCGAGCGCCTGTTCGCGAAGAAGTGACTCCACGGCGCGCGCCCGCGTGTCGATGATCGACGCCTCGATGTGGTCCGTTGCCGGGCCACGGCGTCCCAGCTCCTGCGCCGCCTTCAGGCGGTCCAGCGCCGCCGCGTAATCGAGCTGGGCCACCCGCGCCTCGGCTTCCGCCCGCACCGCCCGCAAGGGCTGCCGGTCGGCGGCGTAGGCGGCGGACAGCAACTGCCACGCCGCCGCGTCGCGCGGCTGGTTGACCACCCAGGTCTGCAGCCGCTGGGCCGCCTCGGCGCCGCGCCCGGTCTGCACCTGCGCCTGCGACACCAGCAACAGCTCGGGACGGCGCGCGACGCCGTCCGCCAGCTGCAACGCGGGCGCGGTGGTGCCCTGGGCCAACGCCAGCTCCGCTCCGAGCAGGCGCGCGAGCCGCTGGCCGGCCGCGTCGGCGGCGACGGCCGCTTCCAGCCGCGGCTGCAGGCGTTGCTGCGTGGCGCCATCGCGCAGCCGCGACGCCGCGAACGTGGCGGAGTACAGCACCGCCGCCTGGCGCACGCGCGGCAGCGAGGCGAATCCGCTGGCGTCGGCCTCGGCCACCAGCGCGCGCTGCGCATCGACGGCGGGATTGGCGATGACGCGGGCCCGCGCCGCCGCCAGCGCATGCTCCATGGTCGGCTGCAGCGGTGCCCGGGCGGTCAGGGGCTGCCGCGCCTGCATCTCGGCGGCACGCTCGGTGTTCATGGGGTGCGAGCGCAGGTACGGATAGTTGCCGTTGTCGTTCAGCCGGGCCGCCTGCTGCAGCTTCTCGAACATGGTGACGAAACCCTGCGGCTCGAAGCCGGCCTGCGACATGACGCCGAAGCCGATGCGGTCCGCCTCGCGCTCCATGTCGCGCGAAAAGTTCAGCTGCTGCTGCATCGCCAGCGCCTGGCTGCCGGTGATCAGGGCGCCGCCCGCCTGCGGATTCTTGCTGGCGGCCAGCGCGCCGAGCAACATGCCGGCGACGACCCAGGGCAGTTGCCGGCTTTCCTGCGACACCATGCGCGAGATGTGGCGCTGGGTCACGTGGCTCAATTCGTGGGCCAGCACCGACGCCAGTTCGTCGCGCGTGGCCGTGACGCTGACCAGTCCCAGGTGCAGGCCCAGCCAGCCGCCGGGCAGCGCGAAGGCGTTGATGCTGCGGTCCTTGCCCAGCAGCACCTGCCAGGCGAAGCGTTCGTCCAGCTCGGAAGTCAGCTCGCCGCGGGCGCGGGCCGCCACCAGCAGCGGCTGCCAGATGCCCTGCACGTACTCCACCAGCACCGGGTCGTCGATGTAGTCGGGGTCGCGGTACAGCTCGCGCGCGATCCGCTCGCCGAGCTTGCGCTCGGCGCCGCTGCTCATGTCGCTGGTGTCGCCCAGGGTGGGCAGCTGCGCCGCGGCCGGCATGGTGGCGAGCAGCGTCCCGGCCAGCACGGCCGCCAGCGCGCGGCGCCAGGAGGGCGGGGTCGACAGGGTCAAAACGAATCCAGGGGTAGGTAGCCGATGACCTCGGCGGTCCGGGCATCCAGCAGCACGGTCCAGCCTTCGGCCTTGCGGGCCACCAGCGGCAAGTATGAGGCCTGCGCGGCGCCGCGACCGGCCCGCTGCAGGGCGGCGTCGATCTCGGCGGCCCGCTGGGGGAAGCGGCTCCTGAGCTGGCTCACCGGCTTGGCCGCCTGCAGCACCTGCGGGATGCCGGCCTGGTACGACTGCCACAGATCGGGGCGGGCCGAGAGGGGCAAGCCCTGCAACGCCGCCATCGTGTACTCCGTGTCTTCCCTCGTGTCCCGGAAGGGGCGCAGCGTCAGCAGGGTGGGGCCGAGCACCGGCGAGATCGGGATGCCGGGCGGGGCGAGCCCGAGCAGCTCCTCGGGAATCTCGACCTGGTGCACCACCCGGAAACGGTCGTATTCGAACACCATGTGCACCGGTCGCGCGAGGTGCACGGTCCACAGCCCATAGGCCAGCGCGGTGAGCTGCAGCAGGCCGACGACGGCCAGGTCGCGCCGCAGTTCCGCGCGCGGCTTGGCGCGGTTGAACACGGCGAACGTGATCAGCGGCCCCATGATCACGTCGACCGTCACCACCAGCAGGAACAGGTCACGGCCGCCGGAAATCTGGCGGTAGGGATAGGGGTACCAGATGGCGAACACCAGCAAGGCGGCCAGGACGGCCACCAGGGCGCTGAGCGCCAGGTGGAGCGAGGCGGCCTTCAGCCGCGGGCGCCAGTCGAAGCGGGCCGTATGATGATCTTCGGACACAAAGGACTGTTGCATGAGCGGATTGACCCATTTCGACGACCAGGGACAGGCCCACATGGTAGATGTCGCCGGTAAAGCGTCGACGCACCGCGTCGCGGTGGCCGCGGGCCGGATCGAAATGCTACCCGCGACGTTTGCCCTGGTTCAAGCGGGGACCGTGAAGAAGGGGGACGTGCTGGGCGTCGCCCGCATCGCCGCGATCCAGGCCGCCAAGAAGACCAGCGACCTCATCCCCCTGTGCCATCCGCTGGCGCTGACGCGCGTGGCGGTCGATTTCGAGCTGTTGCCGGGTGTCGGCCAGGCGCCCGCGGCCGTGGCCTGCACCACCCGGGTGGAGACCGTCGGCCCCACCGGCGTCGAGATGGAAGCCCTGACCGCCCTCAACGTCGCCCTGCTCACGATCTACGACATGTGCAAGGCGGTGGACCGTGGAATGGTCATCACCGGTGTGCGACTGTTGGAAAAGCACGGCGGAAAAAGCGGAAGTTTTAGGCAGCCCTGACGGCTGGGGTCGCGCCCCCTTGTCCCCTGCCGCGATTGGGCCGCAGAATGGTTGCTGGGAGCCACAGGCTGGAGCCTGGCCGCTACGTCCGGCCGGCCCGCCCACGGAGCGCGACATGTTCAGTTGGTTGAAGCGCCTGATCGCGCCCGCCAAGCCGCAGCCCGCCGCCAGGCGGCCGGTGGCGCCGGCGGACAAGAAAGCCGCCCCTGGCGGTTCGCGCAGCGCCGCCCCGCCGGGATTCCTGCCGTCGGCCCCGGCCGCCTTGCCGGAAGTGCTGGGTGAAGGCAATACCCAGGCCGACTGGAGCGCCTGGGAAGACTCCATGACGGCACTGGACAGCCAGATGCTGGAGGACATCCCCCCTTCCGCCCGCGTCTACGTGCGTGAAACGCGCCCGAGCCAACTGGGCGAACCCGACCCCGACACCGACGCCTTCTCCAGCGTGCGCCGCAAGCGCGACGTCTAGGAGCAGTCTGCTAGGGCTGGCGCTTCAGCGCGGCCGACCACTGCGCGTAATCCTCGGGGAAGGCGGCGCGGTAGCGCGCCAGGTGCAGCACCGCCTCGTCTTCCTCGCCCACCATCGTCGCGCTCTCGATCGCCCGCTCGATCACCCGGGGCTCGGGCGAGTAATGCAGCATGCGGCCCGACAGCTCGTACATCCAGACCGCGTTGCTGCGCGAGAGCGAGGCGAGCGTGAGGTCGGCAAACCGTGCCTGCCCGCCGAACAGCCAGGAGCGGCGCACGTGCTCCAGCGTGTCGTCGGCCCAGGCCGCGCGGCGCTGCTCCGGCGCCAGGTAGATCTGGCTCACGCGCAGGTAGTCCCACGCGGCATAGGCGGTCGCCAGCAGCAGCACGCCGGCCAGCGCCGCCGACGGCGCGAACGGCCGGGCGGCCGCTGCCGGCTGCTGCTCGCTCGCCAGCAGCCAGCCCACCGCGGCGCCGAACGCGATCTGGAACGGCCCGTACCAGAGCGGATATTCCAGCAGCCCGTGCAGGAGGATGACGGCGATCACCGCCCAGGCCAGTTGCCGCCGCGGCAGCGCCTCCCGCCATGGCCGCCGCCGCCAGGCCCACGCGACCGCCGCGCCGACGATCAGCAGCGCTGCCGGCAGGCCGAGCTCCACCGCCAGGTGCAGCGGCAGGCTGTGCGCGTTGTCCAGGATGTCGCAGAAGCGCTCGCCCGGATACAGCGTCATGAAGTGCGCGTAATCCAGCTCGCCCCAGCCCCAGCCGGTCAGGGGCTGCAGCGCGATGAGATGCAGCACGTTCGACCACAGCACCAGCCGGCTGCTGCAGCCGTCGCCGCCGCCCAGCCGGCCCCACAACGTGCGCGTGGGGACGACTTCGACGGCCGCCTGCAAGGCCAGCGGCAGCAGCGCCGCGGCGGCGAAGTACGCCGCCAGGGCGATCGCGCACAGCAGCAGGCGCTGGCGCCGCGCGGGCCCGCTCCACAAAGCCGCCAGCACCGTGACCGCCGCCGCCTGCAGCAGGCCGGTGCGGGACACCGACGCCGCGCTGCCCGCCGCCAGCAGCGCGATCAGCACCGCGCGCACGGTGAAGGGCAGGCGCAGGCCGCCCCACAGGATGACCGCCGCGCCGAGCCAGCACAGGCTGGCGTAGAGGTTCGGCTGGCGCAGGTTGGCGAAGGCCTCGCCGGCACGGGCGACGTTGATCCAGGGCACGAAGCCGCCGGAAAAACCGAGGTACTGCACGATGCCGAACACGGCGCTGATGGCCGCGGCCGCCAGCACGCCGGCCTGCAGCGCGGTGCTGGTGCCCTCGTCTTCGGCCAGCCCCGCGGCGACGCCCATGAGCAGCAGCCCCATGGCGAGCATCACCGTCTCCGGCCGCAGCGCCAGCTGCGACACCACCGCCCACAGCGTGATGGCCAGTGCCGGCAGCCACAAGCGCAGGCGCGGGCGCACGCCACGCGCCAGGCAAAGCAGCCAGAGGCCCAGCGCGCAGGCGGCGCTGGTCAGCCACGGCTGCATGGCGGGAGACGGGCCGGAGGCGAAGGGATTGAGCCAGGGCAGCGCGACCAGGAGCGCCGCCAGCCACCAGAGGGAAGACAACCGACCCATCGCGCTCCTCAACCCACCGCCGCGGGGGCGCGTCGGGCGTCCTGCCGGCCGGCCGTCACCTGCCGCACCGCGTCCAGGACAGCGTCCACCGAAATGCCCTGCATGCACTCCACCGGCCGGTCCGGGTATTCGAAGCCGAGGTGGAGGAACTCGCAGTCGCCGGTGCCGCTGGGGACCAGGGCGATGCTGCGCGTGCCGACCGGGCCCCAGCGCAGCCGGCTGGTGGGACCGTGCAGCGCCACGAGCGGCACGTCCAGCAAGGCGGCTAGGTGCATGACACCCGTGTTGACGCACACCACGGCCGCCGCGCCGCGCAGCACGGCCGCCAGTTCAGGCAAGGCGAGCTCGCCCGCCATCGATGTCACCGGCAATCCGCGGGGACATGCGCCCACCAGCGCAGCGGCCCGGGCCCGGTCCGCCGGACCACCCGAGACCAAGATGGCATAGCCTTCGCGCGCCGTCCGCGAGATGAAGTCCACCCAGCGATCCAGCGGCCACTCGCGCGAAGCGTAGCGAAAGCCGCTGGCCCATGGATGCACGACCAGGCATGGCCTGCCCGCGGCGCCGCGCGGCGCGGCCGGCGCGATGGGGCGAAGCGCCGCGGCGGGAGGCACGGGCGGCACGCCGATCGGGGCCAGCAGCCGCTGGAAATTCACGACCTCGTGGACGTCGCGGCCATGCGGCACGGCGGCGTCGTAGGCGTAGTGGCGCGCCTGGCCCGGCGTTGCGAAACCGATCGTGAAGGAACTGCGCGACGCGGCGCAGAGCAGCGCATACCAGCGCGGCCACTGGCCGATGTCGATCATCACGTCCACCGGCTCGCTGCGGATCGCGGCCAGCGCCCGCAGGGGCCGCGTCAGCGGCACCTCCACCACCCGCGTGCTGCCTTCGAACAGGGGCAGCACGCCCAGGTTGCCGCGCGATGCGAACACCACCAGTTCGCAGTCGCCGAAGGCGGCCCGCAGGCTGGCGGGCACCGTGCCGGCCAGCAGCGTGTCGCCGATGGTCTCGAACATCATGATCCCGAAGCGGCGCGGCGCGGCCGGCAGCGCGCGGCGCCGTCGCAGCGCGCCCCACAGCCACAGCAGCGGCGTGCCCGCCAGGCGGTCGATGGCGCGCGGCAGCGCGCTCTCGCGGAGGCGGGACAGGATGGAGCGCATGGATGATCGATTGTGCCAGCCGCTATAGTCGGGACGAGGATGGGGCCGGATGAAAGTTCTTCTCTGGAAGATCGGCGCGCTGGGCGACGTGGTCATGACCACCCCGCTCGTGCGCCAGTTGCGGCGGGCGCTGCCGGCCGCGCGCATCGACTACCTGACCGGGCACCGATGCACCGCCATCCTCGCCGGCAATCCGCACCTCGACGCGGTGCGCGGCTTCGACGACACGATCCTCTACCGCGGCCGCGCGGCGGGCCTGCCGGAGCTGGCGGCGCTGCTGCGCGGTTATGACTGCGTGTTCACGCTCGACAAGCACTGGGTGTTCGCGCTGGTGGCGCGCATGGCCGGCGTGCCGCGGCGCATCGGATTCCGGCGCCGGTGGTACGAAGGGCTGCTGCTCACGCGCACGGCGCCGTACGGTGCGCTGCGCCACGAGATCGACTGCTACCTGGACCTCGCGCAAGCCGGCGGCTGGCCGGTGGCGCGCGAGGACGTGCAGCTGGTCGCGCCCGCGGAGACCGCGTTCGAAAGCGGCGGGCAGCCCGTGGTGTTGATCAACAGCGGCGGCGACAACGCCAACGAGAGCTCCCAGGTGCGCCGCATGCCCGATGCCTTGTTCGGCGCGCTGGTGGAAACGTGCGCCGCCCGCAGTCCGGTCGCCTTCGTGGGGGGAGCGGCCGAGGCGGAGTACTACGCGCGCTTCGCCGGCGCCGGCCGCAGCAACCTGTGCGGCCGCACCAGCCTGGCCCAGGCGACCGCGGTGCTGCGCAGCGCCGAGCGCGTCATCACGACCGACACGGGCCTGATGCACGTGGCGGCGGCCGTCAACCAGCGCGTCACCGCCGTCTTCGGGCCGACGCATCCCCTTCGCAAGTGCCCGCCGGGCGCGCTCTGGGCATGGAAGGACGAGGCCCGCTACGACCCGCGCTACGAGCTGTTCGGCACGGTGCCCCGGGCGCGCTACTTCCAGGGCCTCTCGGCGCCGGACATCCTGGACCATGCGCAGCCCTCGCCTTTCGCGGCGCGGCGCGCGCCGGAGCCCGCATGACCTTGCCGCGCCCGCTCGGGCTGCGCTTTCGCCAGGAGGCCGCCAGCTGGCTGCGACGGCGCGGCAAGCAGGCCTTCCTGAAGTCGCTGCCGGCCGGCGCGCGGGTGCTGGACGTGGGCTGCGGCAACAACTCGCCGCGCGACGCCAAGGTGCTGCGGCCCGACATCTTCTACACCGGGCTGGACGTGGGCGACTACAACCAGCAGGACTCGCTGCGCTACGCAGATGCCTATGCCGTGGTCCCGCCGGCGGATTTCGCCGCGGCCATCGCGGCGCACGCCGGGACGATGGATGCCGTGGTGTCCTCGCACAACCTGGAACACTGCAACGACCCGGCCGCGGTGCTGCGCGCGATGGCGGCCGCGTTGCGGCCGCGCGGGCAACTGTTCCTGGCCTTTCCGTGCGAGGCGAGCGTGGGCTTTCCGCGCCGCCGCGGCAGCCTGAATTTCTTCGACGACGCGACCCACCAGGCAGTGCCCCGGTGGGACGCGGTGACAGAAAATCTGCACGCCTGCGGCATCAAGTTCACTTTCGCCACGCGGCGCTATCGGCCGCCGCTGCTGGCAGCCGTTGGGCTGGCGCTCGAGCCCGCGGCCAGGTTGCTCGGGCGCAACATGCCGGCAGGTTCGACTTGGGCGCTGTATGGATTCGAAACGATCATCTGGGGACGCCGGTCGCCCCCCGCCTAAACATGCTCAGGTCCATCCTCCGCCGGATCCCGCCCTTCGCCCAGATCATCGCCTTGCGCCACCTGGAGCGCATCAGCGGCTTCGTCCCGCCCGGGCATTTCTACTCTCCGGTCGTGGCGGTCGACGAGGTGCGGCAGGACGCGCAGCGCATCTTCGACTGCACGAAGACGACGCTCGGCGGCATCGACATGAACGAGGAGGCCCAGCTGGAATTGCTGGCGCACTTCGAGGCCCTCTACCCGAGCATCGACTTTCCCGCGGTCCCGAGTCCCGGCCATCGCTATCACTACGACAACCCCGCATATGGGTACTCCGACGCGATCATGCTGCACTGCATGCTGCGGCACTTCCGGCCGCGGCGCATCGTGGAAGTGGGGTCGGGGTATTCGTCGTGCGTCATCATGGACACGCGCGAGCGGTATCTGGATGGCGAACTGGATGTCACGCTGGTGGAGCCGTATCCGGAACTGGTCCAGCAGTTGCTGCGGCCCGCTGACCGCGAGACGATCGACATCCTGCCCTTGCGCGTGCAGGATGTCCCGCTCGACCTCTTCCGCAAGCTGCAGGCCGGCGACTTCCTGTTCATCGACTCGACGCATGTCAGCAAGACCGGCAGCGACGTCAACTCGCTGGTGTTCGACGTCCTTCCCGCGTTGAACCCCGGCGTGCACGTCCACTTCCACGATGTCTTCTATCCCTTCGAGTACCCGCAGGAGTGGGTGATGGCGGGACGTTCGTGGAACGAGCAATACCTGCTGCGCAGTTTCCTGCAGTACAACTCCGCGTTTTCCATCACCTTGATGAACACCTACCTGCAGGGCCGGCATCGCGACCGCTTTGCTGCCCGGATGCCGCTGTGCCTGCGCAACACGGGTGGCAGCGTCTGGATCCGCAAGCGCTGAACGCCCGCGGGGCGCGACTATTTGCGCAGGCGGAACACCAGCAAGCCGGCGCCGAGGTGCCCGAAGGCGTCGCTGACGTACACCTCGCAAGCGGCATCGGAAAAGCCCGCCTGGCGCATGACGTCCAGCAAGTCCCAGCCGAAATCCTGGAACACCAGCGAGCCGTCGGCCGAGACCGGGTTGCCGTGGTACTGCGGCGGATGCAGGTGTTCCACCGCACCGTTCGCCAGCTTCGCCCGCACCAGCGTGCCCTCCCTGTCGGTGTGGAAGGGGAAGGTCGCCAGGACCACGCCACCGGGCCGGAGCACGCGAGAGCATTCCTGGAACGCCGCGGCAGGATCGGGGATATGTTCGAGCACGTCGTTGCTGACGATCAAGTCGAAAGACGCGTCCGCATAGGACAGCGCCATGACGTCCTCGTGCCGCACGCCCCCCACCGCCTCGCCGCCGCGGTACTGGTAGCCGAGGTACTCGCTGCCCTGCACGTCGGCGTCCGGCAGCTGGCGAACCCACTGGAAGATGGGAGTGACCTGCTCCATCAGGTAGATCCGCGGCGCGGCGCGCTCGCGCGCAGCCTGCTGCACGAGCTTGGCCACGAGGCGCTGGCGATTGTTCATGCCGCAATGACTGCAGACCAGGCGCTCCCGCCAGTTGGGGATGCGGCTGCCGTCGCTGTCCTCCCAGGACGACTCCAGATCCAGCAGCATCGGCGTGGTCTCGTTGCAGCACAGGCAGAACCGGGGCAGGTGCATCCGGCCACCGTGCTCGCGCAGCGCCTTTTCATGCTGCGGCAAGCGGTTGGTCAGTCCCGCGCGCTGCGCGCCCTGCTGGAAGGCCGCAGCGTCCCCCGCGACGAAGACGGGATCGATGCGCAGCAGCGCGCCGATGTCCCGTTGCAGCCGCGCCAGCCGCCTGCCCGCGCCCCCGAGGCTGCGCAGGAGCGCGCGCACGCGCACGGCCGCCGATGCTCGCCGGGCGGCCACCGAACGCACGAGGGGCAGCCGGAGGACCGCCTGCTGCAGATCTTTGTTCATGGGGTATCCCGGTTGTGTGGCACGCTGCACCCCCTCACGGACGCAGCCAGAGGGAAGGCCGGAACATCAGCCGCAACACCAGCGCAGCGCGCGCGGTTTCGCCATGCAGCAGCCGGTCGGCGATCACCAGCACCAGGCTGGACCACACCACCGGCAGGTAGTGCGGCCAGAACTTGCGGGTAATGCGCAGCCGGTTGACCACCCCGTATCGCTCCGACAGCAGCGACTTGTTGCGCACTCCGCCGCGCGAGCCGGTGCTCGCGCCCTCCTTGTGGCGCAGCCTGCTGCCCAGCGCCACCACGGGGCGGTAGCCGGAGCGCCGGCCGCGCTCGGCCCAGTCCATCTCTTCGCAATAGAGGAAGTAGCCGGGGTCCATGGGGCCGACGCGGTCGAGGTAGTCGGCCGCGACGTACATCGACGCGCCGACCGGGTAATCCACCGCCAGGCTCACGGGCCCCCGGTCCGCGGGCACGTTCTTGTCGTGCCAGCCGACACCCAGCCAGCGGCGAAAGATCCCGGCCACCGCCTGCACGGCGTCGGGGTCGTCCCACTCCAGCAGCACCGAACCGCAGATGCCCGCGGCCGGCACGCTCGCCTGCGCGGCGAGCAAGGCGGCCAGCGCGCCCGGCTGGGCCTGCACGTCGTTGTTCAGGAGCCAGAAGCCGGTCGGCGCCCAGCGCGGGCGCGCCCACGCGATCCCGGCGTTGAGGGCGCCGGCGTAGCCCAGGTTCACCGGCATCTGCAGCAGGTGCACGGAGAGAACACCCTCGCGCGCATGCGGGTCTTCCACCCCGGCCACGCCGTCGCTGCGCTGCCATTGCGGGAAGCGCCGATGGAGATGGGCAACCAGTTCCCGCACCGACGCGTCGCTCGAGGCGTTGTCGCAGATGACCACGCGCAGGGGCGTGCTGCCCTGCGCGAACAGGCTCTCCAGGCACACGAGGGTGTCGCGCCAGCCGTTCCAGTTGACGACCACGGCACAGGTGACGGGCGCGGCGGCCCCTTCGGACAGCATGGTCACGCGTCGTTCACATGGGGCGCGGCAACGGTCCGCACCGGCGGGTCGACTTCCGGGGAGGCCGGTGCCTCCGGGTGCACGAGGCGCCCGCCCACCAGCTCCCACACGACATCGGCCACGTCCATCGGCGCGGGGCGGTGCGAAACCACGACGACCCCGGTGGTGGCTGCAAGTTCGCGGAAGGTGGCCAGCAACTGCTGCTCGGTCTCCGCATCGAGTGCCGCGGTCGGCTCGTCCAGCAGCAGGTAGTCACAGTCGATGTAGAGGGCACGCGCCAGCGCCAGGCGCTGGATCTGGCCACCCGAGAGGGTCTGCTGCGTCCCGAGCATGAAATTCAGCTGCTCCGGCAGAGCCCGCACGAGCTCGTCGAGATGCGCGCGCGCGAGCGCCTTCCAGACCGCGGCGTCGTCGATGTCCTCTGGCGCCACGCCAAAAGCCACGTTGGCGCGGATCGTGTCGGGGAAGACTGCCGGCTGCTGGCCTGCGTACGCCACGCGTCCCACCAGGGCCTGCTTGTTGGCAATGCTTTCGCCGTCGAGTTCGACGCTGCCGGTCGACGGCGTGCGCAGCCCGGCCAGGATTTCCAGCAGCGTGCTCTTGCCGGCGCCTGAACGGCCCTTGATCGCAACGAGGGAGCGTCGCGGCAGTTCGAAGTCCACCTCCTGCAGCACCGTCTTCTTCTTCGTGTACGCGTAGGAGACGCCGCGCAGCCTCAGCGAGCCGTCCGGTCGGCCGCTGCGGCCCCGACCGGATGCCGCGGGCGCGGCCTCGCTCGCCAGGACGCCGGCGACGCGCTCCACGATGGCGCCCGAGAACCGCATGGCCTGCACGCAGGTGACCACCCGGTTGATGCCCAAGAGCAAGCGGAAACCCGCAACACCGAAGATTCCGATGCTGACCACGAGCGTGGGCTCCAGCCCGGCTTGCACGCGGAGGAAGACGACGACCAGCAGCGCCGTGACGAGCGTCGCCTCGAGCACGAAGCGCGGCGTGGTCGCCACCATCTGGAAGCCGCGGTAGGTGACGCCCAGCAGCGCCAGCTGGCGCTGCAGGTGCGCGACCGCCCGGGGCGCCGCGGAATAGATGTACATCTCGCGCAGGTGGCCGAAGATGCCGGTCAGCAGGCGCAGGCGCTCGTCCTCCAGCTGCGTCCGGTCGCGGCCGAGGCGCAGCACGATGCGGCGGCTGGCCAGCACCAGCAGCCCCGTCATCACCAACAGCGTGACCAGCATGCCGGCCGAGAAGGCGGGCTGCGTGAACAGCAGGAACAGCACCAGCGCCAGCATCAGCATGCCCTCGGACAACAGCGTCAATCCCGGCAGCAGCAGGTTCATGGAGATCGCGCTCATGCCGCCCATGAGAAGGTTGACGCTGGCGCTGCCGTCGCCGCGGCTCGCCTGTTCGTAGTCCTGCGCCAGCATGGCGCCCAGCGCCTGCACGCTCAGGTGGGACTGCACGCCGAACACCAGCCGCGCTTCCAGCCAGGCGAGCCCCGCCATCAGCGCGTTCTTGCCCAGGTACACCAGCCCGCAGGCGGCGGTCACCCAGCGCAGGTCCGCTGCTCCGGCGGGACCGGCCAGCCCGGTGAGCCAGAAGCCCGGCGGCATGTTTCCGCCTTGGGTGATGCGCAGCATCACGATGCCGAACAGCGCGAGGCCGAGGACTTCGAACAGCGCGGCGACGAGGTTTCCGGCGACCAGCACCGCCGCGCCGAGGCGGTGGTAAGGCGCGAGGTGGCGCCAGAGCTGGAGGTATTGCTGGAGGGCGGGGGCAGCCATGGGTGGTGCGCGGCGGATGCTCAGGAAGTCCACAGGTCGCGCGGGAAGGACTGCAACAGGCCCTCCTGGAGCGCGTCGAACGCGGGAAGGGGCTGCCCTCCCAGGGCGAGCGCCTCTTCCACTGTTTGAGCCACATCGTAGCTGCCGCGCCCCGTGCCGGCGTAGTAGTCGTCGTACTTGAAGCGATCACGGTCCATGGCACTGGCCAGCAGGATGGCCGGCACGCCATACGCTTCGGCCAGGATGATGCCGTGCAGCGAGCCGCTGATGACGAGATCGGCCGCGGCGATGGCATCGACGAACCCGGCCCAATCCGACGTCAGCGTCGACACCGTGCTGGCGGGATGGGCGGCCAGCAGTTCCTTCTCGCGCATGAAATGCGGGACGACCAGGAACGGGCGGGCCTTGGCGGGTTGCGGCCGGTAGAAGCGCGGCAGCAGGATCGCCGGATCGCCGTAGGTGGCCGGACACGCATGTCCGGCGTGCAGCAGCGCGTCGCGCGTGAGGGGGCCGCGAACCGCCCGGACGTCCAGGGGAATGCCATGGGGGCTGAGGATCGCGTGGCGCAGGCCGCTGCCCCAAACCGTCGCACCCGGCACCGCCTGCTCCAGGATGGACCCCACGGCGAACAGCTTGCGCGTCTGCCGTGTCGGCTGCTCGTAGTCGAGTCCCAGCGACTGGGCCAGCCTGCGAACCACGACGAGGGACACCAGGTCCCCCACGTTGTCGCCGATGGCCGGCCGCCAGTAGTACAGGTTGACGCGATTGCGCGTCAGGGGCCGATGGAAATCGCCGAACATGAGATGGTCGGACTTCCAGCGGTAGAAGCGCTGGTCGATCGCCTGGAGCCAGTGTGCGAACCTCATGGCATGCAGTGGTCCGGTTGCCGCGGCAGATCAGGCTTTGCGGATGCGCGCATCCTGGCCAGCTCGCCGCGCGGGACCAGGCAGGTCGCCAGCGTGGCCAGCTGCCGGTCGTTCCAGCGCCTCGCATCTTCGAAAGCCGCGCGGCCCACGGCGCGGCGCGCCTCGGCGGATCGGGCCAGCCTCACGACCTGCGCCGCGAAGGCGGCAGGATCATGGTCCGGCACCGTCACCACGCCCGCGCGGAAGGATTCCGGCAGGCCCCGCGCGCCCGTGGCGGTCGACACGGTCGGCACGCCCGCCGCCATGGCCTCCAGCAGCTTGATGTTGATTCCGGTACCCACTTGCAGCGGGTTCACCGAAAGCGGCGCCTGCGCGTAGGCCTCGTGCACGTCGTCGATCCAGCCCAGGCGGGTGATGTTGGGGCTGGCGGCCACGTGCGCGCTGATGGAGCCGGCCACGCGCAAATCGAAGTGGGGGATCTCGCGCACCACGCGCGGCAGCACGTCGCGGACCAGGCCGTCCACGGCGTGGCGGTTCGTGGCATTGTCGGAGGCCACGAAAAGCGCCTTGCCATCCACGCCGGCGTCGACTGCAACTGGCGGCTGTGGCATCAGGTGGCTGACCACCGCGACCTGCGGACCGCGGCCACTGGCGTCGGCATCAGCGGCCAGTTGCCGGCGAAAGCGCTGCGCCTCCTCATCCTGGATCGCGAGGACCAGGTCCGCGCGCCGGAATCCGGCGTTCTCGTCGGCCGCGCGCAGCGAGATCCAGAAATCGCTGATGCCGCGGGCCAGGTAGGGGCGGTGACGGTCGGCGAATGCATCGTGCGTGTCCAGCACGCGCGTGGCGGACGCGGGAAAGCACGCGAACGCCCAGGAGTTGAAGACGTATTCCACGATCACGGCATCGGCGTCGCGGCCGATCTCCTCCAGTTGCCGCGCCCAGCCGGCGTCGAAGAGCGCATCCAGCGAAGAGTAGTAGGCCGCCTCGCGTCCCAGCAGCTGCTGCAGCGCATAGTCGCCCCGCACCCCCTGGCGCAGCAGCCAGCGTCCGGGCGCGTGCTGGGCGATGCGGTCGCCGGCTATCTCCAGTCCGCGCGCCAGCCGGCCCAGGGTCCACTTGCCCGGCCAGTTGCGCTCAGGCGGGCGCTGAGGAACCGACCGTTCTCCCAGGCGAACATAGCGTCCCGGACCGAGCAGCCTGGAATGCGCCGCATCGTCGACCGGCTCGCGGGTGAGCGGGACCAGCACGAAGGTGAGCTCGTGCCCCAGTTGCAGCACGGCGCGGGCCAGTTGCTGGATGCGGCTGCAATTGCCGGCCGAGGCCGGAAAGGCCGGATGGCTGCTGACCAGGACGACCTTCACGGGACCGCGGCTTGGTGAAGATCCATGCCCATGCGCAGAGCCTGTTCCATGGCGTCCGCCGAGAACCGGCCGGCCATGTACTGCATCTGCGCGCGCGAAGCCTCGCTCCACCGCGCGTCGTCACGCAACAGCAGGCCGATCTGCCGCCCCAGCCAGTCGGGGTCGGTCGAGACCGGCGCCACTTGCTCGAGGCCCTCGAGTCCCTGCGCGCCGACTGGCGTCGTCACCAGTGGAAGGCCATGGTGCAGCGCCTCGATGACCTTGCCCTTCATCCCCGCGCCGACGCGCAGCGGCACGACCGCCACCCGCGCGGTGCGATAGAACTCCATGAGCCTCTCGTCGCTGACGTACCCCGTCACCGTGATGTGCTCGCTGGAGAGTTGCTGGATCTCTTCGGTGGGATGCGAGCCGACCAGCCACAGGTGGACGTCCTCCCCGGCGGCGGAGCGCACGCGCGGCAGGATCTCGTCGACCAGCCACTTCGCGGCATCGATGTTCGGCGGATGCCCGAAGCCGGCGACGAACAGGATGTCCTTGCGGCCCTGCGGCCCCGGTGGCGCCGGCGCGTCGTCGAAGTAGAACAGCGGCATGGTGTACGCGTGCACGCCCGGCACGGCGGCAAGCACCGTCGCGGTTTCCGTGGAAGAGGGGTAGTACACGGCATCGACCTGCCGCCAGAGCGCGTGCTCCATCGCCCGGAATTTCGCCGCCTCCTGCCTCGCGGTCTCGGAGCCGGTGAGGGCGTGTTCCCGCTGGTGCCGCTCGTGGTGCACGTCGTGGCCGTAGAAGAGAATGCGCGCCGCGGTCTGCTTGCGCAGCAGCGGGAGGAAGTCGGGGGCGACGGTGGGGCGGCTGAGAAGCACGTAGTCGAGGCGGTCGCCGTTGGCAGCGAGCCAGCCGGAGAAGTTGCCGCGCACCTCCTCGCCCACGACCACCTCGACCCCCGCCTGCTGCAGCAGGTCGGCGTAGTCGGGGTCGTAGGCCTCGTTATGCGGCCAGAACTTCACCACCAGCCCCATCTTCACCAACGTGCGCAGGATGCACCACATGGACCGGGAACCCGCATCCCGGTCCGGCTGCGGGGTGTAGTGGTCGACCACCAGGATCATCTTGCGGCCAGGGGGCCGGTCGTGGCCACGCAGCACGTCCCAGTAGCGCGGGTAGTGCTCGGTTCGCAGGACCTCGCCCCAGCGCTCCCGGAACTTGTCGCGATTGACGGCCTGGAAGGCCTTCAACCCGCCCGCTTCATCGGTGCCGTGGGAGATGCCCTCGTGGTGCACGACGACCGAACGCGGCTGGTACAGCACGCGCTTGCCGGCCGCGCGGACCCGGAACGCCAGGTCGGTGTCCTCCCAGTAGGCCGGCACGTAGCGTTCGTCGAAGCCGCCGAGCGCCTGGAACAGCGCGGATGGAATCAGCAGCGAGGCCCCGGAGCAGTAGTCCACGTCGCGCACGTAGTTGAAGACGCTGCGCGTGGGCGAGTCCAGCCCGCCGAAATTCTCCGCCGAGCCGTCGTCCCAGACCGCGCCGCCGGCTTCCTGCAGCCGGCCATCGGGGTACACCAGCATCGAGCCCACCAGGCCGCAACCGGGTTCGCGCTCGAACAGCGCCAGCATCGCATCCAGCCAGCCGGCAGTCACTTCCGTGTCGTTGTTGAGGAAGTGGAGGTACTCACCGCGGGCGTGGCCCGCCGCGGCGTTGCAGGAACGGATGAAGCCGAGGTTCGCCGCGTTCTCCAGGAAGCGCAGGCCCTGCACCTCGCGCAGCCGGGTGATCTGCTGGTCGCCCGACGCATCCTCCGCGACGATCACCTCCACCGATGCGGCCGGCAGGCAGGCGTGGATCGAGCGCAGGCACGCGAGGGTGTGCTTCAGCTTCCCGTAGCACGGGACGATGATCGACACCAGCGGCCGCGGCACCTCGGGGAAGCGGATGGCCGCGATCACCGCATCGACCTGGGCGTCGTCGATCGGCCGCACCTGGATGTCGAGCCGCCGCACCCGTCCCTGCCGGCGCCAGACCTCGTAATTCTTGTCGCCCTTGAAGATCCATCCCGTCACCCCGTACAGGAGGTACGCCACGCGGTTCTTCCACCTGGTGGGCAACGGCGTGAAGACGTAGCAGGCGTGCGCGGTCCGGCGCAGCCACGCGCGGGCGCCGGCGATGCGGCTTTGGCGCGAAGCGCGCAGAAGCGGCATCATTTGCAAGGCCATGGCAACGTTCCGCGACGGCAGGAAGCGGCGGTGCGGGCGGCGCGATGCTGCGGATTCACGGCTGCTTCGCGCCGCCGCGCACCCTTGCGCAATCCAGCTGAAGGCGCCCCGCCAGCAGATCGTCCGACTTGCCCACCAGCACCGGGTTCATGGACCTATAGTATTTGTAGAACACCTCGCCGCTGTCGTAGACATACGCCTTGACGTCGCCTCTGTGGTAAGTACGCACCGCGCCATTGGACAGCGGCACGTCGTCGCCGTCGCCGCCGGCGGGGAAGAAACGCGGACAAAGCGCTTCCAGCGCACCGAAGACAGTGGCGTGCCGGTGGCCGGCCGGCAAGTCATCGGATGCGGGGCTGCGAACGAGCTGGCACAGCCAGAAGCCGGATTGCGCACGCTCCTGCTCAGTCTTCTCGCCCAGCCCGATGCGTGCCAGGCCGCGCGAGGGCAGGAAGCGGCAGGACGGGGGCGTTGCCAGTTGCAGCCTGTGCGGACGCAGTTGCTGGTCGATCCCCTTGGCCACGCGGTCATTCGGCAGGCGTTCCGCCGTCAGCATGCCGGCCACTGCTGGCACCAGCAGCACCAGGCGGCCGGCTTCGGCGCGGCCCAGCAGGGCTTGAGCCCGGGCCGAGTCGACCGTGCCGCTGCGGGGCGCCGGCGCGTTGTGCACGCTGATCCAGCGCGAGTCCGGGTGGAACAGCGGCGCCAACAGCGAATAGCTGATCGCGGACATCGTGACGTACGTCGCAGGTTGCGCCCGCACGTCCGCCGGGATGTCGACCTGGAAGTACGGTGCCTCTCTCCACGCCGCGAGAGACCACGCACGCCACGGCGCGGCCTGCTGCACGGCGAACCCCTGCAGGACGACCATGCCGAGGGCAATGGCCAGCCGCATGGCGCGTGTCACCGGCAGCAACGCGGCCAGCCCCACGCAGACCGGCCCGACCAGCAGGAGCACGGGCAGGAAGTAGCGGCCGTTGCCGGTGGTGGCAAGCCAGGGCACGAAGGCCACGGCCACGGCGGCAAGCAGAACCAGCACCGCGGGCGCGGCGCGATTCGCGGGGGGCATTTCCGCAAAGCCACGGCGCCGCCGCAACAGCGTCATTCCGGCCAGCAGCGCCAGCAGGGCAAGCGCGAACAGGAAGCGGAACTCCGACGCCATGATCTCGACGTACACGCCGCCGTCAGCGGCCGCCATGCGGAACGGACGCCACAAGGCGTCGCCCCAATCGTCGGGCTGGAAACGCATGTCAGCCGCCCCAGCCGGTCCAGGCGCGCAGGGGCGCGAACCAGTGATCGTAGAAGGGATGCAGGGGGTTGCCGTAGAAGCGCCACAGCAACCAGCCCCAATGGCCGTAGCCGACGGCAAAGCCGACGACCGCGCCCAAGCTCCCCACCAGCACCGCGATCCAACGGGCCACCCAGCCCCGCGCACAAAGCACCCAGAGGGCCGGCATCAGGATGGCCAGGGGACCGTTGCTGAGTTTGACCGCGACGGCCAGGCCGGCCGCCAGCCCGGAGCCCAGGACGTAGCGACGCGCCTTGGGTGCCGTGAGGTCGGCGCCGCGCGCCACCGGCTCCATGGCAAGGGCGACGGCCCACACCATCGGCGCGGCCCCGAGGACGTCGTTCATGGTCGAGCCGAAGGCGGAAAGCACCAGCGAAGACAGGAACGCCAGCGCCACCGCGAGGGCGCGCAGGGCGGCGTCGAACACGGTCGTGCCGGGTACGCAGAGCCGCGCCAACATCCAGACCGGCCAGACCACGACCACATGCAACGATGCCAGCACCATGGACGCCGCGGACCCCGACCAGCCGCCGACAGCCATGCGGTAGACCGGCCAGTTCAGGTACGGCGCCTGGAACGACTGGTAGCCTGCACCCAGGAAATCCCGGTCGAAGCGATGCTGCTCCGCCGTCCATCCGAGGTAGATGTGGTGGTTGAGCGCGTCCCAGCCCAGCCCGAGTTCGCCGTTCGACAAAGGTACCAGGAGGAACAGGCACCAGGCTGCCAGGCACACCAGCACGCCTTCCCATCGCAGCACCGCGGCGGGGAGGATTCGCTCCAGCGGCGTCGGTGCTGCCTGGTTCACGCCGGCGGTTTCCCCTCGGACGACGCCCAGCTGTAATTCAGGGCGCCGGCGAACAGCGAGCCCGCCGCGACCTGGGCGCCGAGGATCAGGAGCGTGACCGCGGGAATGGCGATGCGCATCGTCTGGGCCGGATCGAGCGCGCCGAAGCCCGCGCGTCCCCAGTCCAGCGTCAGCCAGGCGGACCAGGTCAACCCGACGCCCACCAGCAGCACACCCGCGAGCAAGCCGTTTTCCAGCTTCAGGTACGGGGCCAGCCGGTCCAGCCAGCGCTGGGGCGGCACGACCCCGGACATGATGCCCATCCACTTGGTGAGCAGGGCCAGCTGGACCAGCTGGGCGCCCAGCACGGTCGCGGCCGCCATGTAGAGGAGCGAATGCACGCCCAGTTGCAGGGGGCCGGCCTCGCCGGCACTGGCCGCGAAGCCACCGAGCCCCAGTGCCACCAGCGCGAGGCCCGGATAGAGGAACAGCCAGCGGGGGCAGAACAGCAGCAGGAAGCGCAGGTGCCGCCAGCCGTCGCGCCAGGTGCGCAGGTGCGGCGGGCGGTCGCGGCCGTCGGGGCGCAGCGTGGTCGGCACCTCCTCGATGCGCAATCCCGCGAGGGCCGCCTTGGCCACCATTTCACTGGCGAATTCCATGCCGGGCGAGACCAGGCCGAGGCCACGCATCGCGTCGCGCGAGAAGCCGCGCAGGCCGCAATGGAAGTCGCCGATGTCGGTGCGAAAGAACAGGCGCCCGACGAAGCTGAGGACCGGGTTGCCCAGGTAGCGATGCAGCGGCGGCATGGCGCCGGGCGCGATGCCGCCCCGGAAGCGGTTGCCGACCACCAGGTCCGCACCCCCGCGCAGTTCGTCCAGGAAGGCCTGCAGCGCGGAAAAATCGTAGCTGTCGTCCGCGTCGCCCATGACCACGTAGCGTCCGCGCGCCGACGCGATGCCGGCATGGAGGGCTGCGCCGTAGCCGCGCCGCGGCACGTCGATCACGCGGGCTCCGGCGGCGCGCGCCAGGCCCTGGGAGCCATCGGTGGAGCCGTTGTCGGCCACCAGCACTTCGCCGCGCACCCCTGCGGCCTGCAGGTAACTCCGTGCCGCGGCCACGCAGGTGGCGACGGTCTGGGCCTCGTTCAGGCAGGGCATGAGAACCGTCAGCTCCAGCGAGGCGTCGGCACCGGGGCGCGAATCGGCTTCGGAATCAAGGAGGACGGCAGCCATGTCAGTCATCGGGACAGCACGAAATGCAAAGAAAACGAGCGGCCAGGGGCCGCTCGTGCGCAGATCCAGGCAGGCCCCCAGCCAGGCAGGGGGCCACCCATCGTCCGCTTAGTTGCCGCGGCAGGAGCCCGGCAGGAACTTCAGGGCAACGGTCGTGCCGTCGGCCGCGCTGCCGCAGCGCCACTTGCCCACCGAGGTGCCGGCCGTCGGCTCGGTCGTGCCGTCGACCAGGAACGGCTTCAGGGTCACGACGCCGTTGGAGGAGCCGTCATCCTTGTTGGGGATGTTCTGGCTGGTGACGGTGATCTTGCCGGTGCCATCGGTCTCGACCTTCGCCACGTACTGGGAAGAACCGCTAGCGGCGGTCTGCTCGCAGCCCCAATTGCCGGCGGTCGGCAGGGTGCCGGTGGCCGACTGGATCACTTCCGTGATCGAGGTACGGCAGCTGGAAGCAGCCAGGATCACTTCGGACATCTTGGCGCGCTTGGTGTAGTCCTGGTAGGCGGGCAGAGCCACGGCAGCCAGGATACCGATAATCGCGACCACGATCATCAGTTCGATCAGGGTGAAACCCTTTTGCAGTTGACGCTTCATGAAACCTACGGTTTTTCCCCGCCGGCGGGCTCGAGACCGACAGGAACGTCAGACAGGACTGACGAAACGCGTCACTAACGGATACAGACTGACCGAACCTGCTTCAGGTCCGTCAGCCCCATCAGGATCTTCTCCATGCCGTCCATCTTCAGCGTGCGCATGCCGCTGGCCACGGCGGACACGAACAGCGTCGCCACCCGGGCCCGCTCCTGGATCAGCCGCTTGATCTCGTCGTCGGCGACCAGCAGTTCGTGCAGGCCGACGCGGCCCTTGTAGCCGGTCTTGTTGCACTTGTCGCAGCCGACGGCGCGATACAGCTTGACCTGGCCGTCCTCGCCGTAGTTCTCGACCCAGCTCTCGTACAGCTTCTGCGCCTCGCCGCCGGGGTCGGCCACCCAGGCTTCGGTCTGCTTCAGGTCCAGCGCGTATTCGGCGATGAAGCTGCGCAGCTCCTCGTGGGAGGGCACGTAGGCCTCCTTGCAGCTGCACAGCCGCTTGGCCAGGCGCTGCGCCAGGATGCCGAGCAGCGCATCGGCGAAGTTGAACGGGTCCATGCCCATGTCCAGCAGGCGGGTGATCGATTCCGGGGCCGAGTTGGTGTGCAGCGTGGAGAACACCAGGTGGCCGGTGAGCGAGGCTTCGACGCCCATCGACACCGTTTCCTTGTCGCGCGACTCGCCCACCATGATGATGTCCGGGTCGGCGCGCAGGAAGGCACGCATCACCAGCGCGAAATCGATGCCGGCCTTCTTGTTCACCTGCACCTGGC
This sequence comes from Ramlibacter sp., assembly GCA_021323335.1. Classification (GTDB taxonomy): domain Bacteria; phylum Pseudomonadota; class Gammaproteobacteria; order Burkholderiales; family Burkholderiaceae_C; genus Ramlibacter. The sequence continues at coordinate 68,191 of JAJTCN010000036.1, forward strand.
GCAGTCCGCGCTGGGTGATTTCGACCGGGTCCTCCGCCGTCCAGATCTTGGTTTCCGGCGTGTTGAGGAACTTCAGGATCGAGTGCAGCGTGGTCGTCTTGCCGGAGCCGGTGGGCCCGCAGACGTAGAACAGGCCGTACGGCTTGCTCACCGTCTTCTCGAGGTTCTCGCGGTTGTGCTTGGTGAGCCCGAGCTTCTCCATCGGGATCGGCTCGCCGGCGGCCAGGATCCGCATCACCACGTCCTCCACCGCGCCCGCGGAGGGGATGGTGGCCACGCGCAGCTCGATGTCGAGCGGCCCGTACTTCTTGAACTTGATCTTGCCGTCCTGCGGCTTGCGGCGCTCGGAGATGTCGAGGTCGCACATGATCTTCAGGCGCGTCACCATCGCCTGGCGGAAGTGCGCCGGCACTTCCACGTAGGGCACCAGCGTGCCGTCGATGCGGAAGCGGATGCCGGTCTTGAGCTTGCCGGGCAGCGGCTCGATGTGGATGTCCGAGGCCTTCTGGTTGTAGGCGTCGACGATGATCTTGTTGACGAACTTCACCAGCTCGTTGTCGGCGGCCGCGGACTCGAGCGAGTTGTCGTCGCTGCCGTCGTCGTCGAGGGGGCCGCCCAGGTCGGCCAGCATGTCCTCGACGGATTCGCCGACGTCCGGCGCGCCCCAGAGCTGCGCCACCGTTTCCTCGAACTCGGTCTGCGTGGTCACCCGCCAGGCGAACTTGCGGGCCCGCGGAAAGATCTGCGGGATGATCCGCGAGTTGCGCACGGCCTCGGGGTCCGTGCACATCACCACCAGGCCGTCCGGCCCTTCCTCGAGCGGGATCCAGCCCTGCTCGTTGACGAACTCGCGCTTGAGCGCGCCCTGCAGCGCGTCCACGCGAATGCGCCCGGCACTGAACGGCTCGTACGGCACGCCGAAGAACTTGGACAGCGACGGGCCGATCTGCGCCGGGCGGATCGAGAAGTCCGACATCAGCACCTGTTCCACCGGCGTGGAGCGCTCGCGCGCCTTCAGCACCGCCTTCTGCAGCTCGTCCTGCGTCAGCACGCCGTCGGCGATGAGGCCGTCGTACTTGGTGGCCTTGCGCCGGGCGCCGTCCTCGGCGCGCTGCATGCGCTGGCGGATGGCGTGGGCGAGCGTCTTGCAAAGCTGCCCCGCGCCTTCCATCTCGAGCTCGCCGAACGGCTGGTCGCTCTTGTTGTTGATGACCTGCAGCACGCCGTGCAGCACGTCGCCGTCGAGGATGGGCACCACCAGCATCTGCTTGGTGCGGTAGCCGGAGCGCTTGTCCACTTCCTTCAGGAAGGTCAGGCTCGGATGGATGCGCTTGAGCGCCTCGTCGTCGTAGACGTCGGCGATGTTCACCAGCTCGCGCGCCATCGCCACGTAGCCGGCGATGCTCTGCGGGCTGATCGGCAGCTTCAGGTCGCGGCTGGTGTTCAGGCCGGTCTTGACCTTGGAGATGATCGCGCTGCGGTCCTCGTTGACCGCGTAGAGCGTCAGGCGGTCGGCGTTGAGCAGCTTGCAGATGTCCTGCGACGCCTCGAGCATGATCTCGTCGATGTTCTCGGTGGCGTGGATGCGGGTGGTCACCGCCTGCAGCTGGCGGAAGAACAGCGCCTCGAAGGAGATGCCGCGCTTTTCCGGCGGCAGCTGCTGCGAACTGAGGAACTCCTGCTCGCTGTCGCGAGGCGGCTTCAACACTGCGCTCATAGCTCGAACTCCTGGCCCGCCCGCAGCCAGCGGATGTCGTGCGTGACGTTCGGGCCGAACGGCTGCGTCTGGTCGAAGCGCTGGATCTCGGTCATGATCAGCTCGGTCTCCGCCGGCTTGGTGTGGGTGATGAAGATGGGGAAGTGCTTGCCCTTGTCGATGCAGTCCAGCTCCTCGGCCAGGGCATGCGGCGACAGGTGCAGGCTGCGCCGGGCGAGGTCCTGCTCGCGATTGCTGAATGCCGTCTCGATGACCAGCGCAGCCACGTCCATCTCGTTGAGGCGCCGCCAGAACGCGGGGTTGCGCTCGGTGTCGCCGGTGAAGACCCAGCAGCCCTGGCCGGACGCGACCGCATAGCCGCAGGCCGGCACGGTGTGGACGGCCGGGAGCACCTCGATGTACTTGCCATTGAGCTCCAGGGTCTGCCCCACCTGGATTTCGTGGAAGCTGACGAAGGGCGCCTGCGGTGTCGGGATGCGGCTGAAGTCCGGCCAGATCACGTTGTTGAAGATGTGCGCCTTGAGCGCCGCGATGGTGCCGGGCAGCGCGGACACGCGGATCGGCTCGGTGATGTGCGAGGCGACCGCGTCCACCATCAGGGGCAGGGCGGCGACGTGATCGAGGTGGGAGTGCGTGAGGAGCACGTGGCGGATGCCGCGCATCTCTTCCAGGGTCAGGTCGCCCACGCCGGTGCCGGCGTCGACGAGGACGTCGCCGTCGATCAGGAAAGACGTGGTCCTGCAGTCCTTCGCGATCGCGCCGGAACAACCCAGCACCCGCACCCGCATTCGCGCCCTCTTTATTTCGTCTCGAAATTGGTCGCGCCGTCCCAGGAGGGGTCGAAAGGCAGCAACCTCATCGAGGCTACACGTTCGGAGTACAGCTCGTAAAGGTATTTTTGCGCACCCAGGCGCTGAAGGTTCAGCATCTGCAGGTCGCACTGGTCCCAGTCCTGCGCCCGGTATGCCTTGAGGAAGGCGCCCCAGATCTTCAGTTCGTCGGCCACGGCCTTGTCCACCGCGCCGGCGGGGGCGATGGGATAGAAGATGCCGACGGCCTGCTCCTTGCCCTTCACCCGCACCCGGTCCAGCTCCTGCCAGGCGAAGTCGGGCGCCAGCTTGCGGGTGCTCTCGCTGACCACGATGTCCACCCCGTAGGCCTTGGACAGCCCTTCGAGCCGGGAGCCCAGGTTCACCGCGTCGCCGATGACGGTGTAGCTGCGGCGAATGTCCGAGCCCATGTCGCCCACGCACATGGTCCCGGTGTTCAGCCCGACGCCCACGCCGATCTCCAGCATGTCCTTGGCGCGGTGCTCCGCATTGATCTGACGCACCGCCAGCGACATCTCGATGGCGGCCTTCACCGCCAGTTCGGCATGCTTCGGGGTTTCCACCGGGGCGCCCCAGAAGGCCATGACGCAGTCGCCCATGTACTTGTCGATGGTTCCGCGGTTGGCGCGGATGATGTCCGTGAGGCGGCTGAACACGGCGTTCAGCAGCTCCTGCAGCTGCGTCGGCTCCATGCGCTCGGACATCTTGGTGAAGCCGCGCATGTCGCAGAACATGACGGTCAGCTCCTTGTTCGTCGCCTTCATGCTGTAGCTGTCCGGGTCCTTCACCATCTCGTCCACCAGCTCCGGCGGGACGTAGGTGCCGAACAGGTTGGCCAGCTCCCGCTTGCTGCGGCTTTCGACGAAGTAGCCGTAACTCATGTTCAGGGCGAACGCGGTGCCGACCATGGCGAGCGCCGCCGCCAGCGGCAGCGCCAGCATGTGCGCCATGTACAGGTAGAAGTTCAGGGCGAAGATGGCCACGGCGACCACCACGCTCAGGATCACGGCGCGCGGCGCGGACAGCAGCGGCAGCGCGAACGCCAGCAGCAGGCCCGAGAGGACCAGGATCACCAGGTCGTAGCCCAGGGCGTAGTCCGGCTTCACCGGGATCCGGTTGTCCAGCAGGCCGGAGATCAGGTTGGCGTGCGTCTCGACACCGGCATAGGTTTCGCTCACCGGCGTGACCCGCAGGTCCTGCAGCCCCGGCGCCGTCGTCCCCACCAGGACGATCTTGCCCTTGAGGCTTTCGGCGGGCAGCTTCTTGCCGATCAGGTCGGCCGCCGAGACGTACTGGTAGGAGCCGCCCGCCGGGCCGCCGGCGCCGCGGAACGGCACCAGCGTGATCACCCCTTCGGCCACGGGAATCGCGCGCGAGCGCTCGCCGAGCTTCAGGCGGATGTGGTCCAGCCCCTGGTAGTGCCGTGGCAGGTACGACTCGGTCGGAAAGCCCGGCTCCACCGCCGGCGAGCCCACCAGCATCCGGAACATCGCCAGCGCCAGCGACTCGTAGTACTGGCCCTTGTGTTCCGCCACCAGCGGTACCGCACGCACGACGCCGTCGCCGTCGACCATCGGGTTGAAGAAGCCGCCGGCCGGCGCCGACCGCGCGAGCTGCTCGATGTTGGAGCCGAAGCCGTTCCAGCTGGTGAACTTGATGGGGCGCCCGTGCATCGCCTCCTGGTTCATCACCGGCCTGGGCAGCACGCCGGAGGTGCGGCCCTCGCGGTCGCTGGTGAAGTAGTAGCCCAGGACGATCGGCCGGTCCTTCAGCGCCCGGGCGAACGCGGCGTCGTAGTCGAGCGAGGACTGCAGCTGCGCGATGCGCTCGGCGAAGCCGGCCTGGTCCTTCAGCTCGCCCTGGGCCAGCTGGCGCAGGCGCTTGAGGCCCGAGCTTTCGTCGGCCTCGGCGAACACCACGTCGAAGCCGAGCAGCTCGATCTTCTGGCGGTCGAACAGCTCGTCGACCATCTCGGCCAGCCGGTTGCGGCCCCACGGCCAGCGGCCTATCTCCGCCAGGCTCTTCTCGTCGATGTCGACGATGACGACGCGCTCGTCCAGCGTGCCCGGCATGGTGGCGCGCAGGCGGGCGTCGTAGATGATGTCGTCGAGCCGCTGCAGCACCCCGATGTGCAGCACCCCGACGGCGTGCATCAGGGCCAAGGCCAGGGGGATCAGCGTGATCGCGATGCGCGACCAGTGCCGCGCGAGCAGGCCCACGGGCGGGCGGCCGGCGTCAGCCGACCTGGAGGAACTGCATCTGGGTGCCGGCGAGTTCCAGCATGTCGCCGTTCTTCAGCGTCACCGGCTCCGGCCCGATGGCCGACCCGTTGAGGGTGGGCTTGTTGGAGCCTTCGACGTGCGCCACCACGAAGCCGTGCGAGCGCTTGGTGATCGCGGCCACGGCGACGCCAGGCTTGCCGATGGTGGTGACCACCTTCACCAGCGGCACCTCGCGGCCGGCGGCGGCGCCGGACAGCACCTTGATGCTGGCGTTGAGTGCGGGGTCGTTGGTGGTGCCCAGGGTGGCGCCGGGCGGCGCCGGGGCGGCGGCCGTGGCGGTGGCGGCAGCGCCCGCGGGGGCGGCGGCAGGCCTGGCGGGCATGGGAGGAACCATGCCGGCCTTCATGATCATGGTCTTCTCGAACGTGGCGCCCGGCGCCTCGTTGATGAACTTGATCTTGTACTTTCCGATTTCCACCGTATCGTTGTTTTGCAACAACTGTTTCTTCACGGCTTTCCCGTTCACGTAGGTGCCGTTGGTGGAATTCAGGTCCTCCAGGTAGACCTCGTTGCCGGTCAATTGCAGCACGGCGTGCTCGCCCGACACTGCCAGGTTGTCGATCACGATGTCGTTGTACGGACGGCGGCCCAGCGTGGTCCGGTCCTTCGTCAACTGCACTTCCTTGATGACGACACCGTCGATCGAAACGATCATCTTCGGCATGGTCGACTCCTGTTCCTCAATGCAAATTTGCGACCGTCACGCCCTTATTGTCCGAGCCAGCGCGAGATCAGTCCCCTTTTCCTCGAGCCGCTGCTGGCTTGCGCCAGCAGCACCGAAATATTGTCCCTTCCGCCGTTCGCGTTCGCAGCGTCGACCAGCTGCACCGATTTTTGCTCCAGCGGGAGCTCGCTCGCCATGATGCGGGCGATCGACTCATCGTCCAGCATATCCGACAGTCCGTCGGAACACATCAGATAAAGATCGCCCGGTTCGACCTTGTGCTCGTTGACTTCGAGCAGGACGGCGTCTTCGACCCCCAGCGCTCGGGTCACCAGGTTCTTGTTGGTGGAAGTGGCCGCCTGCTCCGGCGTGATCAGCCCGGCGTCCATCTGCTCCTGCAGCAGCGAGTGGTCCTTGGTGATCTGCTCCAGGGCCGCCCCGCGCAGGCGGTAGCAGCGGGAGTCCCCGATGTGCCCCAGCATCAGGCGGCCGTCCTGGAACACGCCCACCACCAGGGTGGTGCCCATGCCGCTGTACTGCGGATTCGAGTTGGCGGCGTTGAAGATGGAACGGTTCGCGTTGTCGACGCAGATCTCCATGGCGCGGCGCACCTCGCGGGCGTTCGCGTGCCGGCCGGCCTGCGCCAGCCAGCGTCCGAGCTCTGACTTG